>JBARPX010000154.1:0-34172 GCA_049643405.1 Candidatus Zixiibacteriota bacterium
CGACTCCATACGGTTGCCGATCCCTAAAGCGGCAATGGCCTCGGTTCCAAATAAAGCTACGATCCTGTTTATGAACAGATACACCACGCTGAAGAGTATCCAGGCTGACGAGGCTGGAATGCCGACGCGCAAAATCCGCCAGACCATGGATAGGTCCAAATCCAGCTTGGGCAGAAGCGAAAACTTAAAAGCCAGCTTCCCCCGGATGATCAGGAGAATGAAAAGCGCACCTGCCACCCCTTGAGAGAATATGCTGGCTAAAGCAGCGCCATCGGTCCCCATTCGCGGAAAGGGACCCAATCCGAAAATCAGCACCGGATCCAGAACGATGTTCAACCCCACACTGGCCATAATAATCAGCATGGGGGTCTTGGTGTCGCCGGATGCTCGAAAGATTGCTGCCAGCACGTCAAGCAGAAAGAAAAAGATGGCCCCGGCAAAGATTATCCTGAGGTATCGAACTCCCAGGTGAGTAACATCCGGTGCCGTTCCCATCAGAATGAAGGCCCACTTGGCGAACAGGACGCCGAGAATACTCACCCCCAGGGCGAAGAGGATGGAAAAGAGATAGGCCTGCCTGGCACTGAAGGCGGCTTGTTCGGGTTGCTTGGCTCCGATGAATCTTGCCACCAGGGCAGTAACTCCGATAGAGATGGCTCCCACCAGGGAATAGATGATCCAGATCAAAAAAGCAGAGGAGATCACCGCCGCCAGCGACACCGCTCCCAGCCTCCCCACCCAGAAGATATCCGCTATAGAGAAAGCAGTCTCCAAAAACATGGTGGCAACCGTAGGCCCGGCAAGATAGAAGATGTTCCTGGTGATCGATCCGGTGGTTAGGTCGCGTTTTGGCTTTGCTTCCGAATTCATGTATTCCATTCTGGGCTTAAATATACGAGATTATCTCAATTAAACAACTTCTACGGATCACCAAATCACTGATGTCCGTTTTTTTGAAGAAAGACTTGGGGTTTGCGGCTAAACCGGCAGATAATATCCATATTGCTGGCTGTCGGTGATGCCTGCCTTCCACGGAACAGCAACGGGGAGCAAAAGTGAGGAACACCAACCGAAGGCGAGGATTTAACCTCTTCCCCTTCTATCCTCCTCTCCACACAGTGGAGAGGGGTTCACCCTGCCCTTCGGTCCTGCCTCGCACTGCCCAGACGGGCACCCGTATGGGTGAGTGCGCTTCCTTCGACACTGAGTCTCAGGACGAAGTTCAGGGTCGAAGGAAAGGGTTCAACCCCCGCCCTATCCCTGAGCCCTACATTATTCTCTACACAGTCTGCTGCCATCTATGCTTGACGAGTGCCGGAATTTTGTTATATTATATAATACAGGCCAAAGATCTGCCAGTTCGTGAACACACGGAGCAGACCAACAGACTTGTTGCTTTCACAAAAGCTTAAACTTCAGGAGAAATCGATCGACGTATCTTAATGGGTGCCGTTTATGATGTAGCAGCAGAAGAAAGGGGAAAGAGATGTTGAAGAGAATCGTGACGGGGGGAATAGCGGTCGTATTCCTACTATCGTGCTTTAGTTTCATCGGGCCAACCCTGGGTGAATCCAGAAAGATCGACCCCAAGAAGGTGAAGAGGTTGGAGTGGATTGATCCTCTTAATCGGCAGCCGACCAGCTTTCAACAATTCCAGGCCTCGCAGCTTCCGTCGGCTCCTCTGAGGGTTAGAACCATTCAGAGATTCTCGCCCAAACCCCTTCAGATCCCGAAGACAAAGGATCTCCTGGTGGCGGTAATAATCAACACCGACCTCTATGCTCAGATTCAGGCATCAATAGACCAATACGCGCTCGATCTAATCGATGACGGTTACACGGTGGAGCAGATCCTCTGGTTGGGCGGGGATTATGAGGATCTGCGGGATAGCCTCAGACTTAGATGGATCAGCTCCGGACTGGTCGGTGCCCTGCTGGTGGGGGACCTTCCCGTGGCGTGGTGTGAGCTCAACGTATGGGACCCGGAGGAGTTTCCCATCGATTACTACTTCATGGAGCTGGACGGCACCTGGTCAGATTCTGACTTCGACGGACTCCTGGAAGGTCTCACTGCGGGTTCAGGAGACGTCGGACCGGAAATATGGGTGGGAAGATTGGCAGCCTCCAGCTTAGTCTGGGGAAACGAAGCCCAGCTTGTCCAGAATTACTTCACCAAAAATCATAACTATCGGATCGGCAGTCTCTCCCTTCCTCATAGAGCTCTATCCTTCGTGGATGATGATTGGGAGTATTTCGGCGATTGTGACCTGAACTATGCTTACGGTGATGTGACCGTTATAACCGACGTCAATGAAACTATCGCCACCAACTACAAGCAGAAACTACTCGAGGACTATGAATGGGTTCACCTTTGTGCACATTCCTCCTGTTGGGCGCACACCTTTAATATCGATTACTCCGAGCCGGGAGGGGGAAGCGTGTATAATTTCGAGGTTCATGCCCTGCAGCCGCATGCCCTTTTCTATAATCTCTTCGCCTGCTCTAACACAAAATTCATGGAGATCAATAATCTGGGCAATTGGTATATCTTCGTTGGTGATTACGGCCTGCTGGCAATCGGCAGCACCAAGTCCGGGAGCATGCTCGATTTTTTCTCCTTTTATCAGCCTCTGGGTCAAGGCAACAGCATTGGTGAGGCTTTTAAGCAGTGGTTTGAAATCCAGGCCTGGGGTGGTTTTGAGGATTGGGAACAGGGATGGTATTTCGGGATGAACGTTTTGGGTGATCCGACCCTCACCATCGGCGTTCAGACCCAGGCTGCGCAAGCCAGCGACTCGACCGAGATGCCGGAGGGATGCGGGACCTCGGATTGGAGCGCCATGCAGGTTACCACCAACTCGTTCTCAGATGGAAGTCCGGCCATGACCAGCGACTCATCCGGCACCATCTGGGCTACCTGGGAAACGGGGAGGGACGTGCGTTCCAACATCTACTCCAGCTCATACAACGGCACGTCCTGGTCTTCCGCCGAGGCGGTGGTGGTTCGTCAGTACTGGGATTTCCATCCAAGCATGGCCACGGATATCCTGGGCAATGTTTGGGTTGCCTGGCAGAGCCTGACAGACAATGCCGGCTACTATCCGAATATGGACATAAGCGTCAGCTATCACACTCCCGGTGGCTGGTCATCCCCACAGATAATAACTGCGGGGGCGGACTATGACGTAGAACCAGCTATGACCGCAGACACGCAGGGCAGAGTTTGGGTGGTGTGGAAGGGGTGGAGAACGGTTAACCAGAACGTCAATTCCAACATATTTGCCAGATATTATGATGGTTCCTGGTCATCCCGTATGACCATAACCGGTGACTTGCACGATGATTCTGATCCGGTGGGTGTAGGCGACCTTTTCGGCGGGCTCTGGGTGGTCTGGTCCACTAACAGAAATGGGAACTGGGATATCTACTCCATTCACTATGACCAGGGAGTTTGGTCTGAGTTGATTCCAATAACTACTGATCAGAGCGACGACCTGGCTCCAACCATAGCTTCAGACGCATCCGGCAACCTCTGGGCAGCCTGGCACAGCTGGAGAGACGGGGATGCGAACATATACGCCAGCTATAACAACGGAAGCGGATGGTCTGCCGAGGTGCAAATCACCTCCGATCCGGGCAACGATATCATGCCCAATATAGGTGCCGACCTTTCTGGGCGGATGGCATTGACCTGGATGAGCAATAGGTGTGGGAATTGGGACGTATTCGCCAGCTTTTATGGCGGTTCAAGCTGGTCCTCGGCTGAACAGGTGACCAGTGATCCGAACAACGATTACGAACCCGCCTGCCTGTTCGATCCGTCGGGGAACCCTTGCTTTATCTGGGGATCCGACAGAGACGGCGACTGGAACATATACTTCGCTGCTGATCAGTTCTCTCCCCCTGATCTTGCTTATCCGGAAGATCTCTCCTATATCAACGACGATACGCCCCGGTTTGAATGGTCTACCGGTTACCGGAAAAGCGACCAGACCATTTCGCCTTCCAGTATCACTTATACCCTGCAATACTGCAAAGATGACGCTTTCCTGACCGGTGTTACAACCATACCGGATATCCCCGATGAATTCTATGAGCTCCCGGGCGGCATGAGCTTGGACGACACCACCTATTTCTGGCGGGTGCAGGCGGTGATGGAAAGTGGGGACTCCAGTGGGTATCAGACTCCTTTCATGTTCACTGTGGACACACAAGCACCGGAGACACCATCCCTGATTTATCCAGCAAATGATACCTTTATATGTGATACCACGCCAACTTTCCAATGGTCGTCGGCAATGTCTCTATTGAAGCCTGCGCTTGTCAAGAATGAAATCAAATCCTCCGCGCCGGAGAGATATACGTTGCAATACTCGCCTGACAGCGAATTCACCGCTGATGTGACCACAGTTGACAGCCTGGTGGACAATCTCTATACCGTTCCGGATGGACAATCTTTAAACCCCGACACCTCCTATTGCTGGAGGGTTCGGGCATTTGATCTGGCCGGGAATCAAAGCGATTTTCAGTCCCAGCCATTCACGTTCTCTCTGTTTATCCCAGGTGACGTTAATGATGATGAGATGATCGACGTGGGTGACGTGGTTTACTTGACCAACTACCTTTACCGTGGTGGAGCAGAACCTCAACCTCTCCAGGCAGGCTACATCAACTCTGATGATGTGATAAACGTGGGGGACGTGGTCTATCTGGTGAGCTATCTCTTCAAGGGCGGGCCGCCACCGATATGTGATTAGGTCCACCCAAGGCAGCTAACTTCCCAAGTGGCGCAGGTTCGGAACCGAGCCTGCGCCGCTTTTTTTACTGTACGGGCCTTAATCCCGGTGGCCCCTCAAGACTCTTTCAATCGCTTTAAAAAACGCGGTTCCGAACCAGCGTGCTCAGATTCAGGGGATTGCTTCGTCCCCCGTACGGGGGACTCGCAATGACCCAAGACAGACCTGTCATTGCGAGGAACTCCGCCAGAGGCGAGGCGACGAAGCAATCCCTTAACGTGGACTTAAGGGACACCAGGATTGAACCCAGCTGCTTGCGTTGAGCGCACAAGCCCTCAAATCAACCATCTGCTTTGCAGACTGAAGGCTCGCGCTGGATAGCTATAGAACCATCACCCCACCCCTCTCAAGGATCAACCCTAAGGAATCTGACTTGCCCTGCTAAAGCCGAAGGTGGACGCTCCGATATGTTAGATTGAGAAGAGATTGCCAAGGTTTCAATACGCTTCTTGCCTTAACGCCTGTTCGACACGCTGTAACGTTAAATCGTCCTTTATGCAGGGGGGCTCCATGGAGAAAGTCAAGGATTTCGTCTTCAAGCATTTTGAAGAAATCCTGGTCCTGGTCGTATCGCTGATAGTTGTATCCGCCAGTTTCTTCGTATTTCAACAGTTGGCTTTTCTGAACTTCTATTATCTTCCTGTTCTGGTTTCCGGATACGTTCTGGGCAGGAGGATGTCTATCCTCACTGCGGTGTTCTGTGTGGCCCTGATTGTCTTCACCGCTGTCAACAGTCCCCACATTTTCCAGGGCAAAACCGGCAGCGTGCTTCTGGTCAGCGATTTAATGTTGTGGGGAGGATTCTTGATCTTGGCCGGCTACGTGGTAGGCACCCTTTATGAGCAGAAGGAAAAGAAGATTCAGGAGTTGAAGAGCGCCTATGTGGGGGTTCTGGAGATCCTGGCCAAATACCTTGAGTCTTACGATAAATATACCAGAAGTCACTCCCTGCGAGTCGCGGATTATGCCACCAACATTGCCATCGCCATGGAGCTGCCCCGAAGTCAGGTGGAGAACATAAAGGTTGCGGCTCTTTTGCATGATATTGGCAAGATCGAGATAAGCTCCGACCTGATTAAGAAAGCCGCCGCCCTGACGGATGAAGAGAAGAAAGAGGTGGATGCTCATCCACAGAAAGGGATGGAGATACTCTCAATGGTGGGAGGAGTGCTTAAGGAAGCCATGCCCATAGTGGAAGCCCATCACACCTATTTCGTGGAAGTCGGCTCACCGGAAAAAAGACCGGGCAAACACATTCCAGTCGGCGCAAGAGTGCTTGCGGTAGCAGACGCCTTCGACGCCATGGTGACCGATCGACCCTATCGCAAGGGCAAGACTCATTGGGAAGCTTTGGAGGAGTTGGACCGTTGTGCCGGCACCCAATTCGACCCCAAGGTGGTGGAGGCGTTTAAACGCGTCTATGCTGAGCAAGCATACGCCGAGAAACCGGAAGCGGTACAGGTCTGATTTGGGTTGGGTATGGGTTTGGTCATCATCTAATGCGCATCGTCCGAGGCAAGTTCGAACCCACGTCCTTTTCCTTCCCTTTGAGAAAATACCGCCCACTATATCATAAGGCCGCGTCAGGGCTACCGTGAAGTGTCAAGCTACCCCTGAAGGGGACGTACAACTTCAACTGAGGACGGAAGCTGTCGCCGGACGAGAGCTCTAATTCAGTTCGCCTGAAGGTGAACACTCCAATTCGCCGCTTTCAAACTACGGCTGCCCTCATTTCGGCTTTTGACGACACCAAGATTCAATCAGGGTGATTCTGTTCCGGGTACAGTCGTGAGCGCCTGCGTACAAGAAAGGTGATTGGCAGGTAAACCAGAACCTAACTTAAGTTAGGTTCTGCCACTCTCATCTGAGCTTTTAAAAGTCGTATCCGAAGCTAAAGTAGAATCTATCCCACTCATTTGTGGCTGCGCCATAGCCAAATTGCAGTGGACCAAGAGGAGTATCCAGAGCCAGGGTGCTGCCGAAAGCATGCTTTAGCCTTTTAAGCTTGATGCTTTCCAGCTTGGTCCACACTTCCCCCATATCGTAACGCAGTGTCCAGTATAAGCGGTGGAAGAACTTAAATCGCAGCCCCAGGCTTCCCACAAACATCTTGTCGCCCTTCAACTCCTCATCGAACAGGCCATAGAAATCATGGCGGCCCCCCAAGGTGAACCTCTCGCTCACTGGGACCGTTCCATCCGAGATGCCTATGGCTATCTTCGGATGAAAGTTCACCCTGCGGTGCAGGGGGAAGTAAGACTCCAGCGAGGTGAAGGCTTTGCGGTAAACCAAGTCACCACCCAGGATGTCTCCTGCCAGCTCCACGTACAGATGATGATACTTCCCCTCATGAGGGAAAGGATATTTGTCGAAGGTGTCCACCAGCGATCTGATGATAAGGCTCCGGATGTTGTATTCGTCTTCGGAAGTGCCGTGGTCGATTTTCACGTTCTCTGCTTTGGTCTCCACTGATATGATCCCCAGTCTGGAGATGTGTTGCCCCAACGAGAAGTCCGCTCCGAGCCTTCGTTGGGAGAACTCACCTGTCTTTTCGTGGTCCTCAAACAGCTTTCTGTGATCGTCGCGATAGAAGATATTGAGTTTGTAGGTTAAGTAGGTTTTGAATATGCGATCAGCTTTGAAGTTCAACTTATAGATCTGCTTCCTCTCGCCGTATTGGGCGTGGGTGGTTACCCGGTTTCCCACGCCAAAGACGTTGGCGTCGACAAACTGCAGGAATCCCTCCGTCTGGTACTCATCATCATAGTGCGCGCCGACTCTGATAAGACTGAACCTCTTCTCCTTGACCTTCAACTTGAGCACGATTTCCTCACCGGTGGGATGCGTGGAGAAGTTAACCTTCTCGAACAGACCGGTACTGTGAATGTTGGATATGCCCGAATTGACCTTGTGGGCATTGAACGGTTTTCCCGCCTTTTGAGGAAAATTCCGCATCACCATCCAGTTTCTGGTTCGCCTGTTTCCCGAAAGATCGATGCGAGAGATCACTCCTTCGTTTACCTTCACCTCCAGGCTGGCAGGGGTCGAATCATAGTCCGCATCCTCGATATGGGCCAGACTGTATCCGTCCTGATGGTAAGTTGCGACGACTGAATCCAGTATCTGCTGCACCTCTTTATGATTAAAAACCTCCATGGGGTGAAAGTCGACCCGCTGGAAAAGGATGGAGTCGGGGTATATGGTATTGTTTTGAAAAGAAAGCTCTTTCAATGGAGGATTTTCTGTCAGCCAGAAGCACAGAGAATACTCGTCCGACCCTATGGTCTTGAGCCAGGCATGGACTTCGGAAAAGTGGCCGCAAGCATACATCTTTTCTAACTCGGATTTGATTTGATCCAGGGTGACGGTGCTTTCGGGTCTGATTCTTGTGAGTTCCCGGATGAAGTCAGTCTCGATTTTATCATTACCTTGAAAGTCCAGTTCACATATCTTAAACTCAGGAGAGTTGGATTCTGACCCCCCGAGATTGGCCTCGGAGATGATCGTTCTTATTTTAGAAATCAGGCTTTCTGCGGTGGCTTCTCCTGCGGCGATAAGCTCGGCCGTTCGGTCAAAATCCATGGAGGAGAACTCGGAGATATCCGGGGTGATCCCAAGATCGGCCTTGCCCAGCTCCTCTCTTTGTTTTGGCAGCGACATGATGCTGGTAGCCTGGTTGGCCACGTCCAGTGGGGTTTTGATCCTGTCTGCGGGGAGGAGGGGGGAGACGGTATTGACCGCGATGACCACGTCCGCTCCCATCTCCTTGGCCACCTCCACCGGTATGGGATCCACCAACCCCCCGTCCACCAAAAGTCTTTCTCCCGACTCAACCGGACTGATGGCCAAGGGGATGGCCATGGTGGCCCGCAGCGCTTCTGCCAGATCACCCGAATCGAGAATCACCCTCTCCCCGGTTACCAAATCTGTGGTTACCGCCCGAAAGGGAATCCTCAGGTTGTCGAAGCTGGAATAGGGATTCTTAAACCATCTTGAGGTCAAATGGGCCCGCATGCATAGATTGGTGAAAAGATTGGTCAGCTTCTGGCCCGAGGTGAGAGCGGTAGGTATGTATGGTTTCAGCCCGTCTAGGCGAAACTGAAAAAGCGAGCCCTCCTTTTCCTCTCTTTGGGAAAGAAAAAGCGAGAGCCTTGGAGGTGTATCGATCAGAAGGTCGTTCCAGTCGATGTCCTTCGTAATTCTCTCCAACTCTTCGGCCGAGTATCCTGCCGCATAAAGCCCGCCCAAGATTCCTCCCATGCTGGTGCCGGCGATAAAATCGATGGGGATATCCTCTCTTTCGAGAACCTTCAATATCCCTATCTGCGCCAGCCCCCTGGCTCCCCCTCCAGATAGAGCCAGACCAACCCTAGGTCTTCTGGTGGCTATCTCCAGAGGGAAGGAGACTTCCCTTCCCGAGCGCTTGAGAAAATCCAGGTGAATCTCTATGCTGTCCTTTTCGAGGGCGAACTCCGACGCTGCCGAAGAATGATGGCGCCAGCCCAGAACAACACACAAAACCCCGATTAAAATTGTCTTCGAAAGTCTCATGGCCTCACCGTGCAAAATATGGACATTCGAACTCTGAAAAGCAAGATAAATGTAAGACTCAGGCACTGCATTCTCCCCGTTTCGCGTAGGGGAGCCTTCAGGGCTCCCCAGCCAAGCCATCCTTCGACATCCCGCCTTGGGCGGGAGACGAAGTGTGAAGGCTTGGTTACGCGGGAAAGCTGCAGATACTGCTCCCGATTCGAGGGAAAAGCGAATATTCCACATGCAGCAATTATGGCTTGATTTTTGACACAATATTTGCTATCAAGTAGTCGTCCGAAACATCAGCGTTGCACATCAAGCATTAGAAAAGTGTATTAACCCGGTGAAGCCGGCTCTGGAGACCTCAGGTATTCTGGGAAGCATCGCCGGTATTGGAGAACTTTCAAAGGAAAAAGTCTCTTCTGGTGAACCTAAAGAATCATAGAGGGTGCAAACTGCCTTTACCCGATAACAGCAGGCTATTCTCAAGGATTGCCGCCACATACGATTTCTTAAATCATCTCCTCAGCTTGAATATCGACAAGAGATGGCGAAGAGAGCTGGTCAGGTGTGCCGGTGCAAAACCTAAAGACAGAATACTCGACATTTGTACCGGCACCGGTGACGTAGCCATCCGGTTTGCCGAGAACAATCAGGCGGCTGAGATCGTGGGTATTGATCTCTCGGAGGAGATGCTTCGGATTGCCGGGAGAAAGACCAAAAAAAACGGACTTGGCAGGCGGATAACTCTTCTGAGGGCGGATGCCCTGCACCTTCCATTTGAGGACAATCGTTTCGACACGGTCACCATCGCATTTGGCCTGAGAAACATCGAGCATCACCGGAAAGGAATCTGTGAGATGGTGAGAGTACTGAGACATGGCGGGCAACTGTTGATACTCGAGTTCTCCCCTCCCCGTAATGATCTGTTCGGAGTCTGTTACCAACTTTGCCTTAAGACCATCATTCCCGCGGTTGGGGGAATAATGTCGGGTTCGACCAGGGCTTATCGATATCTTTCTTCATCAATTGCCGACTTTCCTGGGCCAGATGAAATCATAACGCTAATGGAAACAGGGGGATTGAAGAAACTCCAGGCACAAAGACTCACCCGTGGGATAGCCTACTTGTATCGAGGTGAGAAATGACAGGAGCACGCTAGGAAATGGAAATACAGCTGCTTAAGGACATCGTTATCATAGTCGGACTATCTATTTTTGTTATCTACATATGTCATAGAATTCGAGTGCCCGCAATCGTGGGGTTCCTCTTTACCGGGATATTGGCAGGACCTCATGGGCTGGGATTGGTGAAAGCGGTTCACGAAGTCGAGATTCTGGCTGAGATCGGCGTGGTGTTGCTGCTTTTCACTATTGGAATCGAGTTCTCACTCAGGAACCTATCGCTGATCAAGAGATCAATCCTGGTAGGTGGCTCGCTTCAGGTCCTGCTAACCATTTTGGCTGCTTTTGTCATAGCCAGGCAAATAGGTCAACCCGCTGGGGAATCTATCTTCATTGGATTTCTCATATCCCTCAGCAGCACGGCCATTGTGCTCAAACTCATGCAGGAAAGGGCTGAAGTCGATAGCCCCCACGGACGAACAGCTTTTGCCGTCTTAATCTTCCAGGATGTCATTATTGTTCCAATGATATTGGTCACGCCTCTACTGGCTGGAGCGGGAGGGAATTTAGGCGAATCCCTCTTCGTTCTTGTGGCCAAAGGGATTGGCATCATTCTGTTGGTCGTAGTTGGTGCCAAATGGATTGTGCCACAGGTATTGCATCAGGTCGCCCGGACGCGAAGCCGGGAACTTTTCTTGTTGAGCGTTGTGGTAATATGCCTCGCAGTTGCCTGGCTGACTTCCAGTGCCGGACTTTCCCTTGCGCTGGGGGCATTTTTAGCAGGATTGATCATTTCTGAATCTGATTATAGTCATCAGGCATTCGGCAATATTCTGCCCTTCCGGGATCTCTTTATAAGTTTCTTTTTTGTCTCCATTGGCATGCTGTTAGACCTCGGTTTTCTTTTCCGACAGCCCATGCTCATTGCGCTGATCGCTTTGGGCGTTTTAGCCTTAAAAACCATCATAGCCGGCTCTGTAACCGTCTTATTGGGATTTCCACTTCGAACTACGATCTTGGTGGGGTTCGCGCTCAGTCAGGTTGGCGAATTCTCTTTCATTCTGTCCAAGATCGGTGTCGAACATGATCTCCTTAGTGCAAACGTTTTTCAGACCTTTCTGGCCGTATCTGTGCTCACCATGGCAGCGACCCCGTTCGTGATTGCCCTGGCGCCTGGCATGGCGGATTTCATCTTACGGCTCCCGCTGCCCGGAAGACTGAAATCGGGCTTCTATCCCGAAATCCAGAGGAAGGTCACGGCCAAGAAAGATCATCTCATTATCATTGGCTTCGGAGTGAACGGTAGAAATGTGGCCCGGGTGGCCAGAGCAGCCGGCATTCCCTATGTGGTCATCGAAATGAATCCCGATACGGTAAGGAGCGAACAGGCAAAGGGTGAGCCGATTTATTATGGCGATGCAACCCAGGAGGCGGTGCTTCAGCACGCACAGATCAAGAACGCAATGGTCATGATTGTGGCAATCGCCGATCCTGCCGCCGCCCGCAGAATTACCGAAATCTCCCGGAGACTTAATCCAAAAGCTCACATCATCGTACGAACGCGTTATCTCCAGGAAATGAAGCCCCTGTATGAGTTAGGGGCCACTGAGGTTATTCCGGAGGAGTTTGAGACCTCAGTGGAGATTTTCTCTAGGGTCCTGGCGAAATATCTTGTCCCCAGAGACGAGATTGAGAAGCTTGTGGCCGAAGTGCGCTCAGACGGTTACCAGATGTTTCGAAGCCTTTCCAGAGAGTCGGTATCTTTTTCGGGTTTGAAAATTCAGCTTCCGGATGTTCAGGTGTGTGTTGTTCGAGTTGATGAAGCATCACCCTTAGCTGGAAAATCGTTGGCTCAAATTGAGTTGAGGAAGAAATACGAAGTTGCCGTTCTGGCGATACGTCGAGACTCAAGAATATTGACCAGCCCTGACGGGGAGATGCTGCTGGCTGCCAACGATGTGCTTTTTGTCCTGGGGCCGCCGGATAAAATCGCCCTGGTCGCGAACTTGTTTCGAAGTCCAAAAGAGAGAGGGAAGGCACAGTGTGACTAACAGGAAGTCATCAGACGTCCTTCAGCCCGCGGCTTCATGACAAGCCCCTGGAAAGGGCGGTCCATTGTCACTCTTAACCAGGCAGAGGCTCTCTTCGATTCCTTCCCCGGCCCATGAAAAGTTCAGGGCAGTGGGGAAAGATGAATTGCCAAAGGGGGTTCCGATTGCAGGACAGGAAATGAACGAAGAAAACGGTTTTGGTGTCGACCCAAAAGACCGCTGCTTAATTTAAAGAAGGTGATAAAATGCCAAGAATTGAAACTCGCAATATGGACCTGACCACTGAATACTTCGTGGGAACCTGCACCCACGTAAATGAATCGGAAGAGGCTGACGCCTGCGGCAGAAGACGGGTTACCTGGTTTCGAAACATGCATGAAAAGGGGTTGCGGGTAAAGGTAGCTTTTCTTCGTGAGAAACCCATAGGATTTCTGTATGCAATGCCGATTGAGGTCTGCCCCTGGGGGCCTCTGGGCAAAGACCTCTTGGCCGTTCCTTGCCTCTTCGTGCTGAACGAACAAAAGGGGAAGGGCACGGGATCAGCCCTGATCGCAGAGGCCGACAAAGAGGCCCAGCATCAGGGCAAAAAGGGCATTGTAACCTTGGGATACTATCACGACTTCTGGTTCATGCCGGCGCGGTTCTTCGAGAAGTGTGGATTCTCAGCAGTGGGAAAACCCCATGAGGTGACATCCGAGGGCGAAAAAGAGTACTTGAGCAAAGAGGCAATACTATGGAGGGTCTTCGATTCCTCAGCCGAGCCCCCTAAATTTCTCAAGCCGAATTATCAATTCGAGTCAATATCCGGCAAAATCGTGGTTGACCTTTTCTTCAACGCTTTCTGTGGGACAAGTAATGCAGAAGCTCAGCGCGTCCGGGAAGTTGCTGCTGAGTTTGGTGATTCGGTCGTGCTCAACGAGTACTCTGCTGACGACCCCGCTGTTCTTCGACAATATCAACTTCCCCGCGGAATCTTCATCAATGGCAAGGAAATAGGCTGGGGATACGAAGCCCCCAGAGACGGCATACGCAAAGCCATCTCTGAAGCGGTAGGCAAAAGTAAATCCTGAGTGTCTCGAGGCTGAGATTTTAGGAGATAACGGTACGTGACCGGGAAGTCGGAAAGGAGCAGAATTATGGGTGAGGGAAAGATAGAAGAATTCCAAAAAGAGAGAGAAAGACTTAACCAAATAGTGATGAAATACGGCGGCACCAGCATCAAGAGATTCTTCAGTATCGATTCGCAGGTGTATCGCCAAGGAGCTCTTCCGGCCAAGACAAAGGAGCTTCTGGGCCTGGTATCCTCGCTGGTGTTAAGATGCGACGATTGCGTTAAATATCATATAATCCGCTGCCACGAGGAGGGCCTGAAGGAGGATGAGCTTGACGAGGCCCTTGCTATCGGTCTGGTGGTGGGCGGCTCCATCACCATCCCCCATCTGAGAAGAGCTCTCGAAGCTTGGGATGAGTTGAAAGCGGCAGAGTGATGCCAGGACGGAAAAAGGGGGGACAAGGAAGGTTGTCAGTTGCCGCTGGAATGGTTGATCGCTGGGTTGGGTTACCCTTCTTCACGTGTTTCAATCGAGCAGTGATTATTTTGACCGGGGACTTGACTTTCAAACTTCTTTTGCGTAGTTTTAACGGGGAAGAAATCCCTTGAATAAGGGTTCGTCGGGTTGAGGAGGACAATTATTCAAACTCCTGCGGGAGATTAGTCTTCAAAAATACTGGCTCGCAGATGCAGGGTTAAGCCCTATTTGCGGATGACGATAATGATAATGAGCTCATCGGGATGGGCGTTTTTGACGAGAACATGGACGTCAGCCAGCGTGCCGTGAGCGAAAAGTCATTTGCACGTTTTCACCATGAAAACCATTACTGAACAACTGACCTATAGCGCCGAGGACTTCAAGCAGGTGGCCTCGGGATACGTGGCGCTGATAGCCAATGCGGCTAATGCTGAGGTGGCACGGGAGCGCCTGTACCGGAGAATCACCAGACATCAGTTTGACACCCACGCCGACCAGAGGGGCTTAAGCGAGGCAAAGGTGATTCGGATCAGGGACAGCTCTCGCGCCCTGCGCGGGATCCTGAAAAGCCGCTCTGATCAGATGGCGGGGTTCAGCGTCATCCAGGCCATATACGATATAGTGAAAGATACTCCCCGTCCCGAGCTCCAACCAGGCTTTTACACGGACTTAGTTCACATGTTCATGGGGATGAGGGGCGAGGGACCGGCGTTCGCATTCGAGCAGTTTTACATCAGAGAGGACTTGGAGGGCCGTGAGGCTGCGATTAACAGGTCCCGGCACCTGGACAAGCTGTGGGCGGTGGTGGAAGAGTGGATGGATAAATATAAACACGGCCTGCAACCGGACGTGATAGAGAGGCGCAAAAAGCGTCGGCAACAGATAATGTCCCAGCTTGGCGCCAGCGAAAGCGACTGGAACGACTGGAAATGGCAAATCCGCCACGTGATCAAGAAGCCGACACAGCTGCAGCAATTGATACCCTTATCCCACTCTGAACAGAAGGCGCTGGAACTGGTTGAGGAAGCCGGTCTCCCATTCGGCATCACCCCTTACTATCTTTCGTTGATGGACGAAAACGGGAGCGAGGACGATCGAGCGGTGAGGGCACAGGTCATCCCGCCGGAATCCTACGTTGAGTTCATGGCGAATAACAAGGGGAGCTTCGAGTGCTCCTTCGACTTCATGCTGGAGAAGGACACCAGCCCCATCGATCTGGTGACCCGGCGTTACCCCGCTATCGTGATCCTGAAGCCTTATAACACCTGTCCCCAGATATGCGTTTACTGCCAGCGCAACTGGGAGATAGACGAGGCCATGTCGGGCAGTGCGCTTGCCCCGCAGGAGAAAATCGATCAGGCCATCCAATGGATCGCTGACCATAAGGCCATAAAGGAAGTACTGATAACCGGTGGTGACCCGGCAGCGCTGGACGATGCAAAGCTCTTTGAGATCTTGCGGCAGGTGGGTCAGATCGACCACATCCTGCGGATTCGCCTGGGAACTCGTACGCCTGTCACGATGCCCATGAGGATTACCGACGAATTCGTGCAATCTCTTGCCAGCCTGCGCATACCCATGCGCCGAGAGGTCTCGGTGGTGACGCACGTCGAGCATCCCTACGAGGTCACTCCCGAACTGTTCGAAGCGGTGGACAAGTTCCGGGCCGTAAGAATCAACGTTTATAACCAGAGCGTCTTCACGTTTTACGTCTCGCGTCGATTCGAGGCGGCGCTGCTCAGGGGGCTTCTAAAGCGCATCGGCATCGAGCCCTACTATACCTTCAATACCAAGGGCAAGGAGGAGACGGCAAACTACCGGGTCCCCATAGCCAGGTTGATGCAGGAGCAGGGGGAGGAGGCACGCCTTATGCCCGGGTTGACCCGTACTGACGAGCCGGTCTACAACGTTCCTGCACTCGGCAAGAATTACCTCCGGGCACTGCAGCACCGCGAGGTGATATCTTTGCTTCCGGACGGCTCGCGGGTATACGAGTTTCACCCCTGGGAGAAGAACATCAGGGAACAGAAATCATACGTTGCCGTCGACGTCCCCATCCTGGATTACCTGCAAAGGCTGGATGAGATCGGCGAGGACATCTCAAAATACGATACCATCTGGTACTACTTCTAGGAATCCCCCACCTCTCCGGGACCAGACTCCTCCCCTTCCGAGTTCGAACCAGAACATCCTTGCTTCTCACTCCTCACATGCTTAAATCTGACCCCCCGGAGCCAAACGAACCGTCTTTTTGCTCAGATTGATGTTGACAGCGAGGGTCATATCAAATAATATGAGAGAGAAATCCTATTCTCAATCATCTGTATGCTGACAATTGTCCTGGTTATCATCGGCTTCGCCCTTCTGATCAAAGGAGCGGGTTTTCTGGTCGAGGGGGCGTCATCAATTGGCAGAAGGCTCAAGATCTCCGATTTGGTCATCGGGTTGACGGTCGTGGCCTTCGGCACCTCCGCCCCGGAACTCTTCGTGAACATCATCGCCAGCATCAAGGGCCAGGCAGGTATCGCCATAGGCAACATCGTGGGAAGCAACATCGCCAACATCCTTTTGATCGTCGGCATATCGTCAATCATCTTCCCCTTAAGCGTAGGCAAGGGCACGGTGTGGAAGGAAATACCCTTGAGCCTTCTGGCAGCCCTTCTCTTGGGAGTTCTGGCCAACGATCACCTCATCGACAAAATGGGATTTTCCGAGTTGACCAGAATCGATGGTCTGGTCTTTCTCTCATTCTTCATCATCTTCATCTATTATTCGGTCAGCATTGCAGGGGATATCCAGGGGATGAGCGAGCACGTTCCCTCCAAGGAGCATGGGGTTGCCAGGTCTGTTCTGTTGATCGTCGGCGGCCTTCTGGCCTTGCTCCTGGGCGGGAAATGGATCGTGGACGGAGCAGCATACATGGCCTCAGCCCTGGGTGTGAGGCAGTCTCTTGTAGGCCTGACCATAGTGGCCGTCGGTACATCGCTCCCTGAACTGGCCACCTCGGCCGTGGCGGCGCACAAGAGAAACGTTGAGATTGCAGTGGGCAACGTGGTGGGGTCTTGTATTTTCAACGTTTTCTTCGTCCTGGGCGTAAGCTCGGTCATCAGGCCCATACCCTTCGACACGAAAAACGACATCGACCTGGCCGTGATGGTGTTTGCCAACCTTCTTTTGTTCACTTACATGTTCACCGGCAAAAGACGTCTTCTGGACAGATGGGAGGGATTCGTCTTTGTCGTTTTATACGCCGGCTATATTGCTTTTCTTGTCCTGTCCTCTTAGATTATAGGTCATGCCGCCTAAAATGCCAGAACTGAGTCCTCATCACTCATGCCCTTAACAGCAAAACCAAACCTAAAAGGAGGTAGGTATGGAAGTCGCGGTTATTCTCAAAGCAATTGGATCCTGGTTTGTCTCCACCGGGTTGAGGATTTTCTTAATCGCAATCGTCACTCTGATTGTGATCAAGGCTGCCAGGGTGCTGACAGAACGGTTATCGACTGCATTCCGCAAGCACAGGGTGGATGAAGAATCCAAGAAGCGAGCTTCTACTCTCAGCTCGGTTGTTCGCCACATCTTAACCGTGGTGATACTCATCGTGGCCGCCGTGACGATTTTGGGAGAGTTAGGGGTCCAGATTGGACCGGTGCTGGCAGCCGCGGGAATCGCTGGTCTGGCTGTGGGTTTTGGGGCTCAGAGCCTGGTCAAGGATGTGATCAACGGCTTCTTCATCCTGCTGGAGGATCAAATCCGGGTGGGTGACGTGGTCAAGGTTGCGGGTCAGGGTGGAGTGGTGGAGAAGGTCAATCTGAAGATGACCATCCTTCGCGATTTTTCCGGAAACGTTCACTACGTACCCAACGGAAGCATCGATCTGGTCACTAATATGACCAAGGAGTACTCCCGCTATGTATTCGACATAGGGGTGGCCTATCGGGAGGACGTGGACGAGGTATGTCAGGTGATCAGGGAGGTCGACCAGGATCTGCGAAACGACCCTGACTTCGGCGGTGACATACTTGAACCCATAGAGGTGTTTGGACTGGACCAATTCGGCGATTCGGCTCTCATCATAAAGGCGCGCACCAAGACCAAACCCATCAAGCAGTGGCGGGTGGCCCGGGAATTCAACCGGCGTTTGAAGAAGAAGTTCGACCAAAAGGACATCGAGATCCCCTTCCCGCACGTCACCTTGTACATGGGACAGGACAAGCAGGGGGAGGCCACGCCCATGCGGGTGACCGTGAAACAGTCCCCTTCAGCTTGACACCGGCGCCAGTCGGACAGATATTGATTTGGCCGACAGATTCCTTTGGAAACCTCTTAGAGGAGAGTCAAGATGCATTTACGCCTAATTGAGGTGTTTCTCCCGGCGGAAGAGAGAAACCGCTTGCAGGAGATACTCAAAGATTATGATATCCTGGGAAGCTGGCAGGAGGGATCGTCGGAAGGAAAGCTTCTTGCTAAACTGCTTCTTCCCACGGAGAAGACGGGAGAGGTTCTTGATCTTTTGGAAAAGCATTTCACCACCGTAGAGGGTTTCAGGATAGTCCTTCTTCCGGTGGAGGCCTCCATCCCCCGGGAGCAAGCAGAGGACGAGAAAGTTGAAGAGGCGGAACCTGCTTCTGAGAAGAAGCCGGGGAAGAAAATAGCTGGCATCAGCCGCGAGGAGCTTTACACGGACGTACAGGAGATCTCGAAGCTCTCGTGGGTCTTTATCGTATTCGTGCTCTTAGCGTCGGTAGTTGCGGCCATCGGCATATTGCGTGACAGTACGGTCGCCATCATAGGCGCCATGGTCATTGCCCCCCTCCTGGGACCCAATGTGGCTCTGTCTTTGGCCACCACGCTCGGAGATACAGATTTGGCTCGCCGGGCGATGAAGACAAACTTAGCCGGAATGCTGGCGGCTCTCTTCCTGGCCTTTCTGGTAGGGATCGCCTTTCAAGTCGACCCGGACGCCCCGAAAATCGTGTCGGGCACCAAGGTAGGCTGGGGAGACATCATCCTGGCGCTGGCGGCAGGCAGTGCGGCTGCTCTGTCGTTTACCACCGGTGCGCTGAGTGCTTTAATAGGTGTGATGGTGGCGGTGGCGTTACTCCCCCCGTTGGTTACGCTGGGAATGTTAATCGGGGCGGGACGCTGGGACATGGCACTTGGCGCAATGCTCCTTCTGCTCACCAATCTGATTTGCGTCAACTTGGCTGGAGTAGTAACGTTTCTGGCCCGAGGAATTCGTCCTCTGACCTGGTGGGAGGCGAACAGGGCCAAGAAGGCTACCCGACAGGCAATTGCAGTTTGGACGTTTCTCTTGATCATACTGGGGGTAGTTATCCTGCTCTCACAACGTGGCTAGAATCCGCCAGAGATTCGCCGCAGAGTTCCTGTACAACTCGCCCGGCCAGGGGAGCCTAGACCATCGCCGGTGAGGTTGCCAATTGGACTGCAGGAAAAGTGTTGATTCTCCTTTTCGTCTGTACTATCTTCGTCAGGTAACGGATCGACGACATCTGGGATAAACCGGCCAGCAGCATAAAGGCGGAGGCTAAAAAATGGAAAACTTTCTCAAGGATTGGCTTTTCGATCCAACGGTTGGAAAGATCATGTTCGCCATAGTCGGAGTTCTGCTCATCAGCGTGATCATTCGGTTTGCTCAGCGCTACTCATCCAGATACATCAAGGATACCGACACCCGCTACCGGGCCCGAAAGTTCTTGGCCTTCGTCGGATACCTGTTGGCCATCGTATTCCTGGTGGCCGTTTTCAGCGAGCGACTGGGGGGATTGCATATAGCCTTCGGAATAGTCGGCGCCGGAGTCGCCTTTGCACTACAGGAAGTCATCGCCAGCATTGCCGGCTTCGTGGCCATCTCTTTCGGGCACTTTTACAAGACCGGAGATCGCATTCAGCTGGCCGGAACCAGGGGAGACGTGATTGACATCGGCATCCTGCGCACCACCTTGATGGAATGCGGTGAGTGGGTTGACGGCGATCTGTACAACGGACGCATAGTGCGCATTGCCAACAGCTTTGTCTTCAAGGAACCCGTGTTCAACTATTCGGCTGACTTCCCCTTTCTCTGGGACGAAGCAACACTTCCGGTCAAATACGGAAGCGATCAACCACTGGTCAGAGAGATCCTGCAGCGGGTTCTCGATGAAACCGTGGGGGACTACGCGGCCTGGGCGAAGGAGACCTGGAAAGAGATGGTGAAAAAGTACAGGATAGAAGATGAAAGGGTGGAGCCCATGGTCACCTTGACGGCCAACGAGAATTGGATGGAGTTCACCGTTCGGTACGTGGTCGATTACAAGAAACGGCGGAGCACAAAGGACCGGCTCTTCACCCGTTTTTTGGAGGAGTTTGACAAAACGGAGGGGCGCGTTGCCGTTGCATCCACCTCTACAGACATCAGCCTGGTACAAACACCGCAGTTTGACGTGAGACTCAGCGGGAAGACTGATAAAGAGAAAAGAGAGTAAGTCAGAGTGTAAGCAATGCAACCAAGGCGGATAAGCAGACGCTTTAAGGGCAGCGACCCTCCGCCTCTTGGTTCACGTGGCGGTACTGCGTATGGCTTGGCATGTATTGGTGGTGCATAAGGTGCTCACAGAAACTTGCTTGGGTATCTTTTCTTTTGTTGTTATAATGGAAATGTTGGGGAAATTCTTGGTGGGGTTTTTTCAACATTATCAGGTTTAGTTTCCGGTCTCGAATTCACGCTTATAGCTGTTGTTGAAAAGAGTAGAGGCCGGTCTTATAAAAATGCTGCGCGGAATATGGAGGCATAAGAAATGGAAGAAATACTGAAAGAGCTACAAAAGCTGATAGGACAGGTAGTGGATTTTTCACCACGAGGTGTGGTTTCTGTACTTGTTTTCTTGTCGTTTTGGTTTATGAGTATTATAATTAAAAGAATAATTCTCCGTATCGGGAAAATGTTAGTCCCAAGCAAGAAAGCGGTCTTCAATTTGATGGGTCAGTTGATCAAAGGCGTTTTAGTGATTTGGGGCGCTGTGATGGCACTAAGCAAGATGGGCGTTAATATTAACGCTTTGGTAGCAGGTTTAGGACTTACCGGGTTCGCTTTAGGATTTGCACTCAGGGATGTCCTCTCCAATGTCCTTGCGGGCGTACTCATAATGATATATCGGCCTTTTGAGCGCAACGATCGCATTGTTGTAACGAACTTTGAAGGACTCGTGATAAACATTGACCTTCGATATACCACTCTTCAGGGCGAGAACAAGGAAATTCTTATTCCGAATTCCACTCTCTTTACCAATGCAATTAGCGTTTTGAAAGTTGAGAAGTAACATAAGCTTCTGGAAAGACCAAAAATGTTTTTGTTACAAGATTCAACCCATTTCGAGTGAACCTGGCACGAAAGTTGATCCTTTCGATGATTAGCCTGCAGGCTGCAGCAGACAAACCTACAACCTGCAGGCTATTTGGCTCAAGGCAATCTGACAGAAACCCGCCTTCCCAGTAACATCTCATCAGCCTTGCGGATGTCATTTCCGATGGGCCTCGTAGCGCTTGGCAACCTCGGGCTCGTCGCGTTTAAGCTCCGCGATAACGTGGCTGCGGATCTCCGAGGTAGCCATTCCTTCGCGGTGTTTTACTCCCTCTGCTACCTTGCGGGCCGTGTTCTCGTTGGCTCCAGCTTTCCGCAGGGATTGCTCCAGCTTCTTCCTGTCAAACTCCTCTTCCTTACCTGAACGCTTCTTCAGCTTCAGCATGCTTCTCACCTCCTTTCTTCAGAAATTGGGGGTCGTTTTCAGCATCTGATCCCCTTCAATATTGGATTCTTTTGACTTTTTCGAATTTCTTTACTATTTTAATAAATGTATGGAAAGATGTCAAGGGTTTTCTCGCAGTCCGAAGTTATCCTGCCATGTTACCTGAAGGAGGTGAACTGTAATGCCAAGATTCATTAAGAGAGTATCCAAAACAATCGGCCTTTCTCCGGGAGCGCTTGTTCACGTCGGGAAGAAGAAGATCGAGAAGGTGAGAATCAGGCTCATTGACTACGATGAAGCGCAACTCCAGGAAAAGGAGCCAAAGACGATCGAGGAGTGTTTTCCCTTTAAGGACCTTCCTACCGTGACCTGGGTCAACATTGACGGACTTCACGACGTCAAGGTGATGGAAAAGGTCGGAAAGCACTTCGGCCTGCATTCCCTGGTCCTGGAGGACATCTTAAATACCGAACAGCGTCCCAAGGTAGAGGACTTCGACGATCACATCTTTGTCGTCTTGAAAATGCTCTACTATGACGAGACCGACGGTGAAATAAGGGCGGAGCAGATCAGCATAATCCTCGGCTCAAACTTCGTTCTCTCTTTTCAGGAGAGAGTGGGGGACATCTTTAATCCCCTCAGGGAGAGGATCAGAAGCGCCAAAGGGCGTGTCAGAAAGATGGGGCCGGACTATCTGGCCTACAACCTGTTGGATGCTGTCGTCGACAACTACTTTACGGTGCTGGAGAAACTGGGGGAGCAGATAGAAGGGATGGAGGAGGAGTTGGTCACCAATCCGACGCCGGAGACCCTCCAGAAGATTCACAATCTGAAAAGGGAGATGATATTTCTGCGCAAGTCGGTCTGGCCTCTAAGAGAGGTGGTCAGTCGCCTGGAAAGGGGAGAATCAAAGCTGATCCACGAGTCCACCGGGATATATCTGCGGGACGTTTACGATCACACCATTCAGGTGATCGATACCATAGAGACCTACCGGGATATGCTTTCAGGAATGCTGGACATCTATCTATCCAGCATCAGCAACAGGATGAACCAGGTGATGAAGGTGCTAACCATAATAGCCACCATATTCATCCCTCTAACCTTTGTGGCCGGCATCTATGGAATGAACTTCGAATACATGCCGGAGCTCAAATGGCACTGGTTTTATCCCAAGGCCTTCTGGCTGGTCATGCTCGGCGTTGCGGCCGTGATGCTGGTCTATTTCAGAAGGAAGAGATGGCTGTAGAAGACTTACAGGAAGATATCCTCATACATTTGTCGGCTCATCGTTTGATCTTTATCGCCTGGCTGACGCTGGCTGTGGCGCTGACTTCGCCGCGGAGTCCTGCTGCCCAGGGTGTATCTGATCAGGCTGATGAACTGGTGCGGACACGCGTCGAGGCGGCGGGAACTCCTCCCAGGATCACTGTCGCGCGGGAGTTGATCCACGCATCAGTGGCACTTCCCCTCTTCTACGAACGCCGAGGCTACCGGCTGGTCTGGAGCGGAGAGAACGGTCCACTGCCCCTGGCAGATACTCTGATTTTGTCACTTCATGAGGCAGATGCGGAAGGGCTGAGGCCCAGCGATTATCATCTGACAAAGGTCCGAAGCATAATCCAGGATCTTCGGCAAGGTTGGGGCAGCAACGACCCCGGCAGGCTGCACAAGCTAGTCGATTTGGACCTGCTCCTCACCGACGCTTTTCTGGTTTACGGTTCTCACCTGCTTGTGGGGCGGGTTAATCCCGAGACGATAGACCCCGAGTGGGTTGCCAATCGCCGGCAGGCAGACTTGGCGGAGATCCTTGGGAGGACCGTACGGACCGGCCGGGTTGCTGAGAGTTTGAGAAACCTGCTCCCCCCGCAGCCAGGATACGGCAGGTTGAAGCAGGCCTTGGCAGAGTGTCGGAAAATCGATTCCATCGGAGGATGGCCAAAGGTACCTCACGGCCCCAAGCTGCAGAAGGGCGACCGGGGTCCGCGGGTCGCCGCCCTGAGGGATCGGCTTGCCGCTTCCGGCGGCATGGTGCCGGAACAGGGTGACACGGCGGAGCTTTTCGATGACGGGCTGGAGGAGGCAGTACGCAGATTCCAGAGACGGCACGGCCTTCAGGATGACGGCGTGGTGGGGCCTGCCAGCCTGGCGGCTCTGAATGTAACCGCCGAAGAACGTGCCCGTCAGATAGAGATCAACCTGGAGCGGTGGCGCTGGCTGCCTCAGGATCTGGGAGAGGCTTACGTGCTGGTTAACATCGCCAATTTCGAGTTGGATGTCGTGAAAGAAGATCACCCGCTCATGACCATGCGTGCCATAGTGGGCAAGGACTACCGTCGCACTCCGGTGTTCAGCGACAAGATCACCTACCTTGTGCTCAGCCCATATTGGCATGTTCCACCCAAGCTGGCAGTGCAAGATGTCTTGCCACAAGCCCACAAGGACCCCAATTACCTGGTCAGCCAGAAGATCAGGGTCTACCTGGGGTGGGGGGGCGATTCCAAAGAAATTAATCCTAAAGACATCGATTGGTCAAAGGTTACCGCCAGGAACTTCGCCTACAGATTCCGCCAAGACCCAGGTCCCAAAAACGCTCTGGGACGTGTGAAGTTCATGTTTCCCAACAAGTTCGATGTTTACCTCCACGACACGCCTTCCCCCGAGCTGTTCGGAAAAGCCGAGCGGACTTTTAGTTCCGGCTGTATCCGCATCGAGAAGCCGATTGATCTGGCCGAATATCTGCTGCGGGATGACCCCAAGTGGAGGCGGGAAGAGATACTTGCTGCCATAGGCAGAGGAGTGGAGCAGACCGTGCAGTTGCCGCACCCGGTGCCGATACATCTGCTTTACTGGACAGCTTGGGCTGATGAGGATGGGAGTGTGTACTTCCGCAAGGACATTTACGACCGGGACAGGTTGCTGGACGAAGCCCTTCGGGAGAGGCCTCCTTTCGTCGCAGAAAACCAACGGGAGGCTGGGAGATGAAGGTAGAGTTGCGGGAGGCATTCGGAAGAATTCGCCCGGGATTTGTGGCCTTTGCCGCCCTGACCTTTGCCTGCACCTTCTGGCCGTGCTCTGCTGCTCCGGCCTTTAACCCGCAGAAGGCAGGATTTTGGGTCAAGTTCAAAGACGAGAGCTCCTCTTATCGAGTGATGGGCATCTACCTGTTGCCCGGTGAGAAAGTGACCCTGGAGGCTGGCGGTCCAGAGGGCCGCGGTCCTTACCTGCTTGAGGCGATGACAGGTAACTCAAGTAAGATCAGGAAGAATACCTGGCAATGGCAAGCTCCGCAGCAGCCCGGACTCTACCCTTTGAAACTAGTCGATTCCACTTCAACAGATTCCATGCTGCTGAATGTTTTCGTGATGGTGCCGGCCAGCGAGATGAAAGGGGAATACCTGCGCGGTTACCGGATCGGGAAATACCCGTCCATACCGTACAGGCAGCTTCCCCTGTATAAGCGTCCAAAAGGATTCGTCGAGGTCAGCGAGGAGAACGGGGAAACTCTGATTTCACCACATTTCAAGCTTAAACAGTTCGTGTGCAAGCAGGAGGGGGGTTATCCCAAGTACGTTGTTTTGCTGGAAAGGCTGCTTTTGAAACTGGAGTTGACTCTGGAAAAAACAAACCAAAAAGGCTACCGTTGTGACACCTTCGAGATCCTGAGCGGATACCGCACGCCCTACTACAACAAAAACATAGGGAACGTGAAATACAGCCGTCACGTCTATGGCGATGCGGCCGACATATTCATTGACGAGGACCCCAAGGATGGGATAATGGATGATCTCAACCGGGACGGCAGGATAGATTTCAAGGACGCCGGGGTCATCTATGACATTATCGACCAGATGTATGGAAAGCCCTGGTACGAGAGGTTTCTGGGCGGGCTGGGCAGGTACAAGAAGACACCGAGGCACGGTCCCTTCGTGCACGTGGATACGAGAGGATTCCGGGCCAGATGGGGAGATTGATACCGTGCTGGCCGGGGGTTTCCCCGGCTCCGTTCCCTTGATCTTCAGGCAGCGAGTGCGTCGCCTGATTTTGTGCTGCGTGCCCGAGCTGGAACGGGGTCGGTTTCGCGTCAAGGGCCTCTGGCCGTTCATGCTCGGCATTGCGACCTTGATGCCGGTTTATTCCGGGGGGGAGAGATGGTTATAATGTACCGGGCTGAGGCCGACAGGAAACCTTCAACGCCCGTATTCAAAGATTGAGGAAACCATCATGACGCAAACCAAGATTACAATCCTCCTGGTGCTGATTCTTCTGTCAGCCTTCTTCTCCGGCGTTGAAACCGCCCTGTTCTCGTTAAGCAGGCTAAGGGTCAAGCATCTGGTCCGAAAGAAGGTCCGGGGTGCCAGAGCGGTGGAGAGACTGAAGGACCAGCCGCACAAGCTGCTCATAACCATACTCATCGGGAACAACCTGGTGAACATCGGGGCATCCGCCCTGGCCACGTCCATAATCTTCGAAATCTCTCGGAGCTATGCGGTGAGCATAACCACGGGGATAATGACCTTGATAATCCTGGTTTTTGGAGAGATCACGCCAAAGACGTTAGCCACCAAGCACAGCGAGCAGATCTCTCTGATCGTGGCCAAGCCTCTGCAGCTTCTTCAGACCGTCCTCTCCCCGGTGATATTCGTATTTGAAGGCCTCACCAACGCCTTGACCAACCTCTCCGGTCAGAAGCCAAAGCCTCTGGTAACCGAGGACGAAATCGAGACCTTCGTCACCGTGGCGGAAGAAGCCGGCCAAATCAAAGATGTCGAGAAGAAGATGATACATCGGATTTTCAGGCTGGACGATCTGGAGGCGAAAGATGTGATGACACCCCGCAACAAGATCGTGGCAGTTTCGGCCGACGACAAGTTCAAGAGTATTGCCGAAGTCTTCCATACTAAAGGCTACGCCAGGTTGCCCGTGTACAAAGAAAACTTGGATCACATAAAGGGATTCGTGCACGTCATGGATGCTCAAGAGGCCATGCTGCAGAGAGAGAATGCGCTGGTGGGAACCATCGTCAGGCCCATCTTGTTTGTACCTGAATCCAAAAAGCTTGACTCCCTTCTGAAATACTTCCAGCGAAGGAAACAGCACATCGCCATCGTGGTGGATGATTTCGGCACCAACGTGGGACTGGTCACCTTAGAGGACGTGCTGGAAGAGATAGTCGGTGAGATTATCGACGAAACCGAGAAGATCGGGCCAACCATAAAGAGGCTCTCCTCACGCTCCTTCTTGGTGCAAGGCAGGGCCGACATCGATGAGATCAACGAAAAGTGCGGCCTGGATTTGCCGGAGGAAAAGGCGCCTTACAGCATCTCAAGCTACATACTGGATAAGATCGGCAGGATACCCAAAGAAGGCGACATCATCAGGCAACCCAAATTCGAAATCAAGATCAAGAGCATGGAGGGTAACAGCATCAACACGGTAATCATCACCCGCAGGAAGTGAAATCGCCGGAGAGCGCTGGAGACCGACGAGTTGATGGGAATTGACTGCGAGCTTCAAACCGAGGCCTCGACCAGCCGCCTGTAAGAGTTGTTCGCTTTCCGGGGACCCGACAAAAAGCTTAACTCATTCGAAAGGTTTACCCATGAATGCCAAGACGATTATCATCCTCGTCGTAGCGTTACTGCTACTCATAATCATCGTACAGAACACCCAGGTCGTCTCGCTGAGATTGTTCTTCTGGAAAATCAGCATGTCGCGAATCATCCTTCTGGCCTTGACCCTGATCGTGGGTTTTGCTCTGGGATATGCCGTGGCCGGAATCGGCGCCGCCAAAGCCAAGAATGGATGAGCTGAAGAATCTCGGTCTCCTTTCTGAGTCCGGCCCATCGTAACACATTTGCCGGGATTTAAAAATGCGGTCTCAAAAAGGGAAAGGCCGTGGGCTTAAGGTCCCCGTCTCCCGCGGCCTGCATGAACTCGGGTGAACCGCCGGGTTTGTTCTCCCTATTAAGGATATGCAAGCAGATAAACGAAAAACAAAGCGATTATGGCGCAGGTTGGCCATGGTTGCGGCGGTTATCTCCGTCCTTGTGTCGCTTTCGCTTCTAATGCTCAGTCTCCCTCCCGGTGAGAGGTTCATAAAAGGAATCGCCGAGGGTAAGCTGAGCGACCTTCTGGGGCAGCAAGTCCGGATCGGAGACCTGGAAACCAATTTGCTGTCGCGGCTTGAGGTGCGGGATCTGCGAATCTTTCAGGTAGGACCCCTCGATACGATTCCTCTTCTAAGCCTGGGCGGCGCCAGGATAAAGTATCGTCTTGTCGATTTGCTCAGGCGTCCGCTTTCCATCGGTTCGGTGAGCCTGGACGACCTCTTCCTCTCGGTCAGTCGAGATAGTTCCGGGGCTTATAATATTCCTCTGTTGGCTTCGGATGAAAAGGGGGACAGCGCTTCTGCTCAAACCCCGCTTCAGGTTCAATTGAACACGGCGGTTCTGCGAAACGCTTCAATCCGGTATCTTGACAGCTCCATTCCGATGGGTGCGTCGGTTCACAATCTCAACGTCACAGTCGAGCACAGGATAAATGAGACTTACCTATATCATGTGCAGGCGGATTCCAGCGTCTTGGAATACCGCAGTGTTCCATTGACCGCAGCCGCGATTGAACTGAAGGGACAATTAAGCCCCCAGAGGCTGGAATTGAGATCCCTTTCAATTGGTCTGCCCGGTCTGGAATTCACCGGAAGTGCAAAGCTTCTGCAGGAAACTGATCCACCCTCCGTTACGGGTGATTTCTTGCTGAAAGGAAATCCCGGTCTGCTCCTGCAAACTGCTGGTGGGGCAATCGATAGCGAATTACCGCCAATCCAGGGCGATGTTGATTTGGCCCTGCACCTGGAGGGGTCTTTGGACCATCCCAGCCTAAGTCTTCAGCTTGACCTTCCCAGCCTGGACGTTGCTGAGATTCATATTCGCGACGGGTCCATTCAGGCAGAGTTGGAACCCGGGTCAGTCAGCCTGAATCAGATGAACCTGGGAGTCCTAGGCGGAAGCATTTCCGGAAAAGGCAGAATCGAAACCGACAGCCTACTCTCCGGCCAACTCTCGATTTCGGTGAACGGAGTTGACCTGGCGCAGGTCTGGCGACATCTGTATGAAGAGGCTTCGCCCTACCAGGGCAAAATCCAGGCTCAGTTGACTGCTTCGGGCAGCGGTCGGGATCCCAAGAACTGGAACGTCCTGACGGACGCAAGTTTGAAGCAGGCTAAGTACCGCTCTAAATCTATCCCTGATTTCTCCGCCAAGCTGAGCATTCAACAGGGCTTGGCTGATTTCCGTTTCAGTCAGGAGAATTCCGAGCTGTCAGCTAAGCTCAAGTTAGATGACCGACGATTGGAAGGGGAATTCCGGGCAGAGATTTTCCAGCTCGAACCTCTGGCCGGCCTGGCTGGCGTTTCAGAGCTGACCGGAAGCATGGAACTTCAAGGAGTTCTGGGAGGAAATGTCGCTTCGCCCCGCATAAGCGCGCAGGTGAAAACAAACAATCTCAGGTATCAAGACTTTCCGGTTGATTCGCTCTTGGCCAACATTCTATATCGAGACGGCCAGGCTCACATCTCCGAGCTTCATTTCGCCGGAAATCTGGATCCCATCGACACGCTCAGCCCCCCTCTTCATCTTTCTGATCTTTCGGGGGTTATTGCATATCGGGGCCAGGTTAGCGGTCGACCGGATAGCTTGAGCGGCCAAATCAGCATTGAGCTAACCCGGCCCGGCTACGGCGATATCCATTTCGATGAAGGCCAGCTGCAGGTAAGGTTGGAGGGTCAGCGAATGTACCTGTCGTTTCTCCAGTTGAGGCGTGACTCGCTTTTGATTCAAGCGCTGGGGGATTTTTCGTTACCGTCTGCCAAAGGAAGTTGCGAAATAGAACTGATCCAACTTCTGCACGACGGTCTCAGTCTTGAGAACGGGAAACCCATTCTGGTGCCAGAAACGGGTGATACTGCCGCCGGATTCGATCGGGCAGGAAAGCTGACCGCAGCCTTTGATCTTTCAAAGGCGGATCGATATGCCCTGGCCGTGGAGGGAGACCGGCTAAACCTGGAGACAATGCGGCATCTGCTTCCGGAGGCACCCGACATTGGTGGATGGCTTGGTTTCGATCTCGCCTTCGCCGGAAACCCAGACAGCCCCGAGGTCGATTTCGACTTTCACCTCCACAGCCCTCGCTTTCAGATGGTGGAAATGGATTCGGTGAAAGGGCATCTGGCCTTGGCCCAGGACCAGTTCGCCTTTCAGCCCCTGGAATTATACCATAAGGGTCATCACTCCACAGCGACAGGGGTTGTTGGGTTGGAGAGGGACCAGGATGGCGTCTGGTCTGTTACGGAGCACAGCCGCCTGAAGGGCGAAGCCTCGGGGCAAGATTTTGATCTCCGCCTGCTTAACGTTTTTTTGCCGGAGGATATGCGGGTTTCGGGTTATGGCTCTTATAATCTAAGCTGGGATGGAACCCTAAGCCATCCCCATCCCGCCGGAACATTGGTGCTTGAAGACGGAGCAGTTCAGACAGCCCAGAATGCGCCTGCGATTGAAAAGATCAGTTTGAATTCTTCGATACGGGATTCGGTTTTAGATATCGACAATTTGAGTGGTGTGATACGGGAGACCCCGTTCCAACTGCAGGGAAAGCTCACACTTTCTGAGTTGCGGGAGTTCGATGTGGAAATGAGACTTTCCGTTTCAGACTTCGGCACAATTACAGGTGACGGCACTCTTTCCCCTGACTCACTTCAGTTCCGGGCACGGGTTAACCAGATGGATCTGGCAACGTTACAGCCGTTTTTCCCCGACCTGGCACAGTTGTCCGGAATTTTGAACACGGAAGTGGCCTTGAGCGGTTCGACCGAAGATCCGGAAGTGGATGGACACATGGAGGTACGCGGGCTCACCGTGCAGCCGGGCTGGCTGAATGTGCCTTTCGACCAGGGTGTGGTCAAGCTGGAGTTCAACAAGAACGAATTGAAAATCGATTCCGTATTCATGCGACTGGATCAAGGAACCATCTTTGTCTCTGGCAACCTGATTCACGACAAGGGCGAGCTGGCGCATACAGACGTCCGGGTTATGGTAAGCGACGTTAAGATTGATCGCCCCAAAGAATTGATTCTCTCGGTCAAATCAGCTCAGTTGAGCTACAAAGACCAGAACAACTACTTCCTTCTGGACGGGGATATCGTTTTGGGCGAGTCGCGCATGCTGGTCCACTTCAGGCCCCAATCGGTCTTGCCTTTCGCCCGGGCGGTTGAGAGGCCCCCGCAGCAATTGCCTCCACTGCTGCAGAAGACCCGAATAGACGTCCGGCTACGAGAAAGCGAGGATATCTGGGTGGACAACAATCTGGCTCGCCTGCGGCTGCACACCGAGCTTGGTGTTATCGGTTCCCCGGCACAGCCTAATCTGACCGGACGGGTCACGGTGGAGGAAGGATACGTGCTCTATCTGGACAGGAAATTCAAAATCAAGCGCGGTATCGTCGACTTTATCGATCCGAACAAGCTCAATCCTATCATCGATCTCAGGGCGGAGACGACAGTAAAGACCTATCGGGCTACCGAGGCGATTCCCTATCTGATCGCGCTTACCCTCACCGGTCCGTTGGACGAGGTGGTGGTGGATCTCTCCTCTGATCCGCCCGAAGATAAATCCAACATAATTTCCCTTCTCACCATCGGGGCCACCCGGGAGGAGCTTACCGGCAAAGACGCAGAGGGCAAAGGCGCATCATCGGCCCTGCTGGAGAGGGCCCAATCCCTTTCCAGCCAGAAGATTACCGGCTACACCTCCCGCAAGGTGGGTTCGCTGCTTGGTTTGGATCAGTTCACCATCGAGGGAAACCTCTTCAGCCGGGATCGAACATCGGGCCCGCAGCTGCTGGCCTCCAAAAAGATCTCTCCCCGGGTGGAGCTTACCTACACCACCACCGTGGGCCATTCCAACGAAAACAGCTTCCGCCTGGATTACCGGCTCTCCAAGCACTTCTTCCTGGAGGGACAAACCGATCAGCAGGGCCGGGCAGGGATGAACTTAAAATACAGACTGCGATCCAAATGAGAAATTCGAGACCAGCCTTTTGTCTTTTGACCGCACTTCTGCTTTCTGCTTCGGCTCTTCTGGCCCAGGAGCCATCGAAGAAGCTGAAGGTGAGTTCTGTGAGCTTTGAAGGAAACCAGACCTTCGACCAGGGTCGATTGAAGCGGGTCATGCTCACCCGTCCTTCCGGCTTCCTCTCCCGCTCCTATTATTACCGAGATATCTTTGAAGACGATTTGAGAAGTCTTCTCCTCTTCTACCAACAAAACGGCTACTTAGAAGTTGAAATAGCTGACACCCAGGTGACCGTTGATACCACCAAAGGCGAAGTTGACATTCGCATTCGAGTTTCCGAGGGTGAACTGACAAGCATAGAGGGAGTGGACCTCTTCGGCAACACCGTGTTCGGCGACAGCTTGCTTCTGGATAGAATCAAGGTCAAATCAGGGGACCCTTTAAAGCCGGCCAGGATTCAGGAAGCCAGCCTCTCGGTGTTAACACTCTATGCCGACAACGGCTATCTGGAAGCGGAGATGAAGCCCGACGTGCGCATCAATTATGATACTCATCAGGCCTTAGTCGATTTCCAACTGGAGGAGAAGAGTCAATTCTCCATATCCGACGTCCGGCTGGAGGGCTTGGAGAGAACGAGACCCGATGTCGTGAAGCGAGAGCTTCTGTTTCGTTCCGGAGAGGTTATCAAATACTCCCGGCTCCTGGAGTCCCAGCGTCGGCTCTACTTGACCGGTCTGTTCCAGAGCGTTTTCATCCGGCCCCAGCCGGCCGCGTCCGGCGATTCGGCCGGGAAAGACATCCTGATCGAGTTGAAGGAGAACGAGTCCCTCGAGTTTAACGTTGCGGCCGGCTATGGATCGGTGGAGAAGATAAGGGGAAGGGTGGAGGTTTTCAACAGCAACCTGGCCGGAACCGCCCTAAAGGCGGGGCTGACCCTAAGGGCCAGCTTCATCGGCCGCGCTGCCGAGGCCTCATTCACCGAACCGTGGACTTTCGGTGTCCCCTGGAAGACAGATCTCAATCTTCTGGCGGAATACTTGGAAGAGCCCAGTTTTGACATTTTCCGGAAAGTCGGACGCTTAGCCTTCGGCAGAACGTTCGGGAAACGCTCCACCGCCTCCTTAGCCTACAGATATGAAGACGCCAAGTTAAGCAACGTGCAGGTGGAGGCTGTCCCGCAGGAGCTGAAGTCCAATCTGCGAACGCTAACTCTTTCTTTGATCTATGATACAAGGGATAACCTGTTCAACTCCACCCGCGGCATTTACGCTGAAGGCCGAAATGAGTTGGCCGGTTCATTCTTGAGCGGCACAGACAGCTTCGTTCGTTTGATCGGAAGGCTCAAGTATTTCTATCCCTGGAAAAGATCGACCATCCTGGCCACCTCCCTGGAGATCGGGTGGATGGACTTCTTCGGTACCTCCGAGGACATACCGTTGAATGAAAGGTTCTATGCCGGAGGCCCCAACTCGATCCGAGGCTTCGGCTACCATCTGCTGGGGCCTCTGGATGCGCAGGGTGACCCGATCGGCGGCAGGTTTCAGGTGGTCTGGAACCTGCTGGAGATACGACAATCGATCTACAAGATGATTGGTGGGGCAGTCTTCGCCGATGTTGGGAACGTGTGGACTTCGGCCACGGAGTTTCAATTGAGAGACATTCGAACCTCTATAGGGGTGGGCCTGCGGGTCAACACGCCCATCGGAATAGCGCGTCTTGACTACGGCATCAATCTGCAGCCTGAAGAAGGGGAGCCAGGCCAACGATTATACTTCAACATGGGACAGGCGTTCTAGCCTTGCGAGGTCACCGGGACTGAATTCCGATGCTCGTATTGGGATGCAACCCCCAATGCTCTGGCAAACCTCACTGCGAACTGCTTCGCTCCACCGATTCTTCACAACTCAGAGATCATAGGCACTTCCCTCTCCGTGAGATCACTCCCATACAAGGCCTCCCCACTCCGCTTATTGTGTAAATTCTTTTGTGTAAAATTGTGTTTGGAGGGACAAGTAGATACGGCATATCCATTTAGTGGAAAGATAGAAAGGAGGATATGCCCTATGAAGCGAGAATTGGATTTCTCGGAGAGTAATTTACGTGATCGTTGGTTTGGAGTCAAGGATTTTTGGAAAGAGATGGAAGGCAGGGCTGTGGGGATGGTGAAAGTTGGTCTGGAGCGGGCGTTGGTTGTGGAGCAGGGGAGACGAGTAGGCTGTGGCAGGTATAAGCGTAGCCCGCGGCGTCGGGGGTATCGGAATGGCAGTTGTAGGCGGGATTTGCTGACCAGGTATGGTTGGATAGAAGATTTGAAGGCGCCGCGGG
>JBARPX010000155.1:0-2411 GCA_049643405.1 Candidatus Zixiibacteriota bacterium
GCCACCCGCATGATAATTCTCCTCTAATGCCTGAGTTCTTTGCGACCGCCCCTCAGGGCGAAAATAATGCAGGCTATGCGCCATAGGCGCATCCGCCTTCGGCGGAGAGCCCGCGGCTACGACAACGCCCTTTTAACAACCTCTCCCCCTGAGGTGTGAACCGGACGGTTCACACCTCTGTCCCCCTCTCCATCAAATGGAGAGGGGGATACAGGGGGTGAGGTTAGCCGCTCTTCGTCTCCTTGAATATATCGTGAGCCTCTTTGGGCGTCGCCTTGTCGTGCACGACGGCTCGCAAGGCCCTGGCCACAGCCACCGGGCGCGGATTCTGCCAGACGTTCCTCCCTAAGTTTATCCCGATGGAGCCTTTTTGCATGCCATCGTAGACGAACTCAAACACCTCTAATTCGGTTTCGCACTTGGGACCGCCAGCCATCACGATCGGAACCGGGCATCCTTCCACCACCTTATCGAAGTCCTTGTCACACCAGTAGGTCTTTACCACCTTCGCGCCCAATTCTGCAGCGATTCGACAGGCCATAGCAAGATAGCGCGCATCTTTCTGGCCCACCTCCTTGCCCACAGCCGTGACCGCCATCACCGGAATCCCGTAATCCTCACATTCGTTCACCAGGTCTGCCAGATTCAATAACGTCTGCCTCTCGTAATCTGTCCCCACGAAGATGGAGATTCCTACGGCGGCAGCGTTGAGGCGGAGGATCTCCTCTACCGAGGTGGTGAGGCCCTCATTGGCCAGATCTTGACCCACCATGCTGGTGCCGCCGGAAACCCTCAGGATAACCGGCTTGTCTAAACCGGGGTCTACGGCCGAACGCAGGACTCCTCTGGTAACAAACAGCGCATCGCAATAGGGCAGGATTGGCTTTATGGTCTCGCCCGGTTTCTCCAGGCACCTGGTTGGCCCCTGAAAGTATCCGTGATCTATGGGCAGAAAGAAACAGTGGCCATCGGGTCCAATCAGCCGATTCAATCGGTTTTGCATTCCCCAGTCCATGTCAAGCTCCTCCTTCGCTTTGAACAGGCGTTTCCAAGAAAACGCTGGTCGACACTAACCAAAGCTTACTTCTCAGGCCTTACTACAAGATACCCTTTGTCGATCAACCAATGATGAAATTGATAGGTGGTATACCTGCAATCGACCTTGCAGATCTGCCTGATCTTCTCGTAGTCGTCGGAACCCTCTTTTTTAGCATCCAGCTCCACCTGAACCGGACACTTCACGTCCTTACAGAATTCTCGCCGCTTATAGACTACATATCCTTCGATTGACATGACTCACCCTCTCCTTGCTCACCTTCAGTTGCCGCGGGATGATAGGACACTAATTCTTCAGAAGAAACAATAAAGAGAATTACTCTTCCTTTGTCAAACGAAAACACGGAGTCATCCCGACGCCCAACTTTAGCTTACTTAAACCTGTTTCTCACAGACAAAGAACGGCCCCTCTCTTGTGTATTTCCTTCCGGAAAAATCCAACTCATAAAGATGAGTCTCGAAATCCAAATCCTTCAGGATCGCCAATATTTTGCGCAGCTCGAAGAGCCCCATGCGGTGCTTGTCAACCTCTATCCGGAATTTCCCATTTTCTCGAATCAGAAAAATCAGGTGGCATTCAAATTCCGTATCGTCAGGATTCGGATCGTAATCGTTTTCGATCAGGACGATCTCAATGTTTCCCTTCCTGTGTTTCTTGAACCTGGTTTTGTTCTGTTCAAACTTATCCTTAATATTTTCAAGATAAAACAGCAGCAACCCGCCGGGTTTGAGATGACTGGCAAGATTCCTTAGGGCTTTCTCCAAATCTGAATAGGTCAAGTTGTACATAATCATGTCCATTGCCATGACCACATCGAATTTCTTGTTCAGTTGAAAGGTTCGCATCTCCCCCCGATGATAAGCAAGCTCGGAATTCCGTTTTCGCGCAAGCTCAAGCATCTTCTCGCTTCCGTCGACTCCAATCACTTCATAATCGTCCTTCAGAAAGAGATCGTGGTGTCCTGCCCCACAGCCTACGTCAAGAATCTCATTCCCAAGCGTTTTCTTGTGCTTTCTTATCATCTTCTTCACGAATTCCGTCTCAACCGGATACTCCTCCTCTGATACGAGAACCTCCCAGGTCCAGGCCAGCTCGTTGTAAAGCTTAGTGTCATTCATGGGATCACCGGTGGGTTTGCAATTCCTCAAAACGGTACGGGTTGATTTTATTACCTGGCTTTCTCAAAGTCAAGTCTTTTCGCATAGAGCTTTAAGGCCGCTGGATCGGATAAGATAACAGATTTTCTTCTTGACTTTCCTTTTCTTCACCCGTAATTTTCTATCAGCCTGCTAATAACCTTTTGCATTTCACTTGGGGTGGGATGGTGAGATTGAACTCTATCCGGATTTCTTCA
>JBARPX010000156.1:0-11875 GCA_049643405.1 Candidatus Zixiibacteriota bacterium
GTCCTGAGATGACCCTGGTGGTAACCGGAATCCGGGCACTTTTCTAATAGCTCCTCATCTCCGTGGACCCGCCAATAAGCCTTTTCGGCATATACACTTTTGGGATAGCTGGTGATTAGTTTGCTTAGCAGTTGCTTTGAAGGAAAATAGTCTGTGCGGTTTTGGTTTTTGAAAGCTTCTGTATATAGTTCGAAGGCTTGACGCTCAGCACCCGTCGGTTCAGTTACCTCAAGACTAATCTTGGGGGTGCTGGTTCTATAATATTCAGCTGACACTTCATATTTGCCGAGTTCCATGTGGAAAATATCCGCCAGATCAAAGGTCTCATAATAGGTTTCTCCAGGATTCAACAAGAATCCTGACCAATCGAGAAACTCAAAGCGCAACACAGGCCTCAGCGTGTCTCCCGTTTCGTTCGTCAGCACGACATTCAAGCGGTTGCCGCCTGGGAATTCAAACCCAAAGATTCGCACTGTGTCTTCGCTGGTATCAGTCAATGTTGCGTCCAGCCATATGGATTGAGAGACATAGTAAGTCGTGTCGGAAAGGCTGATATCCAATCTCAAGCTTTGAGCTTGGATAAGGTCATGCGAGAGCAGCACGATGAAGAGCGACGGGAGAAGCCAGCAAACTTTGAGCTTTCTTTTGAGCATTTCACTCGTCCTTTCTTTTCACCTCTCGTAGTAACTGTTCAGCAAACTTAGCGCTTCTTGTTCCCGAATGCTCTTTCACTATTTGTTGTAGAAAGGTCTGTTTCTTCTTGTTGTCCATTTCCCCTGTCATATTTCTGAGACCAATCAGGTTGAAGCCGGAATCAGGAAACCTTTCCATCAACATCTGCCAGGACTTCAGTCTCCACAGAGCCCTCTCGGCACAGACACTTTTGGGATAGTTAGTGATTAGTTTATTAAGCTGTTGCACCGCGAGGGAGTCGTCATTGCGCTTTCTGCTCCTGTAGGCTTCAACATATAGCCCGAAGGCTTCGCGTTCGGTACCGGTCGGTTCCGCGACCTCAAAAGTCAGCTTAGGCGTGCTGAGTTTACTCTCCCCTGCAGGGTATTCAGCATACACTTCATATCTCCCGGCAGCTAATGAAGGGGGCTGTTGAAAGGCAGGGTTTCCTGGTACCGGTCCGTGGAAGGTAAAGATATCCGCCAGATCAAAGGTCTCATAATACGTTTCTTTGGGATACAGCAAAACACCTTGCCAACCAACAACAGACGCGTAGGGGAATTGAGGCCTCAGTGTATCTCCGCTTTCGTCGGTTAGGACGATATTCAGCAGGTCGCCGCCGGGGAATTCAAACCCAAAGACTCGTACTGAATCTGCGCTGATATTGGTTAGTTGAGCATCTAACCATATGGATTGGCAGACATAGTAAGTCGTATCGGAAAGACTGATCTCCAGTTTGAGGTCTCGAGCTTCGGCCACTGCGCTCGACAGCACAAGAACGCAGATTGCAAAGACTAACAGATTGACATTCCCTTTCTTCATTTGTCAGACACCTCCTTGCGCGTCAAATCCGACGGGATTTCTCTCACGTTCCCGCTTGCTTCTCCATTCCTTTCAGCACCGAATCCAGCACCGCATTGACGAAGTTCTTGGAATCCTTTTCCGCATACTTCTTTGCCAGCTCGATGGCCTCATCTATGCTTATGGTCGAGGGGACGTCATCGAAATGCAAAAACTCGCAAATGCCCATGCGCAGGATATTCTTTTCGATCGTGGCGATGCGTGAGAAATCCCACGATTTCGCGTTGCCCTTTATCAGCTTGTCTATCTCTTTGACGTTCTCAACAGTCTTCAGGAAGAGCAAACGGGAGAACTCCTTCGCCTCAGGTTTGATCAGGCTGGGAGAGATGATCTCGTCTGCAATCTGTTCCGGATCAGTCCCTGCGATATCGTGAGCGTACAGAGCCTTTAAGGTCAGTTCACGAGCTTTTCTTCTGGCGGACATAAGAAAAAGTTCAAAGTTTAAAGTTCAAGGTTCAAAAGTTCAAGAGTTTAAAGTTCAAGGTTCAGAATTCTAGTGTCATGTAACTGAGGTATCTATACATTTGTCATTGCGAGCCCGAAGGGCGTGGTCCCGCCAGCGGCGGGACTTCGTTTCACTCGCAATGACATTGTAAACTTATTTACGTTACAAGACACTATGTGCAAAGTTTAAAGTTCAAAGTCCAAAGTTCAGGGTTCAAAGTTGGGACTTCGTCAATCATACACTCGTTGGCGCCCGGACGGGCGGCTACCTTTACATCTGCTCAAACAGCTTCGCCATCTCGATGGCGGACAGCGCCGCATCCCAGCCTTTGTTTCCGGCCTTGGTTCCGGCCCGCTCGATGGCCTGCTCCAGAGAGTCAGCAGTGATCACACCGAAGATGGTCGGTACGCCGGTTTCCAGTGAAATCCTGGCGACGCCTTTGGCTACCTCGTTGGCAATATAATCGAAATGGGGGGTTTGACCCCTGATCACTGTTCCCAGCGAGATGACCGCATCGAACTTGCCGCTCTTTGCCATTCTGTGGGCGGCGTACGGAATCTCAAATGAACCCGGCACCCAGGCTATGGTGATTTTCTCGTCCTCGGCGCCGTGCCGGCTGAGACAATCCAAAGCCCCGTCCAGAAGCTTCTGGGTGATGAACTCGTTGAACCGGCTGATGGTAATTCCAAAGGTCTTTCCTTTGGCATCCAGCATTCCTTGCAATTCCTTAGGCATAAAGACTCCTTTCTGCGATTTTCCTTAAGAAAGCTTATGCATCTGATTTGGATTCCTTCTTGGCTGCGTCATTTGCTCCCATGATCTGGGGACGGCCATTCTCCCGCACTTTTAGAAGATGTCCCAGCTTGTCTCTCTTGGTCTCCAGATACTTGATGTTCTCCGCGGTAGGGGGAACTTCGGTGTGGATTCTCTCCGTGACCGTGAGCCCGTATCCCTCGATCCCGATGATCTTCTTGGGATTGTTGGTTATGAGCCTTATGGTGGAGAGGCCCATGTCCACCAGGATTTGTGCTCCGACCCCGTAGTCGCGCAAATCCGGCTCGAATCCTAATTCCTGGTTGGCCTGTACGGTATCCAATCCGCAGTCCTGAAGCTGGTAAGCCCTTATCTTGTTGGAAAGCCCGATCCCCCTTCCCTCCTGCCGCATGTATAAGAAGACCCCCAGACCCTCGTTCTCTATCATCCTCAGCGCATGGCCGAGTTGATCGCCGCAGTCGCAACGTGACGAGCCGAAGACGTCACCGGTAAGGCACTGAGAATGCACCCTAACCAGCACGTTCTCCTTGTCCTTCACCTCTCCTTTCTCCAGGGCAAAGTGATGGTGCTCGTCTATCATGCTTTTGTACAGATGAAGCTTAAAATGCCCGAACTTCGTGGGAAAATTCACGCTGACGATGCACTTGACCAGTTTTTCTTTCTTTGTCCTGTATTCGATCAGATCCTTGACCGAGATGATCTTTAGATCGAACTTTTTGGCCATCTCCAGAAGCCTGGGAAGACGAGCCATGCGGCCGTCCTCATCCATGATCTCGCACAGAACGCCGGCCGGATAAAGTCCTGCCAGCCGGGCTAAATCGACCGTGGCCTCGGTATGTCCGGCCCGGCTTAGAACGCCGCCATCCTGAGCCTGGATAGGAAAGATGTGACCGGGTCGGGCCAGCTCGTCCGGTTTGGTCTTGGGATCGATCAGAGTCCTGATAGTCTGCGCCCTGTCATGAGCAGATATGCCGGTGGTGGTGTTGTATACCGCATCCACCGAAACGGTGAAGCGGGTGCCCAGCTTGGCGGTGTTCACCTTCACCATGGGTGTGAGATCCAACTCTTCGATCCTCTCCCTGGTCATGGGGATACAGACCAATCCCCGGGCAAACTTGGAGATGAAATTGACCGACTCCGGGGTTACCTTCTCCGCCGCAAAGATCATGTCCCCCTCGTTCTCCCGGTCCGCATCATCCACCACGATGATTACCTTGCCCTGTTTTATCTCCTCAATCGCCTCTTCTATCCTGTTCAATTCCGACATTTGTTGTTCTCCTTTTTCCCTCGGCCCACGCGACCCCGATCGCGTAGGGACAGGGCTTGTTGAGCTTGCGAAATCCCGCCATGGCGGGGTCCCTGTCCGGACCTCTGAGGCGGACAGCCATAAAGGCTGTCCCTACGGTGATCCCAAGAGATTGTTACCATCCTTTTTCTCTCAGCCAGTCTTCAGTTATTTCGAATTTCTCCTTCTTGAGTGTCAATATCCTATCGACATATTTTCCGATCAAATCGGTCTCGATGTTTACCATATCGCTGACCTTTTTCGCGCCTAAAGTCGTCTCCTTCATGGTGAATGGGATAATCGAAACGATGAACGAGTCTTGGAGAACCCGAGCCACGGTTAGACTTATTCCATCCACCGCCACCGATCCCTTTTCCACGAAGTGCTTCTGATATTCTCGTGGAATCTCGAATTCGAATAGGTGACTTTGATCCTTTTGGCTAATAGACTTAATTCTGCCCACGAAATCAACATGCCCGGAGACCAGATGTCCCCCCAGACGGTCGGAAGCACGCAGGGCTCTTTCCAGATTCACCGAATCGCCAGTCTTGAGTTCTCCCAGGTTGGTTCGCTTAAGGGTCTCCTCCACGGCCTCCACGGTAAAGCCTCCGTCCTTTACCTCGATAACAGTCTGGCAGGCGCCATTGATGTTTACGCTGTCTCCCGCCTTTAGGTCGGTCGAGACCTTCGGAGCTTCAATTCTCAGCCGAAGGCTGCCGCCGCTTGATGAGGTTTGCTCTACCTTTCCGATCTCTTCTATTATTCCTGTGAACATGTCAAAATCTCGCTTTCGGTCCGCAGTCCGCGGTCTGCCGCTAACTGCCAGCCTCCCTAGGATAGCCCACGACCAGCAGACCATCCCTAAGTTCCTTGAACTCACAATCTTTCAAAGTCACGGTGCCAGACATCTTCCTTATCTTCAGATCGCCGAACGGTTCTTCTCCCTTGCCTGATATGCCGGGCGAGATAAAGTACCAGATCTTGTCCACCAGCCCCTGCTTTAGAAGTGACGTCGCAATCTGAGGTCCCGCATCTACCAAAAGACTGGTGATTCCTTCTTCTCCGGCTTTTTTCAAAAGTGACAGAGGATCGATTTCTCCGTTCTTTCGCCTTTTTGGCGCCCAGCTTGTAAATTCGGCTTGTTTCTTTCTCGTTTTCTTGGCAGGATCGGTGGGGACAAGGATGACATTCCCGTGCGCATCCTTTCCCAATTTTCTCAATGTGTCCGAGGTCTTCCGGCGGGTGCCAAGAAGAATGAGTTTGGGCTCGACAGAATTAGTCGACCGGGACAGCAGGTGGAGAGAGTCAACTCCAGCACCGTCCACATCACACAAGATGGCATCAATCCACCGATCGCTGGATTGAAGGGAACCTGCGACGACCCCCCTCCGTTGAGCCCCGGACGATCCAATCTGTCTCAAGATCCTTCCATCGAGCGACTGAGCCACTGTCAGCACTACAAAAGGAAGCCCGGTGCTGATATACTTGAAGTAGACTTCGTTTAGCTTTCTGGCTTCCTTTTCCAGAACCCCAAGGCTCACCTCGATGCCGCTTATCTTCAAACACTCTATGCCTGTTCCGTTCACCTGAGGATTAGGATCGATCGTGGCGCAGATCACCTTCTTTATTCCGCTTTTGATGATCAGGTGGGTGCACGGGGGGGTCTTTCCGAAATGAGAACAGGGTTCCAGATTGATATACAGGGTGGCGCCTTTAGCCTGCTCTCCGCAGGCCTTGAGCGCAACCGCCTCAGCGTGCGGCCCGCCGCACTTGCGGTGATAACCCTTACCGAGAATCTGCCCTCTCTTCACCACCACCGCGCCCACCATGGGATTAGGCGAGGTCTTTCCTTTCCCTTTTTCTGCCAACTGCAGAGCCAGGCGCATGAATTTTCCGTCGTTCATTTCCAAGACTTCCTTTTTACCTCTCTCCCTGTTTCCCCTTCAGGGTGTCCTTCGATCCCGAAGATCTCAGGATCGAGGGAAATCCCTTCAGGGTGTCCCCCTCTCCACTTTGTGGAGAGGGGGACTAAGGGGGTGAGGTCAGTAGGCCCATAAAAAAAATCCCCGGCTTTCTTGCTTCCGGGGTGAGATACAGAGTTCGCAGGATCGAGCTAAAGACACTCGGCCTGTCATCTGCTTGCCTTCTTTCATCCGGACTATTATCCCGCATTCTGCGGGACGAACCGTCGGCACTGGAATCTCACCAGTTCGGCCCATACGGGCGCGTGGGCTGTAACCACCGATCGAGGAATTTCACCTCACCCCGAAGGCGTTAATAATATACGAGAGTTCGCACAAAAAGCAAGAAAAAAATCGAGGCGCCGGGCTAAAACCCTGTCATTGCGAGGCTTGTCCCGAGCGCGAGCGAGGGAACTCGACGAAGCAATCTCTCAGTATCTCTCTGCCCGCCCGAGAAGATTGCTTCGTCCCGCCCTTGGCGGGACTCGCAATGACCGGCTTTATTGTGCCCGCCAGCCCCCGCACCCGTCATTGCGAGGAGGCCCCCGCCTCTGGCGGGGACGACGTGGCAATCCCCCGGTATCTGTCTGTCTGGACGAGGGGCCGGCTTTTTTGTGCCCGCCAGGTCCCTGACCTGGCGGAGGGCTCAGGGTTTCCTTCGGGTCTGGGAACCCGACAGGCACAGAACCGAGTGGGGAACTAAGTTAGAAAGTTGTTGACAATCCTGCAAAACTTGTTATATTATCTATTGACTATCTGGCAGGAGGCAGCTTACGGGCGATATCTTGGGGTATCGTTGGGTGACGCAAAGGCTGCGCCCGTAGGGCGGGCAACACCTGACAGAACAGAAAATGATTCTTCTATGGTTGACCCGGCCTGACGAGCAGGCCGGGCCACCTCTCCATTACTCACCTGAGAACAGGAGACAATCCATGAGTCAAGTAAGGAATAAAGAAAAGACCTTGATCGGTGTTCTGGCGAGCCACGATAGCAAGGAAAGAACCGAAACGCTTGCGGACGTCTTTCGTGAAGCATATCAAAACCGCGATTTGTTAAGAAAATTCGGATTCATATTTACAGGCGGGACCTATGAGCGCCTTATTCTGGGCCACCAAACGCATGGAGCCACAACAACTCAGGTTCGCCACCGTCTCGGGTATGATATAGCTAATTTTCTTCACAACGAGTGTGGCATCATTCGACTGCCCCCTACTGAGGAAGGTGGGGTGACCATGTTGTCATGTCTAATCACTCAACGTAAGGTGAGCATCGTATGGGCGTTCCTATCCCCGCTTACTGCTCACTTACTCTTTCCCGAGAATCTCGCTCTACTGCGACTCAGTGATCAGTGGCGTGTGAAGAAGCTTATGAACAAAGCATCTGTCACGGAGTGGCTCAAAGCTGAGGCGGAACGAGATGAGAATTTCAACCTTCAACCTGTTCCATTTACCGTAACCTTCGAAGGCAGCGGATTGATTGTGACATGTGGTGAAGCCGACCAGAAGTGGAATAAGCCTTCGGTTAGCCACGACCATTATGATGTGCCGGACCTTATTGAGGCAAGGGACGAAAAGCGGCTGGATGAGGAATTGAAGAAAACCGTCATCGCCTTGATCTCTCATGATGAAATGAAGAGCAGGATGCTGGACTTTGTCATCGATTATGAGCACGAGTTGGCTAAGTTTAAATCAATTGTCGCAACAGGAACAACCGGCAAACTAATCCAAGACGCATCGCCGATGCTTGCTGACAAGGTCAGACGATACCACTCCGGCCCTAAGGGCGGTGATATTGAAATCGCCACGGAAATTCTGTGTGGTGGCTGTCATGTCGTCATTTTCTTCGTCGATCCTCTTCATCCCCATCCGCACATAGAGGACATCAGAGGCGTGTTTGGGGCCTGCATGATTAATGACGACGTGCGCTTGCTCTCAAATGAAATACAGGCAAGAGCTTGGATGGACAGAATGATAAGAGGAACATAGTGCCTAGGTCAGAAACCTCGTGCTCCTGGCTCCATTCATTTGTCAGGTGAGCAGGGCACTTGAGCTACGAGGGTGTTAGGTGACACTCGCCAAGGCGGGCAAGAGCTGGCAGAACAAGAACCCCCTATTGTCCCCCTGACAAGGGGGAGACAGGGGGTTGGAGAGATGACACCATTCATTTGTCAGGTGCTCGGACGAGCCCTGGATGGCGCAGGGCACCTGAGTTAAGACGGTGTCCGGTAACACCCGCCAAGGCGGGCAGGATCAGGCAGAACAAAGATACGATAGACCCGGCCTGATGGCCAGATCGGGCCACCTGTCCCCGTCAATAAAGGAGGTTCTCATGAAGAAGCAAAAAAACAAACAAGACAAGATACCTTCTGAGGCTCAGGAATTCGTTAATACTAGGAAGAAGCCTGCTGTTTTTCTATTCTTGGCTAGTTCAATGAATCTAGGTCACGTTGTGATTTTGCGGGACATGTTGAGGAATAAGTCGTTCGATGAACTAGATGTTATCATAAACTCAGCGGGCGGAGATATACATGCATGCTTTCAGATTGTACAACTGTTACGTATGCATTCAAAAAAGCTGAATGCTTGCGTGCCATTCCTGGCCAAAAGCGCCGCCACGTTACTATGTGTTGGTGCAGATGAAATCGTTCTGGACGAGTTGGCACAGCTAGGCCCTCTGGATACACAGATTTTTGAGGAGAAAAAGGGCGGTAAGCGAGAGTATAATTCTGCCCTAAATCCATTCAAGACGCTCGAGCAGTTGCAGAAATTCTCAATAGAGACACTCGATATCGCAGTAAAGATGGTTGTCAAAAGATCAAGAATGGATTTGGATGACTGTATCAAACACGCAATTAGTTTTGTAGGTGTAACTACAGGCCCACTATTCAGCCGACTTGACCCTGAGAAACTGGGTCAATATACAAGGGCGCTCTCAGTTGGCACAGAGTATGGCAATAGGCTATTACGAAGATACAAGAAAGATTGGAGTGAGGATAAACGCACTGAAGTAGTAGAGAGGTTAGTGCATGGGTACCCTTCACATGAGTATATTATTGACTACGTTGAATTGCAGGAAATGGGATTCGATGTTTCGTTGTTTTGTGCCGGAGAAGAACAAGCATGCGGAAACCTCTTTAACATCCTCTTGGAGGACAAGGATTACATAGCTATTGTAAGTCCACCTGCTGGTGAAAGCAAGAAGGAAGAAGAACATGCCAAAGGCTCGACAGTCCCGATGGGGAAGACTTCGTATAGGGGAAAAGCCAAAAAGCATCGAAGCAAGCATTGACTTGAATTCTGAGATTCAAGATACCAGAGTTTTTGTCAACAGGCTTTTCAAATCATACTTTCTTGACTCGAGATCATTGAGCAAGAAACTAATAAGAAAGAAGCTTAGAGTCTTGTGACGCTCTAAGAATAGACACGTCGAAGTTCCAACGCGTCGGCGTTTTCTGGTATTTGACCAGCTGGCTTATCCTCCTAACGCCCGACACTACTCGTATCTCAACGCTTCAATCGGGTCTAAGAGGGAGGCTTTTCTGGCAGGGTAGAAGCCGAAGAATATTCCTACGAAGGCGGCAAAGAAGAAGGCCAAAGCTACGGCCGGGGGCGACACAAAGACCGGCCAGTTGAGTACTCCGGAAATCACTTGAGAAGAGGCAACCCCCAACATTATCCCGACTATGCCGCCGATCAAGCACAGAACCATTGATTCCACCAGGAACTGAATCAGAATATCCCTGCCCCTGGCTCCCACAGCCATCCTTATGCCGATCTCCCTGGTCCGCTCGGTCACCGAGACCAGCATGATGTTCATTATCCCGATGCCGCCGACTATCAGCGAGATCGAGGCGATGGCGCCCAGAAGAACGGTCATGATTCCTGAGGTTGAACCGGCCACGCTGGCGATGTCGAGTTGACTCCGTACCCTGAAATCATCCTCCTCCCCCGGAGGGGTTTTATGTCTCTGGCGGAGAAGTTGGGTTATCTGTTCTTCAGCTAAGTCAATCTGAGTTCGGTCAACGGCCGAGGCCATTATTTGCTGAACGTGAGTTATCCCTATGATCTTTTTCTGGGCGGTGGTATAGGGAACCAGGACTATGTCGTCCTGGTCATGCCCGAAGGCGTTCGGCCCCTTGGGAGATAAAACCCCCACCACGCGAAAAGGTAGCTTGTTGATTCGGATTATCTCACCCACCGGGTCCTGTCCGGGAAACAGATTGTCCACCACGGTCTTTCCCATAACGCAGACCTTGGTTGCCCCTCTGACGTCCTGCTCTGTGAAAAAGCTTCCGGAGACAACCGGCCAGGAACGGATGTAGACGAAATCAGGAGCGTAACCTTCTACCGAAGCGGCCCAGTTGAGATTTCCTGCTACGATCTGCGCTGAGCTTCGCACTCTTGGTGTTACCCTGGTCACTGCCGGGCAGTTTTCCAGAATTGCCTTTGCATCGTCATCAGTCAGGTTGGTGATGGTTCCGGCTCCCGACCGCACACCTCCGTGGAAGTGGCTGCCCGAGCGGATGGTCAAGAGATTATCCCCCAGCGAAGCCACCTGCGCATCGATCATTCTTTTGGCGCCCTGGCCTATGCCCACCATGGCGATCACCGCGCCCACGCCGATAATTATCCCCAGCATGGTTAAGCTGGAGCGCATCTTATTTCTGATCAAGGCCCGGTAGGCCACCTTGAGTATCTGAAGATATCTCATCTGTTCCTGCTCTTATGACTTGCTATTCTTTCTCGGTTACGGGCGCTGTTAGCGATACTTTTGCCCACATTTTGATGGGCTTGGGCATTCCCTCTCCTATCATGTCGCCCCTGTGACCGCCTCGTTTGCCGCCACCACCCATGCCTCCTCTGCCCCCGGGACCACCGGGCATTCCTCCTCCCATCGGCGGGTGTCCTCCTCTGTCTCCCATGCTCATCTCACCGGTCTCCAGTCCCAGGCTGATAACGTCTCCGGCATTGGCAAAGATGGCATAAGGCGAATCGTCTGTTGGTTTCAGCGGGATCTTCAGTTCATAGATCATGGCACCCAGCGTATCACCAAGTTCCACCTCTATCCCATATGGATTCGACTTCCACGCCCTGTTCCGGTCGCTCTTTTCCGGGCCGAGGATCTCAATCTCTCCCATCATCTCCGCAAGTTTCTTTCTCTGCTCCTCGTCAAACTCGGTCCCCGGCTCGCTTTTCACCGCTGGTATTCCGTAGGCCTGCATTCCGATGGGATAGCGTATGCCTAAGGTCTTTTTGTTCTTTCCGGTGGCGTCCAGCCAGACCGTGAACCCGGCCCGCATGACCTGCATCTGTCTTTTTCGATCCATGCCTTTTAGAACAACGTAGAGATTGTCCGCATCGTTCCGTAGGCCGATGACCACATTTTCATCTTCAAAGTGAAACAACGGGCTGGACCATTCGGAATCCACTCCGTCCACCCTGATCTCTACGCTTCTCCAACTGCTGATGAGGCTGGCGCTCCCCTTACACCCGGTCAGAACGGCCACAAGCGCCAGCGAGCACAGCAGCAAACACCATAGGCAAACTCTCTTCATTCTCGATTCACCTCTTCTATATCTCTTCCTCTTCCTCGGGGGGCAGAGAGCGAAGTTCATCTTCGGCGTTTTTCGGACTCGCCAGTTCTTCGTCCCTCACGATCTTTCCATCCCTGAAATCTATGTTCCTTTTGGCGTAGGCGGCGATGTCCTTCTCGTGGGTGATCAGTATGACCGTGATCCCGCTTCGGTTCAGGGATTGAAATATGCCCATTATCTCAATGGAAGTCCTGGTGTCTAAGTTTCCGGTGGGCTCGTCCGCCATAATTATGGCCGGATCGTTGATAAGAGCTCTGGCAACAGCCACCCGCTGCTGCTGCCCG
>JBARPX010000157.1:0-14542 GCA_049643405.1 Candidatus Zixiibacteriota bacterium
ATTGTGGTGTGCACCCACTCCTGATCTACATAGGCTTTTATGTTGTTAGCGACCCAATGGATTGGATCGTCTATCAAATCCCATCCAAACCCATCATAAACTTTGACGTAGTCGATGCCAAGCGTTCTGTTGCCAAACCAGTAGATTTGAAACTCGATCGGATTTTGGACCGTGTAATCCTCGATCCTAAATGTTTTATATCCGAGGAAGTTCTTAAAGTCGCTGTCATATACCATCTTGTGGGCTAAAATTTGACCGTTTCCAACTACCTTAAGTGAACAGAGAGGCTGACCAGGACCGACCCCCATGGCTCTGGGATTATAATCCGGTGACTTTATCCGGAACTCGGCGGTGTAGTAAATGGGATTCCCTGATGGTCCGGGTTCCTGGTCGTAGCCTGGCCCGGTCTGAATCAGTCCGGCTGGATCATCATGGGGTATGAACACCCGGGCTTTACCGCCCGAGGCGGACGGGTCCGAGACCTCCCTCCCGCCAGTGTAGTCGAACCCGTAGTATGATCCCGGATACCCTTCCGTTTCCCACAAGGTGTAATGGCTCAGAGTTGCCCAAGTGGAGGGTGAGTAATAATCGTACCAATTCTCAGCTATGGCTCTCAGCGACTTGTTCACCCAGTGTTGAATATTAGACTCCTTCACATCATTATGCGAAACAATATTAAACTTCAGACTATCGCTTATAGAGGAAAAATCTGATTCCGGAAACCCCCCATATGTGCCATAATAGAATTTGTCCGCTCCTTGACTGGCGGAAAAGACGGAGCAAGTGATCAACACAACCAATATCCGGATAACTTGCTTTGCTTTCATTTCTTTTCTCCTCTGATTAGGTTAAAGGTTCAAGGTTAAAGCTTTTTTTCGTTATTCGTCATTTATCATCCGTCATTTCTAATTGTCTGCCTACTGAGTACTGCACACTGCCTACTCAACGAAGCAGCACCATCTTCCTCGGCTTGACCAAATCCAAACCACTAACTTTCAGTTTACAGAAATATATTCCCGACGCCACCTCATTTTCAGCATCATCCTTTCCATCCCATACCACTTTGTGCTCTCCCGGATATTGACGTTCCCTGACCAGTGTTCTCACCAGCTTGCCCAGAAGGTTGTAAACGGTTATCTCCACCTCTGCTGGCTGATAGCCCACATCCGGCAGATAATACCAGATCACTGTGGAGGAATTAAATGGATTGGGATAATTTTGAAATAACTGATACATGGGTGGACGATTTTCTTGTTCTGTGAACTCACCCACCGAGGTTGCCATAACCTCAAGCTCATCTGAATATTCGCTTTCGTGTCCGGTCGAATCCCAGGCAGAAACCTGATAGTAGTAAGTGTTACCCAGGATAAAATCATAATCTCTGAAGACTGAACTATCTTTAGGAATATTTGCCACAATCTTGAAAGTGTCAGGCATGAATCCAGCCAAAGTGTCTTTGTAAACCAGATAGTGAGAAAGATCGGATTCGGTGTTGGGTTTCCAGGAGAGGATAATGACCGTGTTCAAAGACGTGGCTCTCAGACTGTCTGGTGCTTTGGGAGGATAATCTAAGTATGTATAAGTCTCTCCCCACGCTCCGCCGTAACAGCCAATATCTGATATGGAGGAATCCTGGTCCTTTATGCTGGGGTTACCAGCATCGATGCAGGGAGACCCATATTGCAGGTGATAATCACCACCTCCTACAAACATGGGATCCAAGTAAATGTTCCCGCCCAACGATGTGTCAATGCTGGCACCACCATACACATAATAATTTTGCTCGTTATTCCACAGATCGTTATACGAGACCTGGGGGTTGCAATTGTACCCCTCGTCATTAACAGCCACAATCCCGTAAAATCCTTCTGATATCACGTTGTTTTTTATCTCGTTACTGAAACCGCCAATTCTAATCACAAGGCCATGAAATCCAGCAAACACGGTATCATCGCCTATCAGAGTATTGTTTCTTATCGGAGCAGTTCGGAATTCACCACTATAATTTTGCAGGGAAATGCAAGACCATTTGTCAACCACGATTAAGTTGTTCTCAACAAACATGGAATCAGTAAAATCGCCATCAATCGCCCTTGTAGTGGTATTAGTCATAATATTCTTTATAATGGTGGGGCCGGCAGAAACCCACATACTTACTGCCTTATGATTGTCAGTAAAGGTGTTGTTAACTATCACCCCTCGGGCAAAAAAAAGTGGGCGGATGCCAGAATAATTGTCCACGAAAATATTGTTTGATATCTCCGTATTCACTCTGCCACCCATCCCTATCCCCTCCCAAAAATTTGAGATTTTGTTATTGCTTATCCTCTTCAACGACCACCCGTAAAGAGAATCTGACAAAACTCCACGGCAATTCGTGTAGTCCGGATACCCACCCCGAAGATGAAATCCCTCGATGGTGGAGCTATCAGCCCCTTTTATCATTGTATAATTCTCAGGCACAGTTCTACGACCATCTATCATACACGAATCCATGCCAGCGCCGATCAGAGCTATTCCTGGAATCATGTTTATAAGCTCTTTGTAAGTTCCCGCTCCCACCAAGACCGTGTCACCGTAAGAGGCGGCATCTATGGCCTTCTGAATGGAATCCGCTGCATTTATCCAGGAGGTGTAAGGATAAATATCGACACCATAAGGGGAGACGTAATGGGTGTCAGCAGAGGCAATCCCACACCTCAAGATCACTGCCAGCACAAACCCCAAAATTAACCTTTTCATAAAACCACCTCTATCTTTAAAATAATACAAAAAATCTATAAAACCAGCATTTATTTTGTGGATTTCGAGCTAAGAATCACTCTCATCTACTTTAACAGGTGTCTTCAAGGTTCCCCAACCTAAGGGGAGGTTTCTGTCGGGTAGGGACCCAATAGGACAGTAGGCCCGATGAGCGGACGCCTATACAGGCTCCCTGCAGGCCTGTAGGGCGTCTGAGCTCCCGTCTGGGAATCGGGCAACTACAAAACCACGCCTAACTCCAAGCTGGTCCAGTCTGTTCATTTCAGGAATTTCGCCAGAGATGGCAGAATGTCACCCGATTTGCCCAGGAGGGTTTCATCCACAAGATGGCTGATCTCGGTGGGGGATACGTTAACCTCAACCACAAAAGCCCCGCTTCTTTTGGCGATCAATGGTAGCGAAGCCGCAGGATGCACGACAGCGGAGGTCCCGACGGAGAAGAACAGATCGCAGCGTTCGGATACCTCGAACGCGTGCCTGATAGCATCCTGGGGCAGCATTTCTCCAAACCAGACCACGTCCGGACGGATTTTCCCCCCACACGGACATTCCGGCGGCGTGCCCTCTTTGGTTCCCTCCAGAGACTCATATCTCTTTTCGCACTGAATGCACTTGTTCCTTCTTATGTTTCCGTGCAGCTCAACCACATTCCTTGACCCTGCCTCGTGGTGGAGTCCATCCACGTTCTGTGTGACCAGGTCGAATTGGTCAAAGTGGTTTTGGAAATCAACCAGGGCCAGATGACCGGGATTGGGTTTTATCTCTTCGACTATCTTTCTCCTGTATTCGTACCACTCCCAGACCAACTCCGGATTGGCCATGAAGGCGTCGAAGGTGGCCAACTCCTCCGGACGGAACTTCTTCCAGAGCCCCTCCTCACCCCGAAAGGTTGGTACGCCGCTTTCTGCCGATATCCCCGCTCCGGTCAAAACCACCACCCTGGTATCCTTGGTCAAAAGCGACTTCAGCTTGTCCGAGACCTTGCTCTCTCCGTCCATTTAGCACCTCCTGAGTTCATATATACCGCATCTTTGCAGTGAGTCAAGAGATTTTCGTGGGAGCATCGAGGGCACAGAAATCAGTTTCTCGGAGTGTCGGGCTCCACCCTCACGGCGGGACCTGCGACTTCAGCCTGACCGGTGAGGAGTTGGGAGGTTCTGCATTTGGTCTTTCGAGCACGGTTATTGCCTGCTGCCAAAAAAGCCTTGAATGTAATAAGCCCTGCTCTTATCTTTGTGACGTTCGCTGCGTCTAATGGATGATTGTTGGAATGCAAAGAGGAAAAATGAAAAAGACTTTCCTTTTGCTTTTGATCTTGTGCTTATGCCTGCCGGTGTCGGAAAGAGTGTCATGGGGACAAACGGCCGACGAGACGGTACAGGTTGCGGTGGCTCGCGGCGATAGCATCCTGGAGAGAAAATCCCCCACGGGGGCGCTCTTTAGATCGGTGGCTATTCCCGGATGGGGGCAGTTTTACAATCGCAAGTATTTCAAGAGCGTCGCCGTGTTCGGAGCCGAGACGACCTTTATCACCCTGGCAGCCATCGAATGGGGGCGGATGAACAAGCATAAGAAAAATTTCGAAAATCCCGATCATCCGGACCGATACTGGGAGTTCGAGCAGTTCCAGTTCTACGAGGATAGACGTAATCTGTTCTTATGGATCACCGCCGGCATCGTCTTCTTAAGTATGTTCGATGCATTCGTGGATGCACACCTATATAACTTCGATAGGGAAGAGGTGAGGGATTTGTCTATAAGTCTCGTTCCTGAAGCCGGCGGCGGGAGCGATGTGAGGCTTCTGCTCTCTATCCGATTCTGAAGAGGACGCGCCCTTCCGGATCCGGCCCTTTAGATTTCAATAGATATACCTGGCCACGTCCAGTTTGTAGCGGTGGGGGTCGATGGTCCTGAGGATGGTTCTCTTATATTCTCCCGTCTTCTCGTCCGTTTTGGTCAGGTCCACGGTCTCAACCTTCTTTCTTTTGCCGAACCGATCCGCGATGATTGCCACCTGTGGGCGGGAAAGCTCTTCCGGCTTTGCCTCCATCACCACCCCGATCTCGCCGGTATCTAAAATCACCACCGAGCCAACCGGATATATGCCCAGCATGTTAATGAAGACTTTTAGAAGCACCGGATCGAAACTCCTCCCCTGCTTCTGCAGCATTCTCCTCAGAGCCTCATCCGGAGTCAACGACGTCTTTGCATACACCCGACCCGAGGTCATGGAGTCGTACACGTCCACGATGGTGACAATACGGCTGAACAGATCCAAGTCTCTCCTCGCGCTGGTTTGGGGATAGCCGGTATGGTCGAGCTTCAGATGATGCTCGAAAGAGACCACCATGGCCCGGGTACAGAATCTGTCTATGCTGCGCCGTGAGAGAAGCGTTTTTACCCCAAATATCGGATGTTTTCTGACCTCGACCCACTCCTCTTCGGTCAGCTCTCCCGGCTTGTTGAGGATTTCGATGGGCAGCTTGACTTTTCCGACGTCGTGAAACAGGGCGGCAAAGCCAAGCTCGCTTAATTCACCTTTGGAGAGACCCAGCCGGGTGCCCAGGGCGACCGAAAGTATGCACACGTTCACCGAATGAGCAAAGGTGTATTCGTCGAAGCTTTTAATTGCGGTCAGGCTCATCAGATTTCCCTCGTTCTTGATGAGCTGATCGATCAAAAACTGGATGGCTCTCTTGCTTTTGACCGTGTTTATACTCCGCCTGGATTTGGCAGATTCCATGGTTTCCTGGGCTACAAGGAGGGTCTTGAAGAATCTCTTTTTGGCCTGCTTTTTTTGACCTTCGGGCTCGGATTCATCCCCCACATCCGATCCCGGGGCATACTTCTCCACTCTTAAGTGCTCGATTCCTGAGGAGACAACTCTTCTCTGCAGGTTCTCGAAGGGGTCTTCTCCCTCAGCGTCTGCGTGTGCCAGGATGAACACAAATTCATCCAGCTCCTCCCTGTTCAATGGTGGGCTGAAGAATATGCATTCAAACTGCAGCTTCCTGAACGTCTCCACGATAAACTTGCTGGAGGCGTAACCGTCGAAGGAGAATCTCAGTCTGGTGTCGTTGAGAAACAGGTAGCCCTCTTTTGATTTGAGAAGGAACTCCCCCGTGCCCTCCAGCAGACTCCGAATTAGACCTAACAGGTTCTCAGCCTGTCTGGTGTAAACGGAGTTCGTTCTATCGTATATCTGGGCGGTGCGGATGGTGGCGTAGAACTGGGAGACAAGGTTCTTTCCTTTCTCCAGAAGATGGCGCTTCTGAAGCTTGGCCTTATCAGACTCTCTGGGTTTGGCTGGGCTTTCTGTGACCAAATTATCTCCTTCTTAGAATAGAACGCAGGCATCAGGCGTCTCTGGTCGATTGACCTCCCCTTATCCGCCGAGACTCGATTCGACGCAGCGCATTCTGACAGGCCTGCCGGACGACTTTGTTTCTTTTCCTCATAAGTTGATTTATCGCCTCTTCCGCCTCGGGAGAATCGATCTGGCTCAAAGCCCCGATGGCAAAGATGCGGGTCTCGTTGTGTTTATCTCTTTTGAGCCAGCTTCGTTTATTGACCGTCTTTACCAGAAACGAGACGCCCTCCTTACCGGCGATGGCGGCGAACGACTCCAGCATGCTCTTTTTCTCCTCAGGCGAGCTATATTTGAACTGGTCATCGCTTATGACGTTCTCCAGTACCGAAAGAGCTTCCTGTTCCTTTTTTTGTGCCAGCCCGCGAGAGGCCAGGATGCGAATGCCCTTGTCCTCGTCCTCCAAGAATGAGACCAGGAGGTTTCCGGCCTGACTTCCCGAGATTTTGATGAGCGATGCGACGACTTCCTTTCTCACTCTCCGGTCCCGGTGTTTGACGATCTGTCTTAATAATCTGACCCCCTCCCCGGAACCAATCGTACCGATGATGGAGGCCACGTTTCGCACCACGTACCAGTTCGGGTCGGACATGCCCTCTCCCAAGAGTTCCAGATGATCTTTTGCTTTTTCAGTCAGTACCTCGCACACCATCTTGCGTGCTGGAAAGCTCTTAAGGTCTCTTAGCATCCTGATAACTGTGGGGATGGAGTTCCGGTTCAGAGAGGAGAGATATGCCTTGGCAGAGGAGAGTTCTATTATCTCCCTGTCATTTAGAACCTGGGACATCCTTTTGAGGTTCTCCAGGTCTCCAGCCTTGTCAATAACTCCTGCCGCTCTCTGTGCCTTCTCGTTTCTTGCCGAATCCGCCTGACCAGTGCTTCTCTGCGTCGTTGCCGCAAACCTGTTCAGCTCCCGCACGATTTTTGCAGCAGAGTGAAAATCAGCCATGCTGACAAGTGTGCCTAACACCTTCTCCATTGTTCCCATCAACTGATCGAACTCCGATAAATCCTTCTCAGCCAGCAGGATCTCGACCAATATGTTGAGAAACTGATCTAAGGATCGATACCGGCTGTTCAACTCCAGAGCCTTTTGAATGCTGCCCACCTCCTGGGGCGAGAACTCCTTCAGCTTCTCCAGGAGCTGTTTTATCTGATCCTCTCTGTATTTCTGACTCAAATCCGGGTGGTCTATCTTCGGCAGGACCTCGCCCTCTTCGCTTAAAACCACCTCCGAGTGGAAGAGCCGGTCGAAATCCCAATCATCAGGGACGTCCTCAGCGGAGGGCACGTCCACGTCCAGGAGATCGTCCACCACCAGGTATTTGACGTGGTTTAAGTCCTTCTCCCAAAGCAGGGTCACCAGGTCCTCTTCTAAGTCCGGGGATTTAAAACAGGTGTGCATAACCTCAAGTAAGTCCTGGACCTCTTCAAATTCCAGTCCTTTCAGAAAGGTGAGTTCTCTGACTCCATCCTTATGAAGGACATAGGCCATCCCCCCTTCCCTTTCTCCGTCCCGGTACACCGCTTTTGCGTTAAAGAGAAGCTGGTGGGGTTTGACCTCCAGGTTCAACTCATCGTGGGCATCCAAAAACTCGCTTAAGCCCTGATAGAGCTTCGTCCTGAACTCCTTGGGGAGAGGATTGTTGCTGGGGTAGATCAACAGGCTTTTCAGCGAATTGTTCAGAAGTTGAATCAGTCTTTTGACGGATTCGAGCTCGACCGGATCAACCTGTTCGAATTTAGTCTCAAAATCAAGTTCAGGCACACGATCCCCCTGGGGACAACTTCTTTTAATTTATCGACACTTTAAGGTGGAAGGTTAGTTTCAGCTACTGAAGAGAGAGAAATAAGCAGAGGATTCGATCGCGGAGTATACTCAGACACTTCCGGTTGTTCGACCCACGCACCGTTTGGGTTCACGAGCCAATCACCGTCAGACCGTGGGGTAAATGTGGGGAGGGGTCAGATGTGATCGAACATTTGGTCTGCTATCTCTTCTGCTTTCTCCACATCCTTCTCCGGCACGTAGAGGATTATCTTCGACACCGGGATGTGGGCGGTAGTGGTCCTGAGAGGGATACCTTCATCCCCCTTTATCATGGAAGGTATCCCTTCGTTATTCAGGGCCTCCTGGAGCATCTGGGCGTACATGCGGGAAGGCAGATTTCTCAAGGGGACGAAATTCGGCTCTTGAGGCGGTTTTTCCTCCGGTAATTCATTCACAATGTCGGCGCCACAATCCGGGCACTTGTCCACACCCTCTTTGTATTCAAGCCGACAGTTGGGACAATACGGCATGTTTTCTCCTCTTCATCTTTTGTCAAACCTCTCAATCAGATGTACGTTTGTCCCCTGACAAAAGATGCCCGAAACGCATACTTCTTCAGTATTTAATCTGAATAAGACCTGTCCTGTGAAGCAAACTGTAGTCTATTCTCCCGAAACAGCCTCAATTGAAGCTGAAGCTGCAACTACTCCGACGCCGATGGTGCCGTTTGCACCGGAAAGATTGCCGCTGGGGAGACCACCCGGAAGATAAAACTCCATGCTGGGATAGTAGACGAAGCTGGAACTGTATGCGACCAGAGTAAGTTGGTACGTGCCGGTTATTAACGAGTCCAGTTCGTCGTAGAATGCATCACGTTGAATGGGAGTGTCTCCGAACTGGTCTGGCTCAATCACGGTTGTGAATCCGTCGCTCCCGTCCGGCCTCACCACGCTATAGAAATAGCCGGAGGCGCCCGTCGATATGCTGTAGCTTACTCTAACCAGGTGGGTCTGAGCAGACGTGATGGTGGTATGATTGATATCGGTTATCTGGAAAGAGCCGGGTATTTGCCTCGAAGTGCTCAGGTTGAATTCGTCGGCTGCGGATGAGACGCTTATGGACACGTTTTGTCCGTAGCTGAAAAGCGGAAATCCGTCTAGGAAATAATTGCCGTTTCCTTCACTCTCGAGAGTATCGGACCCCACCTCCACCACCGCACCGTCAAATGGATCGCCACTCTTCAGGATGGCGAAATATGCAATATCTTTCTCCAGATTCATGTCCTTAACCACCACCCCGTTGATGGTGAACTCGTGTTCGTCGTCGTCGGGGCGGGTAGTGACCTTTCCTCCGCAGGAGAAAAAGAATATAATCAGCAAGAACAAAACCAAAGCCTTTATCGTAACCGAGGAGCATTTCATCGCAAGTCCTCCCTGAATTCGTAAAATACGCCCGATGAGCGGACGCCTATACAGGCTCCCTGCAGGCCTGTAGGGCGTCTGAGCTCCCGTCTGGGAATCGGGCAACCACAGAATGTTTCTTTGTAGGGGTCGGATTTCCAACGGATCCGCAGGACATCCAACCCGAGCACGCTACAAAACCGATTTCATCCTCTGGACGGCTTCTTTCAGTCTCTCCTTGTCTGCGATCAACGAAAACCGCAAGTATCCCTCGCCGGATGGACCTAATCCCGATCCCGGCGTGCTCACTATTCCCGCTTTTTCGATCAGCAGACTTGCCGCGCCTCCTGAGTCCAATCCGCCGGGCGTTCTTGCCCAGACGAAAATGCTGCCTTTAGGATTATCGACCTCCCAACCCAACTTTTTCAGTCCTGCGACTAAAACGTCTCTTCTTTCTTGATACGTCCGGCGAACTTGGTCTATGTCCTTTTCGTCGAGAGAAAGTGCCACAATTGCGGCTTTCTGCAAAACATGAAACGCGCCGGAGTGCACGCTGACCTCTATCTGCTTTAGCGCATCAATCAGCTTACTGTTCCCCACCACAAAGCCCAATCTCCAGCCTGTCATGCCGTAGGTCTTGGAGAAGGAGAAAAACTCCAGGCAATTTTCTTTGGCTCCATCGAACGTGAGTATGCTTTCTGCCCTCGTCCCATCAAACGTTATCTCCGAGTAAGCCATGTCCTGGCAGATGAGAACTTCGTTCTGTTCGGCAAAATCGACCACTCTCTGCAGAAACCGGCGATCCGCCAGAGCTCCGGTCGGATTGTTGGGATAATTCAGAAACAGAAGCTTGGCTTTTGACAAATCCTCCAGTCTTATCTTGCCCAATTCCGGCAGCCAGTGGTTCTCTTTCAAAAGCGGCATAAGCACTGGCCTGCCACCGGCTAAGCTCACGTTTCTTGCATACGGCGGGTAAGCCGGATCAGGAATTAGTGCAATGTCGCCGGGATCGAGGAATGCCCAGCTTACGTGAGCCAAACCCTCCTTCGAGCCGATCAGTATCCAGATCTCGGATTCCGGATCGACATCAAGGCGGAACCTCCGTTTGAGCCAGGAGACGGCAGCCTGCCTTAGTTCAGGTATTCCCTGGTAAACAGGATGCCGGTGATTCTCCGGAACGTCCGCCGCTTGTTTGAGCGCCTCTACGATTTTGGGATGAGGCGGCAGGTCCGGATTCCCACCTCCCAGGTCGATTATATCCTTGCCCGAGGCTAAAGCTTTCTTCTTGGCCTCAGCCACGGCAAAGAACGCATACTCCCCCACGTCTTTCAACCGGGAGGATATCTTCTTCTCTATATCCAACGCAATTATCCCTCTATCATAGATTTAATCGGCACTCGCAGGAGTACAATTGAATAATACGTTGGGAAAGTGGTGCTGTCAACGGAAAAGGGAATGGGTGTGCGGGTTGGATTTCCAACCAATCTGCAGGACATCCCACCCCGAGAAGCGCGAAGAAATATCATTGTTTGCTGCCCGAGAAGTGGAATGTTATCGCTTGACCTCCCGGAAGCTCTCCTTCTCCCCCCATGATGTACATTCCGCTTACGGTGCTGTTTGAGAAACTTCCACCCATCACCACGGTGACGTCGGGATAGCCCGCCACAGTGCCGGAACCGCTTGCGGTGAAGGTGCACTGGCTATATACGCTGCCGGAGACGTTCACGAAGGGAAGCTCGCCAGTGGCAGTGATCGACAGACCGGTGAGAGTGAAGATTATCGGCTGCTGGAAGGGGTCCCCAATGAACTGGTAATGCCCACTCGAATCATCCATTTCAGTTATCGCGCAGTAGTAGGTATCGGAAAAGCCGGCACAAGCGGTCTGGGGTTCCTTGTAGCACTCCTTCACCGCAAAGGCTATCCTGGCCGTATGAAGCCCACCTTCAATGGGGAACTTCTCAAATGTGACCGAGTCTTCCTGTATTTCATATAGATCATTGTAAGACTCCGTATTGGGGTCGTGCACCACCAGCGTTCTGTAAGGAGTGTCCTCAATTCCAAACTTAAGGTCAGCAAACCCCACCACCGTAACCTGGTGCAATATCCTCTTACCCGGGACGTAGAAGATAACTTCCACGTCGCAGCCGTCTTTTAGAGCCTCCTTTATGGATTCGAAGACGCCCTTACCGCTGTAATTGGTTGTATCTTCAGGGATTCTTGTGGTCTCCACGGGAAGTTTCTTCCGCTGGACAAAGTCCTTCTTGCCTTCGACTATATCCCCTCTTGCCACTCCCGTTGCCGGGGCATACGAGCCGCGCCTTTCATAGTTGGAGTTTAAGTCCCAGCCCAGTTCGCTGACTCCATCCTCGGTATTAACGTCATAGGGGTCCATCTCCTCATCCAGCGGCGTCCTGAACGAATCGGTAAATGCGTGCTTTCGAGCCAGCCAGGCCAGCGAGTTGGCCATGGAATGAGAAACACAGGTATTCTGCCCCTGTGCTGCAGCCGGCATGTCCGGCCGGTAGAAGTAGCTTCCTCCGTCGATATCGTCTCTGGGCGGGTTCTGCAGATTCACAACTCCAATTCTCGGGTTACCGTACGCGCTGCCCGCGCCGACATATCCGTCCTCAGGAGTTGCATTGTTCTGCACGTCCAGCACTTCTACCGTGACCGTGTGCTCTACGCTAACCCAGGGGGGAGGCGGGCTTCCTCCCGATCCCGAACGAAAAAAGATCGGACCATAGTTGGCCAAAGCGACCAGTCTGACAGTGCTGCCTGATTTGATGCTTGTATCCACCAGGGAGAAGTAAAAAGAGTAGTCAGTCCCGGTGAGACAAACCGGCACGTCTCGCACGATCCGTTCCTGCTGGCTGTCGGCGTTCGCTTCGTAGGTTGCGATTTCTCCGTCTCCGTTGAAATCACACTCGACGGTGAGAAGTTGATAGGCAGGAGCATGCTCAAGGAAAGGAACCTTAACCATACCTATCTCGGTCGAAGACCCCGATGAGGTGACGCGATAGAGGCCAAACGTCTCCCCGAAGATATCCTGTTCATCGTCGTCGATAACCTTCTTCGTACAGGTAACAAGGCACATTGCCAACAAAACGCATAACACTATCAGCCCTGCGAATTTCAGATTGTGTCTCATAACATTCTCCTTATCTCGCCCTGAGGGTTCGTTTACAAAACCGCACGACAGAAATAAGCGACAGACGAACAAGCGCAATTGAATGATACGCGGAGAAAGGAGGGCTGTCAACGGAAAAGGGGAGGGCTTGTAGGGGTCGGCGTTCCAACGGATCGGTAGGACATCCGATCCCGCCGCTGGCGGGACTCGATGAATCGAGCCCTTACAGAGATGAGTCACAGTTTGCATCAGCCGCGTTCGCTTTCACTCGGCAGTCGACCGTATCAGTATTGAACCTGCTAGAAGCGTAGGCGTGACAATTCGATGAAAGTAGCATTATTCACCATAGGCTGCAAAGTCAATCAATACGAGACTGAAGCCATCGCTGAAAAGTTGGGAGCTATGGGCTTTGAGCGGGTGGATTTCAGGGAGAAGGCAGACCTCTACGTGATCAACACCTGCACCGTCACCGGCGAGAGCGACCGCAGCTCAAGGCAGGCCATCTACCGGGCGAAAAGAAAATCGCCGGATGCCAAAATCATCGTCACCGGCTGCTACGCCCAGTTAGAAAAAGAATTCTTAGAGAGTCTGCCAGAGGTGAGCATGGTGGTCAAGCAGGAGGATAAGGGCAGGCTCCCCTCCCTCGTCGCCCAACTCCAGGGGCTAGGGGCCGGGGGCGAGGGCCGCCCCGCCACACCCATCTCCGGGGTCAAGGGAATAGGGGATAGGGCTGAGGAAATCAAGGATGAATTCTTTGGGTTCGGTGTGAAGGAGCTGGCAAAGCACACCCGGGCGCTGGTGAAGATCCAGGATGGGTGCGAAAAGAATTGCGCCTACTGCGTGGTTCCGTTTGCACGGGGCAAGGAGAGAAGCAGGGAGGTGGGGCAAATCATCTCGGAAATCAACGACCTGGTGGAGAATGGATACAAAGAAGTAGTCCTCACCGGCGTGCACGTCGGTAGATACAACCGCGATGGCGTAACCTTAGTCGACCTTTCCGAGAGGATACTGAACGAGACGAAGGTGGAGCGGATGAGATTCAGCTCCATCGATCCAAACGAATTCTCAGACCAATTGATAGATTTCATCTCCAGGTCAGACCGGATTTGCAGACACGTACATATCCCCCTGCAGAGCGGGGATAGCGATATCCTTTCTAAGATGCGAAGGGAGTATTCCACAGGCGATTATCGCGCGCTCGCAGACAAGATTTCCCAAGCTGTCCCCGGCGTCTTAATCGGCGCTGATGTCATCGTCGGGTTTCCCGGCGAAACAGATGAACAGTTTGACAATACCTGCCAGTTCATCAGATCGTCTCCGATCAACTATCTTCACGTCTTCAGCTACTCCGACAGAAAAGGAACCGAGGCGTCCTCCATGCCGGAGAAAGTCCCGCAGCAGGTGATTCACAAGAGAAGTGAGATCATGCACGCCCTGGGAAAAGAGAAATGGAGAGGTTATATCCAACGCTTTATCGGCAAGAGGCTGGACGTGCTCATAGAAAACCGCAGAGACAGAAAGACCGACATGTTGACCGGGCTTTCGGATAATTACATCCGCGTGTTGCTGGATGGCGAGGATTCGTTGAGAAACAGAATCGTATCCGTTCACATCGACGACAGGCACGGAAACGTGCTGTTGGGAAGCCTGCCAGAAGCACCTCACCCCCTATCCCCCTCTCCATAAAATGGAGAGGGGGAACCGAAAGGGGGAGAGGTAGGAATTTGTCTTCCCTCTTTCTTGACGCGAGAGGGTGAGCTGAAGTATCCCGCAAAGAATGGTCTATTTCACCCTCCCTTTTATTCCCTCCCGTTCCGCCATAGGCGGATCCGCCTCCGGCGAACAAGGGAAGAAATGTTCCCCACCCCCCTCGCACTCTAAAGAGTGCGGCTACCCCCCCGCCGGGATTCATATTGTGTAAATTCTTTTGTGTAAAATTGTGTTTGGAGGGACAAGTAGATAGGGCATATCCATTTAGTGGAATCATAGAAAGGAGGATATGCCCTATGAAGCGAGAAATGGATTTCTCGGAGAGTAATTTAAGGAATCGTTGGTTTGGAGTCAACGATTTTTGGAGAGAGCTGCAAGGAGAGGCCAAGGGTTTTGTTAAGGTT
>JBARPX010000158.1:0-10704 GCA_049643405.1 Candidatus Zixiibacteriota bacterium
AGAGTAGTTCTTATGAATGTCCATACCAACGTAAAGCATCTGCTACCTCCTTTTGGTTTTTGGTTCAAAATCATATTATAACAAATATGATCTCAAACCAAGGAGGTAGCCTTTCATAAAATTACAAGTTAAAACCTTCTTACCAGTTGAATCCTCACGAGTTCCCCTCTATGGTCGAAGTCGAATTCCAGCGTCGCCTTTCTCTCTCTGAGAAGCCGCTCATTCTGCCTCTTAACAGCGAGAGGAGCTCCCACGATATCATAAACCCACGAACCAACGACGAGAACTAGCGCGGTAACACCGCAGGCATATTCAAGGCTGCCATCGTTCTTACGGTCTCCATTGAGTGTGTCCCCGTCGCCTTCAAGGGGCGGATCGGCGGTTAGGCCGAGAAGCAGCAAAGCGCCCACTGCTGCGGCACCCGCCAGGATCATCGCGGTGCCCTCCTTTCCCGCATACCAATGTCCCGCTCCGCGCAAGGCAATTCCTGGATACACGGCTATACCCAGAGCCAGGTATGGATTTTTCAGTTTTACGCTTCGGGTTCTCGTGCCGCGAATCGAATCAGCTTTTGGGACTGCCGTTGAATCTTCCACCTGTTGAGCAAGCAGAAAACCAGCGATCCGCGGCGACAGGCTCGTCGAGGCACTGCGTGAGACATAAGTTTGGACATCCTGCGTCGACGGATATGAGTGCACCCAGGGAGATACTATGAGTAGAATTCCGAAGGCAATCGACCTGGTCGCGAATCTGCTCATTAGTCTTTCAGGGCCCTTAGGTTTTTCTCTCTTTCTTCTTCGCCGCTGGGAATAGAATGTTATTCAAGATCAACCGGTATCCGGGAGAGCTCTTGTGCAGGCTCAGATCCGTCGGCGGGTCGCCCACCATGTGCTGGTAGTCCTCGGGATCGTGGCCTCCGTAGAAGGTCCAGGTGCCTCTGCCTATATTACCGTGGATGTATTTGACCTCATCCTTCCCTTCGGTCTCTCCCATGATGGTCACGTACTTTTTCAACAAGCTTTTCCGATAGGCGGTGTTCTGCCCCATAAACCCTTTGACCACCGAAACGTGATTCTGCACCAGCATGGTGGGCACCGGGTCAAGCTTGGCGGAGAAATCAAAAAGGGTAAAATAGTCGGATTCCAAGCCCATGCGCGCTGCCACCTTGTCAGGACCGGTGTCTATGTTCGAATGCTCGTATTTGTTAACGTCGGTTGAGACTTTAAAGTCGGTGAAAGCTAAGGATTTCGAATAGTCGAGTCTCTCCTGACAATCCGGGTCCATGGGGTCTCCGTCCAGTTCCTGGGGAACGATATCCACCCCCTCGGCTGCCAGCGCGATATCCAGCGTCTCGGTGGCCGAGCACATGGCGAAAAGGAATCCTCCCCGAGCGGCATAGTCCTTGAAAGCCCGGGCAACCATCTTTTTCTCATCCGGCACCTTCCTGAATCCCAGTTTCCTGGCCATGAGCTCGGAGGTGGCTACCTCCTGCTTATACCAAAGGGCGTTTCTGAAGGAACGATAGAATTTTCCATATTGTCCGGTAAAATCCTCATGGTGCAGATGAAGCCAGTCATACTTCTCCAGCTCCCCCCGTAAGACCTCCTCATCCCACAGGGTGGTATAGGGTATCTCCGCATAGGCCAAGGCCAGAGTGACGGCATCATCCCAGGGCTCCTTGGTAGGTGGGGAGTAGATGGCGATAGCCGGCGCCTTCTCTAAGAGCACCATCTCCATGTTGTTCTGCTCGATCTCTCTATAGATGGTTGCAGCCTGGGAGATATCCACCAGGCTGAAGGCAACGCCTCTGAGCCTGCAAATATCAACAACCGCCTCGCCGGCATCGGCCATAAACGACCCACCGCGGTAGTTTAACAGCCACTCCACGTTGTTTCCCTGCTCTAAAACCCAGTAGGCCACCCCATACGCCTTCAGATGATCGGCCTGGCCAAGATCCATGTAGATTAAAATCTTGTCCGCCCGGGAGACTGAAAAAGAAAGAAGAAGGACAAGACAAAATACGGCAACCCTTCCGACAAATCTACGCATTACGTTCACCTTTGGGCCTCCGGCTCCTTACCTCGATGTTATCTTCGATCTTAATCCCTGGAGATGGTAACTCCCACCAGGGTCGAATTCGCTGCACCTCGCAGGTTCCAAACTTAAAATACGAAGAGACGCTTCTCTCAAGCAACAAAAAGTGAATAGTCCCCCCGATCCGCTGAATCCGTTCAATCCCTTGGTATGAACCGTACGGTTCATGCCGCTGACCCAATCATTCTTTCGCCGGTACCGGTTGAGATTTCAGAGACGAGAGGTGTAACCCCTTGCTCTTGAAATAGTAAGTCTCTATTAACGACAGGATGTTGAACATGGTCCAGTACAGGGTCAACCCGGCCGGGAACTTAAAGAAGAAGAAAAAGAAGAGTATGGGCATGAAGTAGACCAGCATGGCCTGCTTGGGGTCCTTGATGGTGATCTTCTGCTGCCAGAACATGGTTCCCGCCATCACGATGGGGAGGACGTAAAAGGGATCCATCTGAGAGAGGTCCTTAAGCCACAGAATGAACCCCGCCCCGCGCAGCTCTATGGTGCTGCGGAAGACCACGAAGAGCCCGTAGAAGACCGGCATCTGAAAGAGAAGCGGAAGACATCCACCTAAAGGATTCACCCCCGACTGCTTGTAAAGCTTCATGGTTTCCTTGTTCAAGCGGGCGGGATCCTTTTTGAATTTCTCTTTCAACTGCGCAATCTTGGGCTGAAGCTCCTGCATCCTGAGGGTGGCCTTGGTGCTCTTGCGGGTTAGAGGATGGAAGGCGGCCTTCATCAGTATGGTGAAAACAATTATCACCAGACCGTAGTTGGGGATTATCTTATTCAGTTGGACGAATAGCCACAAGATTCCGATGGAGAAGGGACGGATGATCTTCCAGCCTAAGTTGACGATCCGGTCTAAGCCCACCCGGTATCCTTTCAGGGTCTGGTAGTGGATTGGCCCGACGTAGATCATGAACCTGTCCTTAAGGCCGGCCGTCCTCTCCACCGGCATCTCCAGGGACACGCCTATGTTCTTGTGCTCAACCTCCTCACCCTCGGCGACGGTAAATCTTCTCCTGCCGGAGGCGGAGAATCCCACACCCTTCCTGGAGAGCGGCACCAAGGCGGCCACAAAATACTTGGTGCGGATGGCCACCCATCCGGTCTGCCCAGAGGCGATCTCCTGCAACAGCCCGATTTCCGATCCTTCGGGTTGATGAAATTTCTTTACCTCGGATAGCTCTGTCCCCATCATGGAGTAAGCCGAGAAATAACCTAAGTCGTCCTTTCTGTTCTTTTCCGTGGAGTTCAGGCCGGAGGCCCATCCCAAAAGGTACTTTCTCCCGAAATCCAACTGGCCTGATCCTCTGATTTCGAATTCCAACTCAAAATCGTACCTTTGGCTGAAGAAGGTATATCTCTTTGTGATCTCGATACCTGATTGAGTGGTCAAGGTGAAGGTGACCGATCCGCTCGGGGCGCCCCGGCCTAAAGTTACCTTCTCCCGATCAACCCGGAAGTTGAACGTCTCCAGGCTGATGTTGCTGTCGGGGAAACTCAAGTTTAGCGACGAGCGGGTCGGATCAGAGGGCAGAAGCTGGATTTCCCCACCCTCCCAGTGCTCATATTTTTTTAAAGAGAAGCTCGTGAGAACCCCTCCCCGTGAAGAAAACACAGCCGTGTAGAGTTCCGTCTCGACACTTACCGTCTTTTCCTCTTCCAGTGTGTCGATGAGCGCCAGTCCTGCTGCCGGAAACTCGGACTCTGTCGGGGGAATCTCTTTTGCCTCTTCGACCGGGATTGGCGCTCTCCGGACGGTATCCGCCTCCGTCCGCGGCTCAACCGGGATCTGCGGAGCCCTTTTCCCTCCGGTCATCCATTCCGTGTACAGCGGATAGAGGATTATGATCAATCCTATCAGAATGAAGCCTATGATCGTTCTTTTGTCCACAAGAATCTCCTGTAGTATGAGACGAATGACCCAAATCTACGGCAGCGGATCAAATCCGCCGGGGTTGAACGGATGGCAGCGGGAAAGCCTTCTGACCGCGAGCCATCCTCCTTTGACCGGTCCGAATCTTCTGAGAGCTTCTATGGCATACTCAGAACAAGAGGGATGGAACCTGCAGGATGGAGGAAAGAAGAATCGCAACGTGATCTGGTAAAACCTGATTAAGAAAATAACCAGGTGACTGACCCCGCCCTTCATCGGGCGAAATCTTCTCTTCAGACCAATCTCCCTCTTGTCTGCAATCATGTTCCCTCGCTTTGGTGAAACCCAGCCATGATCAGTTACCCTTTCCTAACCGGATCAGGGTCGCCAACTCCTCTCTTAGCTGTTCAGTATCCACGGCCTCCGCTGATGGTTTACACACCACCACCACGCCTTCATCCTCGGCAAAGGCGTCCTTGTTCTTCCTCAGAAACTCTCTTACGACCCGTTTAAGCTTATTCCTGACAACCGCTCTTTTTATGCCTCGGCCGATCTTTATTCCAAACTTCTGTCTTTCAGTCCCCTGCAAACGATAGACCACCAGGTTCCGACTCCTCTCTTTGGCTCCCTTGACGATTATTCGCTGGAATTCGGTCGGCTTTTTTACTCTTACACTCTTAGAGAAACCTTCTTTTCGCACCCCGGAGCAAGCCCCCATCCCAAAGATCACTTATTAACCTGAACGGTCAACCGGGATCTCTTCTTGGCCCGGCGCCTTTTGAGAATCTTCCTTCCCGCTTTAGTCGACATTCTCTTTCGGAAACCGTGGTCTCTAGCTCTCTTCACGTTTGATGGTTGAAATGTCCTTTTCATTCTTTCTCCCTTCTCACTCTTCCGGTTTCATTTAAGTTTGGAATATACACGACTTCTTAACCTACGTCAAGCGAAAAGTCCCGGCTGTGTGCCAACGCCTCAGCGGTCGAACGTCTCGCCGATCTGAGCCGCAAAAACTCAAAGCACCTCTTCCCCCGCGGCTGACCCAAAGGACAGGCTCCCCAATCGGACTACTTTAACTATACGGGAAAAATCTCACATTGTAATCTCATATATAAAAACGCAGTAGAGAAAATCAATCTGCCGCAACAGAGAGTCTTCCGTTGGCGTGATGAATATCAGATCGGTTTTGTTTATGAGTTTCTTATAGCGCTCCCTAAAAGGGTCACGTTGTGCAAGTTATAAATTTCTTCTGGTTATTTCAGAAAAGTACTTGACAAGACAAAACCAGGGGCTTATCATGCTTAGTGAGAACCCATAAGTGATTATCTGTTAATAAGATGTGGAAAATCTGTGCAACTTTTGGAAGTCCATAGAAATGAGAAGGTAAGGGGAGTTGAAGGTTCGAGTTAGATTGTGGAAAACCTCCCACTTTAGGGCATTGAAGGTCTCATAATTCTCTCTATATTAAAAGATTATAAGTTTTCAACAAATGTGAATTGTTTGTTGTTGACAACGAACGGTTCAACCGGAGGAAAACTCTAAGCAGGAAGGACAAGGCGTGCAACATGGAAGTTGATAACGGAAAGCTCTGGAGAGAGTGCCTCTCCCATCTGAGCAAAAGACTGAAGAAGCAAAGCTTCTGCACCTGGTTGAAACCAACCAGGGGCCTTCCTTCACCGGAAGGATCGATCAGGGTGGCAGTCCCCAACAGATTTGTAGCGGATTGGTTACAGGAACACTATCTGGGTGTGATTCAGGAGTCAATACGCGAGGTGACGCAGAAGGACTTCGCTTTGGCCTTTCACGTTTCCAAGGATTCGGTCGACTATCATCCCCAGATGAGCATGAGTTTCGATCGGCCAGCTAAGGGAAATATCTCTGCCCGGGCGGCACCGGGGGAGATGGGACTCAACCGGAAGTACACCTTCGACGCGTTCGTGGTGGGAGACAGCAATCAGTTTGCTCATGCAGCCGCTCTGGCGGTGGCGGAAGCTCCCGGCAGGACCAAGTTCAACCCCCTTTACATGTATGGCGGTGTGGGTTTGGGCAAAACCCACCTGGCCCAGGCTATCGGTCACTACGCCCGGGACGCCTATGAGGGGACGAAGGTGCTTTACGTCACCAGCGAGAAATTCACCAGCGATTTCATCAACTCCCTCACCTCCAATACCACCCGGGACTTCGTCAATCTCTACCGAAACGTGGATATCCTGCTTTTGGACGACATCCAATTCTTCGCGGGCAAGGAGAGCACCCAGGTTCAGTTCTTCCACACCTTCAACGTGCTCTACCAGAACGGAAAGCAGATCGTGTTAACCTCCGATCGTCCGCCCCGGGAGATAAGAGGCGTGGAGGAGAGACTGTCGTCCCGTTTCCAGCAGGGATTGGTGACGGACATTCAACCCCCAGATCTGGAAACCCGGATAGCCATCTTAAACAAGAAGGCCGAATCCGACGGCATAACCATGCCCATAGAGGTGGCTACGTTCATAGCCGATAACGTCACCTCCAACATCCGGGAACTGGAGGGGTCGTTGATCCGGCTTTTAGCTTATGCTTCACTCAACTCAAAGGAGATAACGGTTGACTTAGCAAAACTGGTCTTAAGGGACACCATAAGGAGCGGCAGCAGAGAGGTTACCATGCATCAGATTCAAAAGAAAGTCGCTACCAGCTGCAACCTGCCAAGTGAGGCTTTGTGTTCCAAAAGGAAAACACAGGAGATTGTCCTGGCTCGTCAAGTGGCCATGTATCTGGCTCGGAGTCTGACTAATAATTCTCTTAAGGTAATCGGATTGCATTTCGGAGGGAGGGACCACTCCACCGTGATCCACGCCTGCACCCAGGTGGCCGAAAATTTAAAAAAGGATCCCCACCTTAAGTTTAAGGTGGATGAGATCATAAATGCTCTTTATGTTTAAATCCTGTTGGAATCAGTTGGAGAAAGGAACTGTTTTCTATTAGTGGTTTACGGATAACATCTTTTCAACAACCCATCCAATAAGTGGTGGTTTGGGTTTACGGTATAAACACAAGGATTATATTAGTTTAGAATGGTAAATTTAAGACAGCCAACATTTCAACCTTATTATTATAATTAAGGATATAGTTGTTTTATTATAAGTCTTGTTAAATAGTGTTAAAAACTTATACAATCTAAAGATTAGCTGAGAACTAAAAATAATTTACACTGGAGGAGGAGCCATGAAATTCACACTACCCAAAAATCAGATCTTTTCATGTGTTCAAAACGTTATGAATGCCGTTCCCACACGCACTACCCTACCCGTGTTGTCCAACATGCTTCTGGAGGGTTCCAACTCCAAACTAAAGTTAGCTGCGACTGATTTAGACGTTTCAGTTATAACCACGATCCCGATTGGATCCACCAAAAAGGGAGCCATTACCATACCCGCTCGCGCTTTTTACGATATCTTAAGGGAACTGCCGGAGTGCGACGTGGAGATTTATATGTCGGAGAACCGCCTGGAGTTGAAGGCTGAAAGGGGAAGTTACAAGCTGTCTGGAATTCCGGCCGAGGAGTATCCCAAACTACCCACCGTTAATCTGGCCAAGGAGATAAAGATTCCGGGGGCAGATCTGGTGGGGATGATCAAGAAAACCATTTTTGCGGTATCCACAGACGAGACCAGACCTGCATTAAACGGGGTGCTGTGGCAGACCTCGGGCAACAACATGCTTATGGTGGCCACGGACGGACACAGGTTAGCCAAGATGTCTCTAAAGAACACCAAGCTGAAAGGTCTACACGAGGACGTCATCATCCCTCCCAAGGCTCTCAACCTTTTGATGAAGCTCTTGGTAGACGAGGAAAAAGAGGTTGGAATAGTCTTTGAGGAAAACAGTATAATCTTTAACTTAGGTGACACAGTGTTGGCTTCGCGTTTGATTGAAGGGCCCTATCCCAATTTCGACCAGGTGATACCCAAAGATCACGACAAGAAGATGGTGGTCAACAAAGAATTCTTGAATGGCGCGGTCCGCAGGACGTCGATTCTGGCCAACACCCTCACTCATCAGGTCAAGTTCGCCTTAAAGAAAGACAATTTAGAGCTTTCCTCTGCCAACTTCGATCTGGGAGGCGAAGCCAAGGAGTCGTTACCGTGCGACTACGTAGGGGAGCCGATAGATGTCGGGTACAATGCCAGCTACATTCTGGATGTGCTGAAGCAGATGGAGGGGGACGAGGTGGTGTATGAATTAGGTTCGCCCATCTCGGCCGCCAAAATCTATTCCACTGAGAAGAAGGACTCCGAAGATTACGTGTGCCTCTTGATGCCACTACGCCTGGCGGAGTAAAAAGAGGATAGGTACGCCTACAAGCGATATTTCGATAATGGGAAGAGCCGCCGAGGGGGGAGGGTCTTCCCGTTTTTTATCGCCGGATATTCGTTTGAACCGGAGGGTCGTGGGTATTGAGGGAAGTCTGGGGGGAAAACCTCAACCAGAAAGAGGCAGAAAAGATTTGCCACTGGGGCTAATTTGTATTATATTAAAGGGTTATGTTTAGGAGATCCCGCCAGCCGGAAAAAATCGGCCAGGTCCTGGCCCGGACCCTGAAGGGACTGAAAATCGATCGGAGGGTAAAGGAAGAAACTGCCCTTTTAAACTGGAGCAAGGTGGTGGGTGATCGAATTGCCTCTCAGGCTACTCCCCTGAGGGTGAGGGACTCGATCCTCTTCGTAAGAGTTGAAAACGCTTCCTGGCGCAATGAACTCGTTTTTCTGAAAGGGAAGATCATCAAAGAACTCAACCAATCAGTGAAGGCTAACGTAATAAAGGATATAGTGTTCACCAACTGATGGACCCGCCAGGCAAGCCGGTTTTCGTTGGGACTAAATCAGGACGGTAGATTCCGTTTTGCGGTAACGAAAAAGCTCAATATGTAGTATCTTAAGAGGGGAGAAGACACCCCATATGGATACGTCAAAACAAAAAGGAGAAGGACTCGAGCCAATGGGACATCACTACGATGCGACAACCATTCAGGTTTTAAAAGGCTTGGACGCGGTGCGTCGAAGGCCGGCCATGTACATAGGCGATACCAGCAGCAAGGGGCTGCATCATCTGGTCTACGAGGTGGTGGACAACAGCATTGACGAAGCCATGGGTGGATTCTGCGATGCCATAAAGGTGGAACTTCGCAAGGACGGCAGCGTGACGGTTGAGGACAACGGAAGAGGAATACCGATCGACATGCATCCCACCCAGAAGAAGCCGGCGCTGGAGGTGGTCATGACCATGCTCCATGCCGGGGGAAAGTTTGACCATCAGACCTACAAGGTTTCCGGTGGACTACACGGAGTGGGCGTGTCCGTGGTCAACGCGCTCTCCGAATGGTGTGAGGTGGAGGTGACCCGGGACGGCAAGCGATATTTTCAGAGATATGAGCGGGGAAGCACCGTAGCGCCACTCAAAGAGGTGGGAAAGGGTAAACATCCCGGCACGAAGACGACTTTCAAGCCGGACTCGGAGGTCTTCAGTAAGATAGAGTTCAACTTCGACGTTATCTCTGCGCGAATGAGGGAATTGGCCTTCCTTAATGCCGGACTGAAGATCGAGATCAAAGAAGAGGGCACAGGCAAATCTAACCTTTTCAAATTCAAGGGTGGAATCGTCGCTTTTGTCAACTACCTAAATGAGAACAGACAGGTGATACATCCTCGTCCCATCTATCTGCACAACACCAGAAATGGAATCGACGTGGAGATGGCCCTGCAGTACAACGACTCTTACACCGAGAATATTTTCTCCTACGTGAACAACATCAATACCATCGAGGGGGGAACTCATCTTTCCGGATTTAAGACCGCCCTGACCCGGACCATCAACTATTATGCCCAGAAAAACAAGCTGATCAAGAATGGTCAATCACCGCTGGAGGGCGAAGACGTCAGAGAAGGGCTGGCAGCGGTGATCTCGGTCAAGATTCCCGATCCCCAGTTCGAGGGGCAGACCAAGACCAAGTTGGGCAACAGCGAGGTTAAGGGAATCGTGGAATCGATCTTGGGCGAGTGCTTATCCGAGCATTTTGAGGAAAACCCGCCCGTTGCCAGGAAGATCCTGGAGAGGGCATCGTCCGCGGCAAGAGCCCGTGAGGCAGCCAGAAAGGCGCGCGAGCTGACCCGCAGAAAGAGCGCGCTGGAGAGCTCCACCCTTCCCGGAAAGCTGGCGGACTGTTCACTGAAAGATCCCGCTCTTTGTGAGATTTACATTGTTGAGGGTGATTCTGCCGGCGGCTCAGCCAAGCAGGGACGAGATAGGAAATTCCAGGCAATTCTCCCCCTGAAGGGGAAGATCCTCAACGTGGAAAAGGCGCGGTTGGACCGGGTTCTTTCCAACGAGGAGATTCGCGCCATGATCACGGCCTTAGGAACCGGCATCAAGGATGAGTTTGACATAAGCAAGGCCCGCTATGGCAAGGTGATCATCATGACCGACGCGGACGTGGATGGTTCTCATATCCGCACCCTGATCCTCACCTTCCTCTACCGGCACATGAAGGAGCTGATCGAAAGGGGATATGTCTATATTGCCCAGCCTCCGTTATATCGTGTCAAAAAGGGCAAGACCGAACTTTACGCTTACTCGGATGAAGAGAGAGAGCGTCACATGGAAAGGCTGGGGAAGGTCGGAGTGTCGATTCAGAGGTACAAGGGTTTGGGGGAGATGAACCCGGATCAGCTGTGGAAGACCACCATGGACCCGGATACCCG
>JBARPX010000159.1:0-16786 GCA_049643405.1 Candidatus Zixiibacteriota bacterium
ACGGCGTCGATTCCCTGGCAACCTATTTGGTGGATGAACGAGAGATGTGGTTCGTTCCGGTGGTTAATCCGGACGGGTATTGCTACAACGAATATACTCAGCCGGGCGGCGGCGGGATGTGGAGGAAGAACCGGCGGTTCTGCGGAACGGACTTCGGAATAGACCTGAATCGGAACTGGGGTTACATGTGGGGATATGATGACGACGGCTCCAGCCCCTATTGTGACGACCCCACCTACCGGGGAGAATCGCCCTTTTCCGAGCCGGCCACTCAGGTTATCCGGGATTTCATGCTCAGCCGGAATTTCGTGATGTCGCTGGACAATCACTGCCATGGGGATTGGCTTCTCATTCCCTGGGGCTACGATTACATCTATACCCCTGATCACGACCTCTTCCGGGCCATCGCAGAATCGATGGCGGTCTTCAATGGATATACTCCGGCGACCTGTTGGGAGGCTATGTATCTGGTGAATGGCGGAAGCATCGACTGGGAATACGGAGAGCTGGGGATCATCGGCATCTCCCCGGAGATCGGAAACAGCGATGATGGATTCTGGCCCCCCGAGTGGAGAATCCTACCCCTGTGCGAGTTGAATCTTCAACCCAATCTTCTGTTCGCGGAGCTGGCGGGCAACCCGTATCAGATTCTACCGCCGAATTCCCCTGTTCTGACGGTAATGGACACTGTTCCCTCCGATTACACCATCTCCTGGTCTCACCATGATACCTTGAACCCGGCCTCGCTCTTTGAACTGGTGGAGATGACCGGATTCGAGAGGACCACCTACGACGTGGAAGGCGAATATTCAGACTGGGAGTTAGATGGGTTTTCCGTCTCGACCGACAGAAGCCACTCACCTACTCACAGCTTCTACTCCGGGGAGGACGACAGGCTGAATAACACGGTGACCGGAACCAACAACATCAACGTTCACCCCGGCGATAGCCTGAAGATATGGTGCTGGTACAACATCGAGAATAACTGGGATTATGCCTATGTTGAGATCTCGACAAATGGAGGAAGCAGTTTCTTCTCCATTCCCGGAAACATTACCACAGACTATAATCCTAACGGAAACAACCTGGGGAACGGAATCACCGGGTATTCCAACTGGGTCGAAGGGAAATTTGATCTGGCTGGCTATGTCGGACAACAGATATACTTGCGCCTTCGTTACGTGACCGACGGTTACGTGACCGAGGAAGGCTTCTATGCAGACGACATCTATCCGGTTGAGGGATATGAAAGCACCGTCACCCTGTCTGATGCCATAGCTGATACCTTCTACTACGTCTCTGGACAGGCGGAGGGAACCTACTTCTACAAAGTTCGGGCAAAGGATGGAGACGAACAATGGGGAGCCTGGAGCAACACCGAGGCTGCGATCGTCGGTTCCGGCGGCTTCATGCGGGGGGATGCCAACGGTGACGGGCTTATAACCGTTAGTGACGTGGTGTGGCTGGTCAACTTCCTTTACCGGGAAGGTCCAGCTCCTGATCCGATGGCAGCGGGAGATATTAACAGCGACGGTCAAATAAATGTTGGAGATATCGTGTATTTAGTAAATTACCTCTTCCACGGAGGACCACCTCCCGCGAACTGAATAGGATGGTTTATGACCTAGATCAAAAAAGACGACAATAAAGCCCAGGAGCGGGCCATCTGAGTTTCCCTTTATTACCCCCCTTAAAACCCCCTTTTATTCAGATGCCTGCTCCTTTTTTTTTGAACTTTCAGTCGGCACCGACCGAAAGAGTGTGCAGGATTAAGTCAACATTTTTGCGAGAAAGCCAAACAAACAGGACAAGCTTTGTCGTATTAATACTAAAATTCTTAAAGGAAACACAAGCTTTTCAGAGCGAGGCGCAAACCGTGGAGATGCAAAGTAAAAACGTGCGAGCAGCCATATCGCTTTTTGTAATATGCGCTCTGTTTCTTGCCCCTGTTTCGGTGCGGCCGTGCGAAGCAGTTGAGGCACCGGAGCACACCTGCTGTTCCTGCCCCTGCTGCCAGGATTCGGAACCTTCTCCGCCGGATAATCATGCTCAAAAGGACGAGTGTTCCTGCCGAATCGCAGAGAAGCACGAAGAAGAGAATTCACCGGCGGTCGTCGTTTCGGTTAACGATAATAAGCTGCAAACGTCCCTCCTGATATCAAGCATCGAGGGTTCGTTCGAATACCACCAAAGTCGACCCACTGATTTTGGTTCAAGTGATTTTATCTTTCCCAGTAGAGATCAGCCCCTGTACATTCTGCACTCATCTTTTCTGATCTAATTCCTATAGTAAAGCTTACAGACAATTAATCGGTTGCCATTCACCGGGGAGTGTTTTATCTTTTCCCCGTAAATCTGGAATCGATACGGCAACTGGTTGGTTGGTCCCGAAAGAGGGCGAATTTCTGTTTCTTACTATAGGAGGTAGAATTGAAAACAACATTTCTGGCATGTCTTCTGGCGGTCTCTATGAGCCTACTTGTGCCGGACTCAGGGTCGGGCCTGGCGCAGGAGTTGATCCTGGACTCTCTGGTGGCACAGACTTTGAGAGCCAACCCGGATCTGGCTGCCGCCAAACTCCGCTACCAGGCCTTCGAGGCTAAGGTGCCCCAGGCCGGGTCCTGGCCCGATCCTATGTTTAAGACCGTCTTCTCCAACCTCCCCACCGACTCCTGGGCCATGGATCGAACCCCCATGAGCGGGATCGAGTTGATGTTCACCCAAAAGATCCCCTTCCCTGGGAAGCTGGGGCTCAAGAAGGACGCCACCCGGAGCATGGCTCACAAAACCAGAGAGGAGTACGAGTCTGCTGAGGACTTCGTCATCAGCGAGCTAAAGCAGAACTATTACCGCCTTGTTCTCTTGGAGAGGTCGATCGAGATAACTGAAAAAAACAAGGTTCTGCTGGAGAATTTTGCCAGGATAGCCCAAACCAGATATTCGGTGGGAAAAGGGGTGCAGCAGGACGTACTCAAAGCCCAGGTGGAGGTCTCCAAGATGATGGATAAGCTCATCTCCTTAGAGGAGATGAACAAGACGGTTCGGGCAAAGATAAACGTCCTGCTCGATCGCGAACCTCAGCATTCGTTGGGAGAAACGGAAGAGTTGACCTTCCGGAGGCTGGATTACACCGAGGAGGAGCTCCAAAATCTGGCGGTTGGGAGCAATCCGGCTCTCAAAGGGATGGGATTCTCAGTCGAGGCATCCCGTTCAGCCTATCGCCTGTCCCGCCGGGAATACCTCCCCGACTTCACCTTTTCGGTCAGCTATCGGCTTCGGGAAGAGGTCGAGATGGATCCGGTGAGGGGAGTGAATTTCTTCTCGGCTTCAGCCGGCATAAATGTTCCGCTCTACTTCTGGTCCAAGCAAAGGAAGAAGGTTCAGGAGAAGGAACTGAATCTTGAGTCTGCTCGACAGAAGTACGAGGGCAAGGAGAATAACCTGAAGTTCAACGTGTCCCGACTCTTCTACTCCCTGAGCAAATACACCCAAGAGGTGGAACTCTACCGGTCCGCCATCCTGCCTCAGGCTCGACAATCCTTAGAATCCGCCAGATCCGGATATCAGGTGGACAAGGTGGATTTCCTGACGCTCTTGAACAATCAGCTAACCCTTTATAAATATGAGATCGCCTACCATCAGGCCTTAAGTTCTTATTTCATGACCATCGCAAGATTGGAGGAGATGGTGGGGAGATCGTTGTTCGCGAAAGGAGAATGAGCCATGTCTGATAAGAAACCAAAATCACAGGTAATCATATTGGTCGCAGTCGTCGCTCTCGTTTTGGGCGTCGCGGTGGGCTTCTTTATCGGAAAGAGCTCTTCCGGGCCAGGCCTGGACCTGGAGAGCCAGGAGTCTGCCGGCGTGCAGCTTTATTCCTGCGGGATGCATCCGGACATCATCAGCGAGGAGGCTGGCAATTGCCCCATCTGCGGAATGAAGTTGACCCCGATAAAGTCGACCGCCTCGGCCGCCACCATACCCCAAGGGGAACGCAAGATAAAGTACTGGCGCGCGCCCATGGATCCAACCTACATCTCGGATAAGCCGGGGAAATCGCCCATGGGAATGGACTTGGTCCCGGTCTATGAAGACGAGATCGCTGAAGGGGCCATCAGCATCGACCCTGTCACGGTCCAGAACATGGGCCTGCGAACGGCTTTAGTCGGAACGGGCGAGTTGACCAAGACCATACGAACGGTGGGACACATTGACTATGATGAAAAGAGATTCTCTATCGTCAACACCAAGATCACCGGCTGGATAGAGAAGCTCCATGTGAACACTACCGGAGAGGTGGTGCGGAAAGGCCAGTCGCTCCTAGAGATATATTCCCCGGAGCTGGTCAGCACTCAGGAGGAATATCTTTCCGCTTTAAAGAACTACTCCGAGTTGAAGGATAGCCCTTATGAGGAAGCCCGCACCGGTGCGTTGGAGCTTTTGAACTCCACGCGCAAGAGATTGGAATACTGGGACATCGGCCAAAGCCAGATTGAGGGTCTCAAGCGAAATCAAGAAATAAAGAAGACTCTCACCCTTTACTCTCCCGCCAGCGGTGTCGTCATTCACAAGAACGCGGTCGAAGGGGCGCACGTCAAGGCGGGATCGGATCTCTTCCGAATAGCCGACCTCTCCACGGTCTGGGTCTTGGGACACATCTATGAATATGAACTTCCCTACATAAAGATGGGACAGACAGCGCAGATGAGCCTCTCGTATCTGCCCGGGGAGACCTTCAAGGGAGAGGTGACTTATATCTATCCCTATCTGGATCAGAAGACCCGGGACGTGAAGATCAGGCTGGAGTTTCCTAATCCGGGGTACAGGCTCAAGCCCGAGATGTACGCCGACCTGGTGATCGAGTCGAAGCTTGCAGGCGAGAGGATTTTGATTCCTGAGGAGGCAGTGATCCGCTCGGGCAAAAGAGAGATCGTCTTCGTGGACATGGGAGAAGGCAAATATGCCCCCAGAGAGATCACAGCAGGAGTAAGCGGCCAGGGAGACTTAGTGGAGGTGAAGAGGGGGCTTATGGCTGGTGAGATGATCGTGGTCTCCGGCCAGTTCATGCTTGACAGCGAGAGCAAAACCCAGGAGGCCATCCAGAAGATGATCAAGGCCAAGATGGAGGCTTCGCCTCAAACGGATCCGCACGAGCATCCCGCCCCGGAGATTGCGCAACAGCCAGAAACCCGCAAGCATGCTCATGGGGAAGTCAAGAATTTGAATCTGACACCCGACAAGAAGGCGCACCATGCGGATGACGTCTACACCTGCCCCATGGACGAACACAGCCACATCCTTCAAGTGGGCTCCGGCGATTGCCCGGAGTGTGGGATGTTCCTGGTTCCGATTACCGAGACCGGCAGAGATGTTTATACCTGTCCCATGGAGGAACATCATCACGTCCTCTCAAACAAGCCAGGCGACTGTCCCGAGTGCGGCATGAAGTTGGTTAAGTTGCAGTCCAAAGACGAAGCCAAGTAAGAGGGGAGGAGTTAAAAAACCATGATTGAAAAGATCATCGAGTATTCGATCAAGAACAAATTCATCATCTTCCTTTTAGGCATATTCGTCTTCTTAGGCGGGCTGTATGCCATGCAGAACATCGCCTTGGACGCCATCCCCGATCTCTCCGACGTGCAGGTCATAATAATAACTAAATATCCGGGACAGGCGCCTCAGGTGGTGGAGGACCAGGTCACCTATCCCTTGACCACCGCCATGCTTTCGGTCCCTTATGCCAAGGTGGTCAGGGGTTATTCCTTTTTCAATTTTTCTTTAGTCTACATCATCTTCGAGGACGGAACCGACCTTTACTGGGCTCGCTCCCGGGTGCTGGAGTATCTGAACTTCGTATCCGGACGTCTGCCGCAGGGAGTCAACCCCCAGTTGGGGCCCGATGCCACCGGGGTCGGCTGGGTATACGAGTACGTCTTAGAGGATGAGAGCAGAGAGCTGGATCTTTCTGATCTAAGGAGCATACAGGACTGGTATTTGAAGTACGAGTTGACATCCGTTCCCGGTGTGGCCGAGGTGGCGTCTATCGGAGGGTTTGTCAAGCAGTATCAGGTGGAGGTCGATCCAAACAAGCTCACAGCTTACAGCATCCCCTTAGCCCGGGTAAAGAAGGCTATCCAGAGGTCAAACCGGGACGTGGGGGGGCGGCTGGTGGAGATGGCCGAGGCCGAGTTCATGGTGCGCGGCTTGGGCTACATTCAATCCATCCAGGACATCAAAGACATTCCCCTGGGAGCCGACGAGAACGGCACTCCCATCTTCTTGGGGAACATTGCGCGGGTCCAGATCGGCCCTGAACTCCGCAGGGGAATCGCGGAGTTGGACGGCAAAGGAGAGGTGGCGGGCGGGATAATCGTGATGCGCTGGGGCGAGAACGCCCTGGAGGTCATCAAGAACGTGAAGAAGAAGCTGGAGGAGCTAAAAGTTGGCCTTCCTGCGGGAGTGAAGATCAAACCGGTTTATGACCGATCCGGACTCATATATCGCGCCATAGACAATTTGAAGACGAAGCTGATTGAAGAGATCATCGTGGTGGCCATAATCTGCATAATCTTCCTTCTGCATGCCCGCAGCGCCTTAGTGGCGGTTTTTACCCTGCCGGCCGGAGTTTTAATCTCCTTCATAGCCATGAACTCCCTGGGCATAAACGCCAACATAATGTCTTTAGGCGGGCTGGCCATAGCCATAGGGGTGATGGTGGATGCCTCGGTGGTGATGGTGGAGAATGCTCACAAACACTTAGAACGGGACCGGGGCAAAAAGGAACACTCTCAGATCATCATGGACGCCGCCAAGGAGGTGGGTCCGGCGCTTTTCTATTCCCTTCTGATCATCACCGTCTCCTTCCTCCCGGTCTTTGCCTTGGGAGAGCAGTCCGGACGGCTGTTCAAGCCGCTGGCCTACACCAAGACCTTCGCCATGGCTGCCGCAGCCCTGCTTTCCATCACCGTGATCCCAGCCCTGATGGTGACGGTGATAAAGGGAAAGATACGACCTGAAGCGAAAAATCCTCTTTCGCGTTTCTTCATCTCGGTTTATAAGCCGGTGATAAAGTTGGTGCTGCGCTTCAAGTGGCTCACCATACTCGCCGCCACATTTATTCTGGCCATAACCATCTATCCGGCATCCAGGCTCGGCTCGGAATTTATGCCTCCGCTTTACGAGGGCGATCTGCTCTATATGCCGACCACCTTCCCCGGCATATCCATCACCAAGGCCAAGGAGCTTTTGCAGCAGACCGACAAGATCATCGCCTCATTTCCTGAGGTGGAGACGGTCTTCGGCAAGATCGGGCGGGCGGAGACCGCCACCGATCCGGCGCCTCTCACCATGATCGAGACCACCATCATGTTGAAACCCGAAGAGGACTGGCGGCCGGGAATGACGCCGGATAAACTGGTGGAGGAGCTGGATAGGGCCATACAGTTTCCGGGACTGACCAACGCCTGGACCATGCCCATTAAGACCCGGATCGACATGCTGGCCACCGGCATCAAGACCCCGGTGGGAATCAAGATAATGGGCGCAAACCTGGACACCTTGTCCGCAATAGGCGAGCGAATCGAGGCAGTCATCAGAAAGGTTCCCGGTACCCTGTCGGCTTTCTCGGAGAGGGTGGTGGGCGGCAACTACCTGGATTTTGAGATAAAAAGGAAGGAAGCGGCCCGATATGGACTGACCGTGGGAGACGTTCAGGACGTGATCATGACTGCTGTGGGAGGCATGAACGTCGCCTACACCGTGGAGGGATTGGAGCGCTACCCGATCAATATCCGCTATCCCCGGGAGCTGCGTGACAACATCGAAAGCCTGAAAAGGGTTTTGATACCAACACCACGTGGCGCGCAGATTCCCATAGCCCAGGTGGCTGACATTCAGGTGAGGAAGGGACCCGCCGGGATCAAGAGCGAAAACGCCCGGCGAACCGCCTGGGTTTACGTCGACATCAGGGGAATCGACGTGGGGACCTACGTGAAGAAAGCCCAGAAGGTGGTTGCGGACGAGGTGGACATACCGGCCGGATACAACATCATCTGGAGCGGGCAATACGAATACATGCAGGCGGCGGCAGAGCGATTCCGGCTGGTCATCCCCATCACCCTAATCATTGTCTTTCTGCTTCTGTTCTTTCATTTCAAGAACATGACCGACAGCCTGATAGTCATGCTCTCCCTGCCCTTCGCAGCGATAGGCGGGGTCTGGCTGCTATACTTCTTCGGCTTCAACACCAGCGTGGCGGTTTACGTGGGATTCATCGCCTTAGTTGGGCTGGCGGCGGAGACCGGAGTTGTGATGCTGGTATATCTGGAAGAAGCATATCGTCGGTATCAGCGAGAGGGAAAACTGACCGGTCTCTCCGGCCTGCACTCCGCCATAATCGAGGGGGCGGTGGAGAGGGTCCGGCCCAAGCTGATGACCGTGGCCACCACCATGATCGGCTTGTTACCTTTGATGATCGGCCACGGCACCGGCTCGCAGGTGATGAAGCGAATGGCGTCGCCCATGATCGGAGGATTGATCAGCTCCACCGTCCTGACACTGGTGATAATTCCGGCCATTTATGCCATCGTCAAGGGTTGGGGTATGAGAAGCGAAACGAAAAGCGAGGATTAAACGCCAACATTAAGGCAAACAGGCTGTTAACGAAGAACGGGAGGAGAAAATGCTTTACTGTCCAGTCTGCAAGACAAGAACAAACCCCAACAAGGCGAAGATCAAAGTTCATCATAAGGGGGAACTCTATTATCCGTGTTGCCCTTTTTGTCAGGCAGAGTTTGAAAGAAATCCTGAGAAATATGTGGGGAACGCAAGAGGGGGAAAACGAAAATAGATGGTCCAGCTGGCGGAACCATTCTCTGCCGGTGAATGGAAACAGGGTTTTCGGCAAAAACTCAGGAAGAGGAGGGCGAATATGTGGGGTCACGAAGGAATGACATGGGGACTCGGAGGATGGGGAATGATCATCTTCTGGATCACAGTCGTCATCGTGATAATCTTCCTGGTCAGATGGCTGACTGGGCAGGGAAGAACGGGCGCAGGGACGTCCGAAAAAGAAGAGAGTGCTCTCGATATCCTCAAGAGAAGATATGCCAAGGGAGAGATCGACAAGGAAGAGTTCGAGCACAAGAAACGCGATTTGACCGGTCCCTGATCGTCCTAGTTGTTCTCTTCAACCTCAAACCCGGAGTAGAGAATGAAAGTGATCATTTATTCGGCTCCCGGCTGAGTCGACTGTGAAGCGGCGAAAAGGTTCTTTTCGAAACACGGCGTTCAGTTCGAGGACAAGAATGTGGAAAACCCGAAATTCAGAGATGAGTTGGTGGAGAAGTATGAGAGGATGGCGACGCCAACCATAATCATCGACGATGAAATCATCCTGGGTTTCGGGACAAACAAGAGCAAGATTGTGGAAAAACTAAACCCGGAAAGGAGGTGAAATGATGAAAGCAAACTGGAAGACAATCGGAGTTGTCTCCATCTTCCTCGCCCTGGTCGCGCTGGTGGCATCTCTTGGCTTTTCCCAGACACAGAAGGGCATGATACAGGAGAAGGGGATGATGGGGGAGATGAAGGGCAACATGCAAAAGACGATGGGACAGTGCGAGGGCATGATGAAGAACATGGACATGATGATGGGGAAGAAGATGAGCCCCGGCTGCATGGGCATGACGAACATGAAGGGTATGGGTATGATGATGCACAACATGTCCGGGAACATGATGGGGATGATGGAAAACATGGAGTCCATGATGGGCAACCCGGAGATGATGAAGGACGCGGAGATGAAAAAACACATGGACGGGATGCACGAGCAGATGATGATGATGAGCGAAAACATGCAGAAGGCCATGGGCAGCATGGAGATGATGCAGAAGAGGATGGAGCAGATGGAGACCAAGTGACTCCAGCCCGAGACGGATTTGAGAGTCCTCGTGCCTCGGCTCGGCGCATGTCGCAACCGTTGTCAGGGGAGGAACGCCATCCCTCCCCTGAAGGCAAAACCAGTTCTCGTTAACGGAGTGATTCTGCGAATCCGCGAGGAGAAAACCAATGCCCCGGGATTTAGTTTGTGGAATGGACATAGAAAAAGAGCAAGCCGCAGGAGTTTCCAGCTACAACGGGAAGGATTACTATTTTTGCTCAAAGCAGTGCAAGGAGAAGTTTGACCAAGCCCCGGAGAAGTACGTCGAGTCAAAGGGCGACTCCAAGGAGGAAGCGATGCGTCCCCAGAGCGGGGCTGTGTCCAAGCCATCTGAAAAAGTTGATCTTCCCATAGTAGGAATGAGCTGCGCCAGTTGTGCCCAGACAATCCAAAAAAGTCTGTCTGAACTGAAAGGCGTAGACAAAGCATTGGTCAATTTCGCCACCTCCAGGGCCACCGTATCATACGACCCTCATGAGGCAAGGGCCGAGGACCTCATCTCCGCCATTCGCAAGAGCGGCTACGATGTGGGGACTGTTTCCACGGAAATCTCTGTTCTGGGGATGGACTGTGCCTCGTGCGTTCAGAAGATCGAGACAACTCTGCTTGCCACCCGGGGGGTGATCCAGGCAGTAGTGAATTTAGCCACCCAGAAGGCTAAGGTCGAGTACTTGCCGTCAGAAACTCGTCTGGATGAGATCAAAAGAGCGATAGAATCGACCGGCTACAAGGTGATGGAGCCCTCCGGGGAAGAAGAGGTCGAGGAGGACATTGAGAGGGACCAAAGGGAGAAAGAATATAAGAGCTTGAAGAAGAGGTTCTCGATCGGTCTGGCAGTGAGCCTGCTGATTTTCATTGGCAGCTCCGAATGGATCATCGGGGTTCCGGAGATCTGGCGGAGTTTTGTCCTGCTGTGGATTCTGGCTACCCCGGTTCAGTTCTGGGTGGGCTGGCAGTTCTACCGGGGAGCATGGGGGGCCTTCATACACAGGAATGCGGATATGAATACTCTCATAGCTGTAGGAACGTCTGCGGCTTATCTTTATAGCGTGGCGGCTACGCTATTCCCCAGCCTGTTTCTCAGAGGCGGCATAGAACCAAAGGTATACTTTGAGACCTCCACGATCATCATTACTCTGATTCTCTTGGGAAGACTCCTGGAAGCCAGAGCTAAGGGGCAAACCTCTGAAGCTATACGAAAACTGGTGGGGTTGCAGCCGAAAACAGCTCGGGTGATCCGAGACGAGAAAGAGGTAGATATTCCCGTAGAGGAGGTGCTGGTTGGAGATGTTGTGCTGGTGAGACCGGGAGAGAAGATTCCTGTGGACGGGATCATCAAGGAGGGCAAATCCTCGGTGGATGAATCCATGATAACCGGAGAGAGCATGCCGGTAGGAAAGGGCAAAGGAGATGAGGTCATCGGCGCCACCATAAACAGGACCGGAGCTTTCAGGTTCGAGGCCATCAAGGTGGGAAAGGATACCGCTTTAGCTCAAATCATAAAATTGGTTCAAGATGCTCAAGGGTCCAAGGCTCCCATACAACGATTGGCCGACGTGATCGCCGGCTATTTCGTTCCCATAGTGATTTCTGTAGCCATCGCCACCTTTGTAATCTGGTTCAACTTTGGGCCAAGTCCAGCTTTGACCTTTGCCCTTTTAAACTTCGTGGCGGTGATGATCATCGCCTGCCCCTGTGCGTTGGGATTGGCCACTCCCACCGCCATAATGGTGGGAACCGGAAAGGGGGCCGAACACGGGATTCTGATCAAGGGAGGAGAGAGCCTGGAAACGGCGCACCGGCTGACCACCGTCGTCTTCGACAAGACCGGAACGCTAACCAGGGGACAACCCGAGGTGACAGACCTAATCTTAGCCAATGATTTCACGCGGGAGGACGTTTTGGAGCACGCCGCCAGCGCCGAGAAGGGTTCGGAACATCCCCTGGGAGAAGCCATCGTTAAGAAGGCTGCCGGAGAAAACATCCGGCTCTCCGATCCTAAGGATTTCAGTGCCATAGCCGGACACGGGATAGAGGCGAAGGTCAACCACCGCCAGGTGATCCTGGGAAACCTGAAACTCATGCATGATCGAAAAATCGATTTAGGTGACCTCGAATCTGAATCAGAGAGATTGGCTAATGATGGGAAGACTCCTATGTATGTGGCTATTGATGGAAAGGCTGCCGGGATCATTGCGGTGGCGGATACCTTGAAGGAAAACTCCAGAAAGGCGGTAGAGAACCTCCACGAGCTTGGTCTGGAAGCAGTGATGCTTACCGGCGACAATCAAAGAACTGCTCAGGCCATTGCCAGGAAGGTGGGAATCGATAAGGTCCTCTCAGAGGTGCTCCCTGAAGATAAGGTCCGCGAAGTGAAAAGGCTGCAATCAGAGGGGAAAGTAGTAGCCATGGTTGGTGACGGGATTAACGATGCCCCGGCCTTAGCCCAGGCGGACGTGGGAATTGCCATCGGAACCGGAACGGACGTGGCCATGGAAGCCTCGGACATAACTTTGATCAAAGGTGACCTGCAAGGTGTGGTTGCGTCTATCGAATTAAGCAAAAGGACCATCAAGACCATCAAACAAAATCTGTTTTGGGCATTCTTTTACAACACGGCTGGCATTCCCATTGCCGCCGGGATTCTTTATCCTTTCTTTGGGATTTTATTGAATCCCATCTTTGCTTCAGCCGCTATGGCTTTCAGTTCTGTCTCGGTGGTGTCGAATTCACTGAGATTGCGAAGATTCAAATTTACGTCTTAAGGCGAGGTTGGTTTCATGCAGACGCAAATCATGGTGACAGTCCTGGGGGTCTTGCTAATCATCTTGGTCAACTGGTATTTCTTCTTCTCAAAGGGCAAGACCACTCAGGCCCGAGTCGAGGCTGGAGGGATTCAGGAGGTGAAAGTGATCGTCAAGGGTGGCTACTCGCCGGACGTGATTGTGGTGAAGAAAGATATTCCGGTAAGAATCGATTTCTATCGGGATGAAACGGCGGAGTGCTCGGATACGATCGTGTTTGGCGATTTCAACATAAGAAAACCGCTGCCCGCCTTTAAAACCACTTCTATAGAGTTCACTCCCGAGGAATCCGGAGAATACACCTTCACCTGCGGAATGGGAATGATGAGAGGGAAGCTAATTGTGGAATGATGGTGAGTTGTCCCTATATCAGGGGTGTTATGATCTAGAAGTGAATTGAACACTGCCGAAGCGTTGAGCTCTTCTCAAAAGGAGGAAAGATGAAAGAGATAAAAGCGTATATCCGAACCAATGCCTTGGAGAAAACGGTGAAGGCTCTGGAGGAGGCAAAAGCGCCTGGAATCACGGTTACGAGAGTGCATCCTGTGGGCTATGGCTTTGACCCCAATTACTTTGCCGGACCACAGGACATAACCAAGCTATATCCGGCCATGGCCAAGATCGAGGTTGTCTGTCTGGATGAAGATGTGGACCGCCTGGTGGGGGTTATTTCAAGCAAAGCCCGCACCGGCTTCAAGGGCGACGGAATGATTTTCGTATCCTCAATTAAGGAGGCGGTCAAAATCCGGACGGGGGAAAAGGGCGAAGTCGCCCTATAGTAATGGACAAAAAGAGGAGTATTGTCATGTGAATACTCTTGCTTCTGCGACTTTCGAATTGGTTGCAAGAGAATGTCGCTTATACCCAAGGAGAAAAGTGAAAGGAATACCAATAAAACCCTCAAATGAAGTAACACGACAACCGTCTAAGGAGGTGAGCGATGTAGAAAAACCCGCCGGTTGGAGAGTCTTGAATTTCACCGAGCACGTTGTTTGATCGAATCCGTGAGATACCGTAGTCGATAATTTCAGTCAAAACAAAAGGAGGAAAGATGTCTTACCCATTCAAAAGAGGAAACTGGATCGTTGTCCTAAGTCTGTTCTGTTTCTTCTCATTCGTTTTAATGATCGGTGCTCAGGGAGCCTTGGCTGACGGAAAAGGCGGCTGCAGCAAGACCTGCCCTCACAAAACCGCCGCAGCTACCTGTCCCATGATGATGAAGGCCTCAACCGAAGGCGAATCCGGAGGAAAAGAATCGGGTGCGGCCCAGGTTCTGACCCTCGACTCTTTCTCGAAGATGGAGCAGTACACCTGCCCCATGCATCCTGAGGTAAGGGCAGAGAAAGCGGCCAAATGCCCGGAATGCGGAATGAAGTTGGTGAAAGAGGACTTCTATGAGGTCTATCGGTGCCACATGGAAGCATGTCCAAGTGTTTCGGCAAAAGCCGACAAGTGCTGTGGCAAGGATTTGCAGAAGACTCTGATGAGCAAAGACGAGTATTACCAGTTGGCCCAGCTTCAGGATGAATATTTCTGCCCCATGCATCCTGAGGTGGTATCAGGTGAAGCCGGCAAGTGCTCCCAGTGCGGCATGAAGCTGGGGATGAGGATCGTTCAGCTGGTGGCATTGGAATCGGAGGAAACGCCAAGTTATGCTTGCCCCATGCATCCGGAGATCGTATCTGACGAAGCCGGCAAGTGCTCTAAATGTGGCATGAAGCTGGAGATGAAGACTGTGCAGAAGGCGGAAGAGGAACCGCAGCAGGCGGCGAAGTATTTCTGTTCCATGCACCCCGATCAGATGTCCGATAAGGCGGGCATCTGTCTCCAATGCGGGATGAAATTGAGGGAGAAGAAGGCGAGTACCAAATAAATCCTCGAACCATAGGGCAGGGCTGAATGCTCTGCCCTATGTTGGCTCGATCACAACGTTGCACCGCACGTCATACTCGACAGGGGCGGGAATTCCCAGACGGGTCTCCGTCATCCCGCCCCTTCGTATGTCTGAGAATCACCCTCTCATTCTTGCGATTGCCTCGAAGCGAAACCCGTCTGTTGCGCTATTCCCACCTCTTGAATTTCTCGACCAAGTAGGGCTTGAGCTTTTCAAACACCTCAGCCTCTTTCTCGATCAGCTCTTCGGCCTGGTCTGAATCCATCTCCGCCGCCTCCTGACAGAAGGCCCCCACTCTTCCAAAATACAGGGGAGTGATGATATCGACCAATCTTCTTCGGTTTCTGCTCCAGGTCTGGTACATGAAGGCAAAATCGTAAAGTATCTTGGCCCAGAGTTCGCAACAGAAGTCAAGTTCCCCTTTTTTCTCCAAATTCTCTACCTTGCCCTTCAGTTCCGAAAAATTCTGATGGTGGACCACCTGCTGATACAGAGGTTCGAAGTGATGAAACCCCTCCACGAACTCGGTTTTGAGTTTGTTTAAGCTCACCGGAACCGACTCCAGTTTCGAGGTCTGAGAAACCTTCCCTAATGTCTCAACTTTTTCGCTTCCGTCAACGCTCATCCAGTTTTTCTCATACTTCCCTATCAGGAAAAAGAGCGTCGAAATCACCTGATGGAACATAGGACCTAAGTCGACCGAAGGGTCCTTGGCCTCGTGTATCTTGGTTCCCAGATCGGCTTGAACCACCGAGTAGCCTTCGTTGATGGCAGAGGTGGTCATCCAGACGTCGATTCCGAACCTGGCCACGTCGGTTTGCCACACGTCCTGCTCGGCGTAGAAAGCCGCCAGCTCCCCGCAGAATCCGAAATCTCCTCCGATGGGCTGTCTTATCTGTTTTCCGTATAAAGCCCGGGTCAACGGGTAGACTATGTGCTTGGTGATGGAACCGTCGTATTTGTGCCGCAAATAATGCGGGGTCACAAAGCCTGCCTTTTTCTCCAGGATGGGCGATGCCAGAAGTTTCACCCATTCCGGGGTGATGTTTTTCAGATCTGAGTCCACCACCACGCAGCAGTCCGCCTTGAGCAACCTGGCGGCTTCGAATATGGCCCGGAAGGACGTACCTTTGCCCGGCATCCCTCGATAGATGGCCACCATGCGTTTCACCTCACCCGAAAGTTCTGCCTGATTGGCTCTTTCCCTGGTGTCATCTAAAGAGCCCCCGTCAGAAACGATGATTGCCGTCTTCATTCCTCCAAAATGATCCTTTAACCCTAATCCACACGCAGATACCACGCCCTCTACGGTATCCTCGCTGTTGAAGCTGGGGATTCCCACCAGAATATCCACCTCTCCCAGCTTCTTGACCCAATCGGTGAGATTGTCCCGCAATGCGCTCTGGAATTTCCTGAATGTTTTCATGTTATATCCTCCGCGATCGAACTTGGAGTATTCGGCCTATGCCTTAGCTTTCTGAATTCCACTCAATTTAGCACCTTCCCGTTGCATTGTCAAGCTCCCGCGTAACGATCTCTAAGAGACGGTTTTGGGGAAGCGGACAGATCGGCACCACAGAGATTGTGCTGTCTGCTGCATATTGTCGACAGTATTTTTTCGATTCTTAAGACCCTTCGTTGTGCTGGCAGAAGGTGCGTACATTCAACCTGAGACATTCCGGGATAAGGGCTTGCCCTGAGGGCGCAGGCCGAAGGGTACCCCGCAACAAGAGACCATGAGTTCCCGTGGCAGAACCAAGATGGACATAAAAGCATGATGCCGCCCGTTTTTTGGCTTGCCTTCTGTCTCAAAATTCGTAAACTTAGAGGAAAATTAAAGAAGGTGAGACATTATGGACCAACAGGCTGAAGCAGCAAAGGATTTGGGATTCTGCCACAGCTACCCCAAAGCTGTAATCGTCATTCGCTGGATTGTATTAGGTGGAGCCTTTGCCCTTGGAATCTATATCTTAACCAGCATAAAGGAAGTGCTGGGGTTGACCTACGTCATCTACAGCCTAATCGTTCTGACCCTGATTTTGCCTCTCTCTCGCTGCGCAAGCTGCTTCTATCATGGAAAGACCTGCAACACCGGATGGGGCAAGGTGGCAGCTTATCTTTTCCCCAAAGGAGACGAATCCAAGTTCG
>JBARPX010000160.1:0-13642 GCA_049643405.1 Candidatus Zixiibacteriota bacterium
TACTCTAACCAACTGAGCTAATCGCCCAAGAACTCAAAAAACCTCAAACTCCAAACTTTCTCCACCTGACCCTCCCCCGCCTATGGCGGGGGACACTCTAACCAACTGAGCTAATCGCCCAAAACGTGATCTAAGGGTTTGCTCGCAGCGTCTTTGTGTCTCAGACCCGAACCCCTGATCTGTCATCTTAAGCCGATTCAATATATTTCCTTATGATTCTTTTGTCAAGATTTTATTCAAACACAGCTAAAAAAGTCTGCAATGACAAATGGGGAGCCCCTCAGGCTCTGGGCTTTCCTATTGAAGCTCGACGCGTGGTAGCGAAACGTTAGGAGGGTCTCTCCGTGAAGCCAGCCTTCCTATGACACCTGAAGATTGATACCGCCGGCGTAAATCCATTATTGGGCAATGGACGGACCTTCAGAGGCTTGTGGCCCTGACAAATTTTTGATCTTTATTCATACTTTCCGTTAGATTTCGAACAGATCCATGAGTCTATCGGCGATCTTTCGGTAAACCTCCTGGCTATCGTAATCGCCGTTTAGTTTTCTCTTTTTCGCCTCTTCTACCTTTTCCTTGCGGATAGGAGTTGAGATGCCCCCCGAATCAGGCTCTTTTGCAACCCTATCCATAGTGCTACTGTTTTTGCCCTCAATCCGGCTGATCGGCTCCTGAACTCCGCGCGTTGTTCTCCCGTCCTTCTTTCTCTCCGACCGAAGAGAAGGATCCCTCTTTTTTCCTTTAGATTCTCCTTGCCCGCTGCACGACAACATTCTTTTTTCTCCTGTGCAGATGATTGCACACTTGCGGTATCGTCCGGCTCCACTCCCCTAACTGACTGTATAACAACACATTTGTGGTTCTCTCAATCCAACGGAGAGCAGATTCCAAAACTTGCCTTGCCCCGTAGACAACGGGCGTTTGCAGCCTTTTGTTGCTCTCCCTCTATTAATACTATCGACATAGAGTCTTTAAACTTTATAGCAGGAAATCGCTGGGGAGGCCTCGAGGCGAGAAAAATCTCAGCGGTACTCTCGCCGGCACCCTGGTTGGAGTGAAAACAAACCCAGTTTTGGTTTTTACTTCGGAGGAGCGTCAACAGATATGCTTGCTCAATTCTGGAACAAAGCCCATGGTCTTCAGCCTGGTCAAAGGATCATACACGCCGATCAAGTTCAGGGCTGTCATGCCCTCATAGACGACGAACCCGATCTTCATGTCACTCCCATCAGCCAGCCTGACTACCGGATGGTAAGCTCTTCGAGCAGATTCGCGGCGGGGTAGACTTTATCCAGGAGGAACAGGACGTAGCGGATATCGACATTGATCGCTCTGGTGATCTCCGGCTCGAAAAGATAATCCGCGCTGATGCTCTCGTAATTTCCGTCAAAGGCCAGCCCCACCAATTCCCCTCTGCCGTTCATCACCGGACTGCCGGAGTTGCCGTTTGTGATGTCGTTGGTGGAAAGAAAGTTCACTGGAACGTCCCCGATGGATGCATCAAGATAGGACCCAAATTCCTGTTTTGAATAGACCTGCTCCAGTTCTTCAGGGGCATCGAATGGCTCTTCGTCGACATCTTTCTCCAGAACTCCAGCCAGGGTCGTTATGTAGCTATAGGTGACCGCATCCCGGGGAATATAACCTTTGACCAAGCCATAGTTGAAACGAATGGTCCCGTTGGCGTCCGGGTAGAAATTCCTTTCTTTCCACTCGGCATAAGCCTGGATCAATTTCGGCTCCAGCCTGGTGAGGGCGCCGGAGAATTCCTTGTGCCTAATTCGTAGCTTTTCTCTGTCCGCCTCTAATTGCCTGGCAAAATCGATGAAGGGATCGTTCAGCCTCTCCAACTCCTCTTTGCTCATATTAAACATCCTCAACCTCTCCCCTACCGAGCCAAGCTGGGTCCTGTGGTAAAGGTTCTCAACAAACTCGCCCACCAGGCTACTTTCGTCCACGTTCTGTTCTCCTTCGAAGATATTCTCTATCGCGGCGATCTTCTGATCCGGAGGAAGCTCGAGAGCCTTCATTAGGAAGTAAGCCAGGACTGCCTGGTCGGCCGACGGAACCAGGTTAACCTGGGCATCCTCCAGCCACTCTTGTGTTTCCAGAGTATCTCTGTCTTGATAGCCCGGTTCCCTGTCTATATCTTCTTTCTTCTTCTCCAAACTCCACTTGTAGATGGTGGAGGCGAAGTCCAGAAATTTCGAGCGGGAAGTCATCCAATTTACTACAAATTCCTTGTCTCCAAACTTTTTGCGCTCCCGGAACAGGCTGTCTAACTCAGGCAGAACCTGTCCATATTTCCCCTTAAGCTCCGGATTGTTATTCAGGAATTCGCTCAGCAATCTTTCCTCAACCCTTTTCCCAGAAAGAATTCCAGCCTTTTCGAATCCCTCCAACATTCCCTTGTTTTTCTTTAGATAGTTGTACAGACCTTTGACTAAAGAGGACAATCTGATGGCAACCGAGGAATCCCTGGCCGAAGCCTCCTCCAGAATGGAGATCACCTCCCGGCGAGTTCGAATGTCTCTGGGATAATCATGGTTCACCATCTTGTCGATGAAAAACGAGCTCTCATACCGCCTGGTCTTTCCCGGGAACCCGATCAACATCACGAAATCGCCTTCTGCCACCCCGGAGGATGAAAGTTTAAGATACACCTTTGACTTATAGGGGACGTTTTCCCTCGAGTACTCCGCTGATTTTCCATCCGGAGCCACATAGGCCCTAAGGAAGGCGAAATCTCCGGCATGCCGGGGCCACATCCAGTTGTCGATCTCCCCACCATATTCACCGATGGAACCGGGCGGAACGAATACCAGCCTCACGTCTCTGATCTTGAAATAGGTGAACAGGTAGTATTGACTCCCCCCGTACATGCTCGCCAGCTTGCACTTCACATCTTCAGCTTTTTCAGCCTCGCGGATGATCTCCTTGGAGACCTTTTCGATGGCCTGGTATCTCTCAAGATCGGACATCCTTTCATTCACCACTCCCAGAACCCTCTGGGTAACCTCCTCCATGGACCTGAGCACGCTGAGGTCATATCCGATGGCCGGAAGTTCCTCCTCTTTCGTATCGGCGTAAAACCCGTCTCTTAGATAGTTGTGCTCCGGCGTGCTCTGCCTCTGAACTGCTCCAAAGGCCACATGGTGATTGGTTATTATCAGACCTTCCGGAGACACAAAGGAGCCGCTTGCCCCGCGAACTCTGACCACGGCGTCGGCGATCCCACCCCCTTCAGCGTCGTAGATCTGCTCCGGAGCAAGCTCGAGACCGAGAGCGTGAAGACTATCGATGGGGAGCTTGCCAATCGAATCCAGAAGCCACATCCCCTCCTCGGCTTCACAGATCAACGGCAGAACAGCTAAAATGCACAGGCCTGTGACAATCAGAAATGATCTTTTCGGCATATTATTTCTCCACGTTAGAATCACTCCCAAGATAGCGATTCTGACAAAGATGGACAAGGATTAAATCAGTCTGATTTGAAGTAGTGACAGACTGTAAAGAGAAGGGGCTATCTCAGTATAACTCCACTTTCCATCACGGAACTGGAGAGAAAGTCGCTGTGCACGCGCCACCGGCAACATTCGATAGGACAATCGTATTCTCTCAGACGTCGAACTACCGTTTTATGCTGAGTTCCGAACCAGAGTTCATCTGGTGGCAGGGTGAAGATATTGCCAAAAGAAGTGACCTGTGGAAGCCTGGCAAAATGGGCGCACGGGTAAACGTCGCCGGCAGTACCTATTATCATATGTGCAAGAGAAGCCGGACACCCACCGCTGAGCTTCCGGCTGTTTATCTCTCCGTATATCGGAAACGGATCGAAGCTGGCCTTCAATTCCGATATGAACTGGCTTACCCTTTCAATCTGATCGGGAAGCAGACGATCGAAGGCCCAATGGTTAATCCGAAACTGGACGTAGTCAATCCCCAGGTCCCTGACCAAACGAGTCATCTGCTCCATGTAGTTCACGTTGGCCTGACACAGACGTATCTGAGTTCCCACCATGAGCTTGGATTCTCTTCTTTCCTTTTCGGAGATCACCCGCTCAATGTTCGCCAGCACCCTCTGGAATTCTCCTGAGTCAGGAGGGTGATGAATCTGATTATACACCTCATCATTATCGGCATCCAGATTGATTGTAAGAAATGAAAAGCCCTCCACCAGCAGTCTGGCTGTCGTCGAATCGAGCGAGGTGTCGTTGGTCAGCAGGCTCAGCTCAAAACCCTCTCGCATACACATTTGAGCGAACCTGTGAAACTCCGGGTGGGTAGTAGGCTCTCCACCTCCACGCAGATCGACGAATTTGACTTTCAGAGAGTGCAAGCAGGAAAGCAACTTTCCGAAACTGCCCGCATCAAGAAACGCGTTTCCGCCTTTGCGGTCCGATCCGTGCGGGCATCCTGAACAGTTATGGGCGCAGGTATACGAGAGGCACACGCAGGCGCTGACCGGGTAATGCACATCCTCGTTCGGAGTTCTTTTTTTCACAGCGGCCCACCTCTCGATCACGGCCCTATCGAAAGGAGAAAGTTGTCCCGGTGGGTCTGGGGCGTGAACGGCTTCAGCCCGGGGAAAGACGGCAACCGTTTTCAACTCAGCCTCTTTCTTTCGATCCAATCCCAGGTAATCTCCGATTCTCAAGAAAGTTCTCCCATTTCCTTACCTGTGAAGGTTTTGAAAGATCATCCGTTGAGGGGAAGAGTGTTCTCTTGTTCTGAATAAAAGGTCTTAGTCGGAATGCAGATTAGGCTGGGTCATCGATTCTGGAATCCTGCTGGGCTCCAGAGTGAGCTTTACGCCGGACTTCTGCTGTCCAAGCGTTTTCTCCGCAGACGCTTCTTCACCTCATCCAAGAGATAGTGTTTAGTAGTATAGGGGCTGTTGGACATCACCGCCTGCTTGGCCAGTCGTTTTTTCGAATTTATCACCAGAGGACCCAAAAGATCGGCAGAAGCCAGGCTGGCGTCCTGAGGAACTGTGACGATCACGTAAGTGATCAGATCCCTTGAGTTGGTATAGTTTAACTCTTCTAACTCCTTCTCATCGATCTCCAGCTTGTAATTGGGGAAAAAGCTGAGAGGATCTGCTATCACGAATGCCACGTTGGGGTCCTCCACGGACTGAAACCACTTAAAGGGACCGGATCCTTCCTTCTCCAGGAGTATATAGCGGGTCAGTTGAGAGAAACCGAGGATGCCCTTGGGAAGGACGATTATCTCGTTTTCTTCGAAATCGATCTCTCCGAATTTCGTGGCAACGAATTTCATTTCAACTCCCCGGCATGACCGAGCTTCAGGCAAGGACAGAGACTAAAGAAGCGTTGCATTCAATTACACTTTAACCCTCCGGCGCCGGCGCTCCCATGCTGCTCGTTTTTCATTCGAGCAGGGTACTCCCGGCTCAAGGATCCGCTCTGGAGGATCGTCTCACTAAGGTGAGCCAATCAACCCTCTTCATAATAGACGAAACTTGAATCGAAAGGCTTCCCCTCGTCTTTTGTCTTCTTAGACGAGTCCGATCGTCCGGGGGAACCATCCTCCCTCCGGTCCTGCCACCATCTTTTGTACCTCTCCACCTTTCGATTCAAATCCTCGCCCCGGCTTCTGCTTCCCTTCTTAAAGAACATCATTCATTCCTTCGGCTTTGTTCGGTTTCCCCGATTGGGGTTATTTTTGTCTTCGGATCTCTCGGCTTGAGGAAATTCGGAGTCCGTCGCTTGTTCCGGTGGCTGTTCCTGGCTATCTTTCCACAAGTGGGCGATCGTGGCCACCTCATCCACGGTGCTGTCGACAGCTCTTTTGTTCTCCTCCTGAATCTTGAAGTATATTTCCTCTCTGTGTATGGCCACTTTATGCGGGGCGATTATTCCCACCCGCACCTGCCTCCCTCTTACCCCCAGGATGGTTATCTTGATGTCGTCTCCTATGGTGACGCTCTCTCCCAACTTCCTTGTCAAAATCAGCATAGCCCCCTCTTTTCAGATATCCCCCTGCTCTCATTCAACTCGTTGGACCCCGCACACCCGGGAACCTGATTGGACACTCTGCCAGAGGTTTACATTTGATTAGAATCGGTACAAAATTCAGATTCCTTAACTTTCCGTTGAGGCTTTTGTGTTATGATATCAGTTTGTTATTGGCCGAGACTGACTTTAACCTTTTCACGTTCTCCAGCACTCTCTGGCTTTCGGCTAAGACCATGCCTAACGATCGTTCGATCTTCTCAACCAGTTCCCTGTTTTTCTCCAGTTCTATCTCGCCGTGTCTGGAGAGTTTGTAAAGTCTCCCCACTTCCATTTTTACCACCCGGATCATCCTGGTTAAGTCTGAGGTGATGCGGCCGGTATGATCCACCAGGTCCAGAAGGTCCTCGTACACCCGGGTGGAGATGTTCCCCGCTTCTCTTGACTTTAGTGCCGCATAAGCTAAGTTGGATGCCATACTCCTGGCCTGAGCGACAAGCTCCTCTAAGGATTTTAGAACGTCTGAGGCTTTTTCGGTCTCCTGTGACTTGATCATTGTCCTTCCCCGACATTTGACTTCGTTATGGGGCTGGTTCTGCTAAAGATCCAAGAAATCAGTCCCCGGTCAGAAGCTAATCAACTCCTTTATCTTTTTCTTCAACTGGTCTAAGTTGGACGACTTCACCAAGTAGGCATCTGCCAGCCACGACTGGAAGTCGTTCTTATAGACCGAGTATGCCGAATTGAGTATGATTGGCGTATTTCCACCCAGCTTTCTCAAGCCACCCAGTATCTCCAGGCCGTTTTGATCCTGGAGTTTGATGTCCAGAACCACCAGATCCGGCGATTCTGTTTCTGCCATCCTCAGGGCTTGTTCTCCGTTGGTGGCGGTTTTCACCTGGTACCCTTCTTCCGTCAGCTCTTTTTGGTAAAGCTTGAGAATGTGGTCTTCATCATCCACCACCAATACGCTCGGGTTCCCCGCCCGCTCGCGCCGTTTTGGCTTGGGCTGAGGGTTTTCATTTAACTGTTTGTTTCTCACGCTCTCCTCCCTGTTTCAAAATTCGGCTTAAGCTTCCGACGATTCTTCAACCACCGTGTCATCCGGCAGGGGCAGTTCCACATAAAAGGTCGAGCCTTTTCCTTGGGTGCTTTCCACGCCGATGTGGCCACCGTGATTTTTGATTATCTCCGAGCTTATTGTCAATCCCAGTCCGCACCCCTCGGGTTTGGTGGTGAAGAAGGAATCGAAGACTTTGCTCACGTGTTCATGAGAAATACCGAAGCCGGTGTCCTTCACCTCTATCTTGACCGACTTGTCGGTCTGCCTGGTGGCCACCGACAGTATCCCTCCCCGGGGCATGGCCCAGACGGCGTTGCGGAAGATGTTCAGCAAAGCCTGTCGTATGAGATCCGGATTCACCCGAACCGAAGAGAGATTTTGAGAGGGAGACTTCATGATTGTGATCTTCGCGGAATCTATCTCCGGTTCCATCATCTCGAAGGTCTGGTTCATCAGATCGTTTAAGCTGGCCGTTTCAAGATGAGACTTCTCGGGTTTGGAAAAATTCAACACGTTGTTCAAAACGTTTTCCATTCGTTCCGTCTGCTTGGCGATTATTTTTATGTATTCGTGGTTGGGGTTGCTCGCATCCATCTTCTTCAGAATCGAATGGGCAAATCCCCCGATTATGGTCATGGGATTTCTCAGCTCATGTGCCACCTGCGAGGTGATCTGTCCCAGGACCGACAGCCTCTCCACCTTCAGGAGCCTTCGGCTGCTTTCGGCGATCTTCCGGTTGGCCTCGCCCAACTTTTGCACCTTTTCCTCCAGTTCAGAATAGAGCTGAGAGCTTTCTACGGCAGCCGAGGCATGATTTGCATATATGGAAAGGAGCTTAATGTCCTCGTCCTCAATGGGCTTCTGGGTTATCAGGTTGTCGGCGATGATGACGCCGAGCATCTTATTTTTCGATATCAGAGGAGCCACCGCAAAGTGATCTGTCCCCAGGAGGTCAAACAGATCTTTAGCTGATTCCTCCTCTCCTCTGGGCACGGCAAATGCTCTCCTGCTCAGCATCGACTGAATCAGTGGATTACTTTTATCGGAGATGTGGATTTTCAACTCTCTCACCACCCGGTTTACCAGAACGTCCTTCTCCTTCAAGGCGTCCTTGTACGACCTGAGCACCTCTTCCAAGGACTGCTCCTTGGCCGAGAGCGAATCCCAGATTCTCTTTGCCTCCTCCGGATCGGAAGGACCGATGGTCATCTTCCCCTCAAGCTCGTTTCCCTCCTGGTTCAGGAGCATAAGGAAAGCGCGATTGAAACCCAACCCCTGCCCGGCGGTAACTCCAATCAGTACAATCTGAAGAATCTCTTCTAAATTCAGGGTGCTGGTTAGAACCCTGCTCAACTCACAGAGGATGGAAAGTTCGTTTATCTTCTTTTCCAACCTCGATTCCAAGTCCGACACGTCTGATAGATCCTGCAGCCAGCCCAGGGCTCCAGCCGATTTTCCGGTTTCATCTCTTTGGGGAACGACACGAATGAGAAGATTCGAATCGGCAGTGTCCGCGGCCCTGACCGATACGGGCTTATCAGATTCCAGACAGGCTTTGACCTGCCGGGATATCTGATCTTCCAACGACTCCACATCCCTTCCGGCATTCCTATCGGTTCGCTTGAGGCGCCTGGACAAGAATTCGTTTACGTATTCTAACGTTCCCTCAGGCGAGCTTCTGAACACCCCCAGAGGCAGGTTGTCCAGAAGTCCCTTCAACTCCGCCTGTCCCGAGTCGGGCGGACGGAGGGCCTTCTTGGATCTCAAAGCGTTGGTCAAATTATTCTTCCCCAGATCAGGTAGGTTTGATCTCTCCATGGAGACCTCAGCCGGTCGAAACCGCTTCTCCCTGGCTTGAGGCTTCCTCGTTTTTACCGGATGATATTTGTCTTCAGCAATTTGTCCGTTGCTCTGGAGATTTGGCTAACCTCGTTTTTTATCTCTCTTAAGCCGCGTTTGAACTTAATATCCCGGCTTCTGCCTGATTTGTGGGACTCCTGGTCCGGCCGGGTTGAAAAGCTCTCCAGAAGAAACTGCGCGTTTTCCGCCACCGTGCCAAGTGGCGCCGTGATCTTCTCTTTTAGGTTTTCCAACAGCTGCGAGGTGGGAATCATTCCTTCCATGCGCCTGATCTCCTCTTGGAGTTTTGCGGAACACTCCCGGGCCTGTTGAAGCTCGCTCTCCAGCCTGTCCACCTCCGAATGGTAGAACATCCTCTCCAGGCTTAGCGCCATTGGTATGGAAATCAAACTTAAGAAGCGTACGTCGTCGGTTTCGAAGGCTTGCGCCACCACGTGGCATAAGTTCATCACGCCGAACACCTCATCGTCAAGGATCAGGGGCATGGCCAGGAAGGACTTGATTCTTTCCCCGCCTCTTTTCCGGTGTAGATTGGAAAGAACGATGGGCCGTTTCTCTTTTGCCACCCAAGAGGAGAGCCCGACGCCTGCCTCGAATCTCACGAAGTCGATCAGATCCACTCTTTTCCCCACCGACGCTACCTCGGTCATCTGATTCTTCTTCTTATCCAACAGGAAGAGGCTGGCGTGGCTGAACTCCACGGACTTGCCAATCAGATTCAGCATCTCCTCAAACCCCTTTCTTCCTCCCCCCGACCGTCCAATCATCTTGCAGACGCCGGTTGCCACGTCCAGGTTGGCTTTCAAAACATCCACATCGTGGCTTGGGTATGAGGGTTTCCTGCTTTTGACGTGGCCCGCGGACTTGGTTACCTTCCTGTTAGTGTTTCTGCCCCTACGCTTCATCTTGAGCCCCCTGTGTATTGAGGTTTCGGTCAAGTGGCACCCCGGCTTGGTTCAAGTTTACGGATTCACCGTCCCCTCGAAGAATAATCGCTCTCTTTCTCTTTGACCATTGGGCTGATAAGGACAACCCGAAGCCCCCGACAACTGCGCCCTCTGATCGCCTTGAAGTTTATGCAAGAGATATTTCTATTCGAAGCCGTCCTGTCTTTTGTCCGTCACTCTTAAGGATGCAACGAAAAGCTCTCTTCTTTTATGTGGCGACGAGTTCGGTGGTACGCAAGAATCCGGAGATGACCTCCCGCATCTTGCGATCGAAGCTTTCTACTTTCACCGGCAGGCTTTCCACCTGCTCAACGGAACTGAGCTTCTCCAACTCCCCTCGTGAGGTAAACTCCACGCCCACCAGGAAATCCCCTTCCTCTGAGGCCTCCACCCTTTTGATCTTTCCCAGGACCCCATCCAATACCGCCAGGTTGTTCAGATTCAGAGTCATGAGGGCAAAACCCTGTTCCTGCACCGGAGAATCGGTCAGCAGGAGCATCCCCCCCTCACTCAGATTGAGGATTTCGCCGGAAGTCTCTTCCTCGGTGATTCTTATCTTTCCCTGGCTACAGGCCAGCAGGCGAAACTTAACCGGCGACGACAACTCTATGCGGACGTACTTACGGCCGTGAGACGTTTTCACCGGTAATGGAGTTTCTCTTGAAGCCGCGGGTTCATGTTCGATCTTTGAACCGGAATCTTTTGAATAAAACAAGACGTATCCTCCTTTTCAAGCCTTCAGTCATACTATCGGCAGTTTTTGGCCGCCGTGAGCAATTTAAATGACGTATTTTCTCTCCTGCAATCTCACCCCTGCCGCTGTCAGACTTAGGATGATAATTCTGCTTCCCGAAGTTTCTCCGGGCTTGTCTTGCTATCCGGAACTATGGGAAAGATCAAGGACAGGTGAATTTTCCTTTCCCCGGATTTCTCGAACCTCAACTCTCCCTGGTGCCGGTTGAGGATTTCAGAGGCCAACCGGAACCGCTTCTTGGACTGCAGGTCAGAGAAGTCTGGGTAGTCGTCTCCTTGGGTCTCCTCGGAAGTGCAACGTATATTAACGCGGAGGTCCTTCTCCCCTGCCGACGCTTGCAGGCGGATGGATCCTTTAGCGCGCAGCTGATCTCTTAATCCCCAGATCAGGCTCAGCAGGACCAATTCGAATTCTCCGGGGTCCCAGCATACGGGTGGGAGATTCTCCCCTAAGTCGAACTCCAATCTGATCTTATCCGACTTCAATATGTACTGGAGGAAAACTAAGTTGCTTTCCAAGATGCGCCGCACGTTCACTTCTCCTTCGCCGGAGCTCCTGCCGGATTGCCTGTGCAGATGATCCGAGAAGTCCTTAAGAATCGAACAGACCCGGTTGGCATTCGTTTCGACAGTCTCCAGGACCTTCGTGTTCGAAGGTGTCTTTGGGGCTTTTTTCTCATTCATTAGCAAGAGCTGCGTTCTTCCCAGGATAACCTGAAGACAGTTGTTTATCTCGTGCACCACCGCTCTGGATATCTCAGCCGTGGCGAAGAGCCTCTCGGCCTCGAAGTGACGGGGTTTTTCCACGCGAGTCGAAGGCTGGGACGAAGGCCCGGTCGAAGGGTGGGCCGAAGATAAGGCCGAAGGGCGGGCCAAAGATAGGGCCGAAGGCCCCTTCAGACGAGAATTCTCGATGCACGCGGAGATTAGCTCGGTCCAGAATGGCAGTTCCATAGAAGAGCTCTTTTGGGGAGAGGATTCCTCCCTGAAGCGCGCTACCCAGAATCCATCCTCCCGGCCCAGAATCCTAAACGGGATAATGAGGAGATTCCCTCCGCTTCTTGCCGGAAGAACCAGCCTTCTTTTTTCGCCAACCGCCCGGGCGATATCGCCTCTTTCCCAGAGTGCTCTTATCTCGTCCTCGAATTCGTTCAAACCCTGAGCTCCCGCGCTCAAACCGGATGAAACCAGTTTTTCCGGGTTGGCGTCCCCTCCTTTTAGGAGAAACACCGCACATTCTTCAAAGCTGTACCGTTGTCTCAGGAAATCCATCAGCGAGGAGAGCCGATAGGCCAACTTAGGTTCCGTCGGCTCCTCCTGCGAAATAGCCGTTCGCGCGAATTCGTGGGTGACCGAATCATCCACAGGAAATTCTCCTTGCGTCGAGGAATCCATCATTCGGAATAAATCCTGGTTTGCCGAGGTAAGCTCATCTAACTTATGGTTGATGGAAAGCAGTAATTCGGCCAGCTCGGTCTTCCTCTCAGCAGGATCAGATGGCCTCTTTTCCTGCATTACCGCTGCCTTCCGATCCTCGGGTTGGGCCGGGTTCTCGGGTGTTTGGCTAAATCTCATATGATTCCTCCAGACTTGACAAATAAGAATGCCGGATTCCCCTCTTTACTGGGCGAATTTCTCCTTGATCATTCCTCTCAGCTTCAAAACCGCCTTGGTGTGTATCTGGGACACCCTCGACTCGGATATCTGCATTACCTCGCCGATCTCCTTAAGGGTCAGTTCCTCGTAGTAGTACAGGGCCACCACCAGTCTCTCCTGCTCAGTCAGATGGCTTATGGCCTGCACCAGATAACCCTTGAGTTCCTCCTTCTCCAAGTCTCCCAAAACACTCTGACAACGCACATCTTCCAGAGTCTCTACCCGGGGGACTTGTCGATTGTCTTCTTCCTTGTAGATCAACTCATCTAAAGAGAGCACGGTGGCGGAGGAGACGTCGTTTATGGCGGAGAAAAGGTCGCCCGTCGAGATCTTCAAAGACTTGGCAAGCTCTCTTTGTGAAGGCCGCCGGCCCAGTTCGTTTTCCAGCTTGCTTGTCGCTCTGTCGATCTCCCTGGATTTGGCCCTGGTCGAGCGGGGCACCCAATCCAGGGAACGGAGCTCGTCTAAGATGGCCCCTCTTATTCGGGGAACTGCATAGGTCTCGAATTTCACCCCCCGGGCGGGATCAAAATTAGACATGGCCTCGTTCAATCCGATAAAGCCGGTGTTGACCAGATCGGAGAGCTCCACCGACTTGGGGAATCCCATGGCCATTCGTCCGGCCACGTTCTTTACTAAGGGCAGGTACTGTTCTAAGAGTCTCTGTCTTTCCTGCGGATCATTGTCTCTCTTAAACTGCGCCCAATCTACCTGGACTGCCATCTGGCGCACCTCGCTTTAAAAGGGTTGAAACTCCGGGGACACACGCGGATATTGTGCGACCCAGTTTTCCGGCATCGGCCGAAAAAACGCATATTTTGGGGCATCGTTATTGTTATCGTCTGGTTCCGGCTCGCTCTTCAATTCTGAGCAGAAACCGATCAGTAGGACTGAATAGTCAACGTTGGGAAGGATAGACTGTACCTTGTCGGGGGAGCTTGATTTAAAGCTAAGGAAGGGAAAGTGATTCTCGCTTCCGAGAATCCGCTTGGACGGAGCAAGCACTCTCGAGCCGGACACGGTTACGTGAGCCTTGTTAGTTTGTAAGGTAGAATCGTAAGCCAAGATCATCCTCTATTCTTTCAGTTCCATTTCGTTTTCAGTTCCGATCTCTTCGCACAACCTTGAAAACTTTTGCAAACTTCGTGCCAATAGTGTTAGAAGGATGAACAGCTGCATATAAGTATATGCTGCATCAGGTGTTAATGCGATTAGGTTGGGGGTTGGTTTAAGTGAGCCGAATGGCTGTTGCGGAAAGAACTTCCCAAAACATAGGGAAATAAGTTCCACCAGTTCGGCTGGCTGTGCAGGTTTCGACGGCTTCGAAAGCCGCAGGCTTTAGTCTGCGGGGGCAGCGGACGGGGGGCTCACAGAGGGGTAGGTTT
>JBARPX010000161.1:0-16760 GCA_049643405.1 Candidatus Zixiibacteriota bacterium
CTTTCTCCGAAGCTCGGCATCCTTGACCACCACGTATCTCCACTCCTGGGTGTTTTTTGCCGAGGGAGCCAGTCTTCCCGCTTCAAGGACGCGCAAAAGCTTCTCCTCCTCGATGGGCCTGTCCTGAAAACTTCGGATGCTTCTCCGGGTCTTTATTGCATCAAGCACATTCATATCTTTTCCCTCCATTGAAGAGTCTGCTCGTGTCCTAAACTTGAGATGCTGGCGTGCGAAAAGAGACGCGACTCATCATGCTTCGAGCTTCTCCCATCTTCTGAATAAGTCCAGGATCTCGTCCTTAATCTTCGTCGTCACCTTGTTCATGTACAGTTTTGCTTTTTTCCCATCGAACTGGGGGAAACCCTCTCCCTCCTTGTAGGTCAGGATGGAACCGGGAGCAGGGAGACAGTGCATGCCGTTTTTCATCTCGAAAACCATGTCCTTCTTATATCGCGACCTCTTCACCAGCTTTGAGTCTATCGCCAAAACTGCGGCATTTTCATCCAACCCGGCATGCCCGCCGGTTTCTCCGAAGAATTTCCTGGTCAGCTCCTCGCACAGAATCCACCAGTGAATCACCGCCACCTTAGCCTTCTCTTCCCGGTGAGCTCTCATGGCGGCGTTCTTCAGTTCATTGAAGTGCCCGCCATGTCCGTTCATCACAACAACCCGCGAGAATCCCTTCTTACCTAAAGAAAGCATGATCTCGGTCAGGTAGTTCTCAAAAGTTGAAGAGCTTACAGTGAGTGAACCAGGATACGAATATAAGCTTCTGGTTATTCCATAATACACCGGCGGCGCAATGATAGCCTTCAGGTCGTCTGATATCTTCTCGCAAATGAACAAGGGGATGGAAACATCGGTCCCAAGGTTAGTCACGCCGTGCGCTTCAATGGTCCCTACCGGCAGCAAAACCGTGTCGATCTTCTGAGGAACCAACTCACCGAACTCCATCCAGTTCATCTCTTCCAGTCTGAGAGGCATAAGAGACCCTAAAGGTTTCAGGTTAAAGGTTAAAGGTCTAAGGTTCAAGAGCTCAAGAATTCAAAGGTTGACAGGGTGCACCTTTGACTACGAATGGTTCCCAGAGTCTACCTCTTGTACTCGAGTACGTATACGGTGGTCTTCTCCGGAAGGTTTTCCTTAGTGAAGCTCACCGAGTTGCTCCCCATTTTAACCACGTTCTCTTTTCCCTTCAGGAACTCGTCCACCCCTAAGAGAGGGAAATTATCTCCAAGAAAGGTCGTCTTGTAGTGCATGGGTATGACCACCCTGGCATTCAAGGTGGCGGCAACCTTTGAGGCGACAGCTGCGTCAATCGTATAGAATCCACCGGTGGGCACGAAAAGGACGTCGACTGCTCCGATCTCCTTGACCTGGGCATCGTTGAGGTCGATCCCCAAATCTCCCACGTGTGCAAACTTGATTCCGCCCAATTCAAAGACCCAGATCGTATTCTCTCCTCGCTGGCTCCCTTCTGTGTCGTCATGGAATGAGCCCACGCCTTTGAACTTTATCCCTTTTGCCTCCTTTTCTCCTGTGCCTTTGACCACCTCCGGATTTCCTTTTAGTACGGACACACAGTTGTGGTCGAAGTGGTCATGCGAGACCATACATATATCGGCACTCTCATTCGGCGCAGGATAACCTACCGTGCTGTCGAAAGGGTCGGTTACGATCCTTGCCGCATCATCCAGAGCAATGAGAAACGAGCTATGCCCCAGCCACTTTATGGTCACTTCACCCTTGTTCGCCATCTTCTACTCCTTTCTGCTTTGATTCAATACTCTTTGTTCTGTTTCCGCCTGCCATGTTCTCCTTCGCAAGCGCTACGAGTTTTCCGAGTGACGAAGCAACGTCTACTGGTGTCCGGAAACCGCCTCTCCTGAGATTCTATGATAGAGAGTCAGTTGTGACGAGTAATAGACCAGCCGAAAAAAAGATCGAAATATCACGAAAACCTGCTGAATCAAGAAGGTAAAGAAAATAAAAAGACCTGTTCCCGGCATCGCATTCATGATTTTGAGCAGACTAAAAAAGACGAAAATCATCACCGCTAAACCTGCGCTCAAAAGGTAGTATAAACTTAAAGCTCTCAGGCAGTTTGTCAACAGAAATTTGAAGGTCTTGCCCACCACTACCAGGAAACGTTCATCATAATTCTGAATGGAGAATATTCTGAGATAGTCCCCGATCATATTTACCAACAGGAACAAGAACGCCCCTATCAAAAATCTAAGCACCATACCCCAGGACGAAATCTCCCACAAACTTGCTTTCCCTGCCACCTGGTCAAGAAGTGCGGCAAGAAACAGGAAGAGAAGAAGTGCAGCAAAATAAAGCACTCCCACGAAGAGAGCCACCTTAAACATCTTCCAGAAGTACTTTCCACAGTAACCGAAGAATCTCTCCATCTTCAGGCTTCGCGATCGGGTCCTGGCTTCGTCGCGCAAAACTCCCCAGAAACCTCCAGAGAGGAAGATGTAGGCAACTACAACCACACCACAGACTAGTATGAACATCACCAAGTAGATGGATAAAGTTTTCCTCCAGTAATAGACGAAATCGATTATTAGAGAAAAGTCGAACCGGGTGAGAAAGTCTGAAGCCTTAACGTTTCTGGCAAAGCTTCTGGAGAGCATCAAGTACAAAGGTGCAAGCAACGCCAGCGACCAGCCCAGTTTAAATAGATACATTATTCCGACCAGGACCTTGTTTCCTGCAACGCTTCTGGCACCCCGAAAGAATGAGTCTAAAACAAGCATCATAGTTCTCTGCCCATGTCTTGTCCGAAAGTCCGTCCGGACATTTCGGATCTACTCTTAAGCCGAGTTCTCTTCAAAAGCAGGTCATCCAGTCCACCAAAATCTCCAGCCAGAAGAGAGATTGCGTGGAGAGTTTCATCAAAACCGAATCGGACGTTCTGGCTGTAAGGCTGTTGTTGTTGACGTTAACATCCAAAGCGATCTTGTTCTCCGGATCAAGTATGGCCGCCTTAATCTTCGAATCGGTTTCGATCTCGATTTTGGTCCATCTTTCTTTCCCGTCCCACACCTGTCTGATCTGGTCTCCGTCCTTAAGCTGAATCAGCACATCCACCGGGATGATCACCTCACCCAATCGTCTTAGCACAACTTGGGTTTTGTATCGTCCCTTTTCGTCTTCGTTTTCTATGGGAACGCTTTCTATTCTCGTCACCTCGTAATCGCATACCCCCGTTCCGAAAACGAGTTGCTCCAGCAAGGACCTCAAATCTTCTCCCGCAAACTCGTCGACCACCTGGATGAAATCAGCAGTCGTCGGATGCTTAAACTTATACCTTCGAAAATACTCTCTGATGAGTTCATTCATTTTCTCCTCACCGAGGTAGTTTCTCAGAGTCTCCAGAATCAACGAAGCTTTGGAATAAACTTTGGCGCGATAACTTAGATAATTCCGAAACTCCCAGGAATTCTTGACCACCGGGTCGCTCTGCAGATCAAAGAGATTCTCCAGCCTGGTGAATTCGAGATCACCCACCTCAAGTCCCCACAGGTCTACGAGATTGGCCGCCTTCCCGAATCTTTGCTCTAAGGCTCTCCTTCCGGAATAAACGGCAAATCCTTCATCCAACCAGGCTTCCTCGACCTCGTTCGATGCCACCATACCATACCACCATTGGTGAGCGATCTCATGAAAGATAATCCAGGCGTCCATGCGGGCCTTCTCCTGAGGGGCTCTCGAGGGAGAGATGGTGATCAGCGTGGGATATTCCATCGCCCCGCCACCCAGGCCGACTTTCGCATCCACTATGGTGAAGTGATCATAGTGATATCTTCCGAAGGCCAAGCTGTAAAACCTCAAAGCAAACTCCGCGTACTCCATGATTCGATCGACGCTTTCTTCATGCTCGGGCTTGTAGAAGAAATTCAGATCTATCCCGTCCACCATCCTGTGCGAGATTCGGTAGTCCAGGCTTGCCGCCCAGGCAAAATCGTGCACGTCCTCGGCATGAAAGACAAATGTCCTGGTGAAGTTTGCGTTTTCTTTGTCCTCCACCAGATACCCGCTGGCGCCGACTACGTATTCCGGCGGAACCGTGATTGAAACATCGTAAGTTCCGAAATCCGCAAAGAATTCGCCGGTAAAGTGGTACTGATGGGCGTTCCAACGCCCGTCCTCCTCCAGTACCGCCATCTTGGGAAACCACTGGCTGATCATGAAATGTTCTCCGGAATATCCCAGGCGAACCAGGATTTCGGGCAATTTCACTAAGAACTCAATTTGAAGCTCTATTCTTCCCCGGGGAGGCAAAGAATGCGTGAGGGGCAGTTTCATGACGGTCTCGTCTATTATCTTCTCATCCGTCAGATTCATGCCGGAGCCTGTTTTCACGCTCTCAATTCTCATGAATCCGCGGTACTTCTCCCTCTTCTCAATTCGATCAGGAAAGGGGCTCTCCTTCATAAGAGTAGTGGTGTCGCTTTCGAACGCATTGGGATAAAGATGCAGAAAGAGCGTGTCTACACTCACTTTCGAGGTGTTGACAAAAGTCAAGACCTCCTTCCCCAGGAGTCTTTTCTCTTCGGCGTCAAGTCTGACGTCTATCCTGTAGCTGGCAATCCGGGGAGCTTGTTCTTCTTCCGATAGACAAACCTTAGACCACGAGAGGACAAGAAAGATGAGAAAACCAGCTGAGAACTTGGCACAGGAAAAGTGCATAGTTTGAACCCGAAAGGAATTACGGCAGGCGGAAAGAACGAGATCCGATCTCGTAGACCAGATTCATCAAGCTCGAGGAGAGAAAACGTTTACTGTCATCTTCACTTTCCGCCCATCAACGCGCGGATATGCTTTTCCACCGATGCTGAGAGGGATCTGAGATTGTATCCCCCCTCTAAGACAGACACCAGCCGACCGTCACAGGATTTCGAGGCCAGCTTTACGATAACCTGGGTCAGCTTTTTAAACCCGGCTTCTGATAAGTTGATGGAAGCCAGAGGATCGTCCTGGTGAGCATCGAAGCCGGCAGAGATGAAGATAAACTCAGGGGAGAATTTCAAAGCCAGGGGATAGAAAATGTTCTCGAAGGCCTCGACGTATTCTAAATCACCGCTCCCTTCATACATGGGCATATTGAACGTGAATCCTTCACCCTCTTCCCCACCGACTTCATTTTCGCTTCCCGTCCCCGGATAGTAAGGATACTGATGGGTGCTGAAGTAAAACACCGTAGGGTCGTCCCAGAAGATGCTTTGGGTTCCGTTGCCATGATGCACGTCCCAGTCCACGATAAGGATTTTTCCTAAGCCCCACTTTTTCTGAACGTATCTTGCTCCCACCGCCACGTTGTTGAAGATACAGAACCCCATGGCTTTGCTTCTCTCCGCGTGATGACCGGGCGGTCTTACAGCACAAAAGGCATTTTTGATTTTCTTATTCATCACTGCGTCCACCGCCGCCATCACTCCTCCAGCCGCCATGAGAGCCGCTCCGTACGACTCCGGCCCCACATGGGTATCCGGGTCCAGCATGCCTCCGTCATCTTCGCACATTCTCTCCACTTTATTGATATAGAAGGAGTCATGAACTGCCTCTATCGACTCAACGGAGGCAGGATGGGGTTGTATGCTCTTTAATTGGTTCAGGAGTCCCTTCTTCTCCAGGTGCGCCATCAAGGCGGAGAGTCTCTTCTTGCTTTCGGGGTGATCGGGTCCGGAATCGTGCTTGAGATAATCCGGATGAAACACCCACCCGGTGGGAAGCGAAGCTTGAACTCGTCTTTGGTTTTTCTTCCTGGCTTTGTTGGCACTCATTTCTTATTTGTTTTCCTGCTATTTCAACCCTGCTTACGGAAAAGCCTCCGCTTTCGGAGAATCGGTCCGTCGCCCGGTGCCGAGCTGTCCTCGGTTGTCGTCTCTTGGTGCCGGGTAAAGTTACTCTAAAATCGGGAAAATGTAAAGAGCCAAATTCATCTTTTGAATCGGCACCTACTTCTTGCCCCGAATAAGCCCCACGGCAAGCGATTTGGGATCGAAGTACTTTGCGGCGACTTCACCTATTTGCCCTTTGGTGACCTGCTCTATCCTCTGTGGATATTGCTCCACCTCTTCTATTCCTTTTCCCAGAAGCTCAGCTTTTACGTACTGTCTTACCAAAGCGGAATTGGTCTCCAGATATATCTTGTACAGTCCACTGATGTAGTTCTTGGCCACCTCCAACTCCTGGTCGATCACCGGATCGGTCTTGAACTTATAAAACTCACTCAAGAGCTTCTCTCTTGCCAGTTCCTCGTTCTCTGGTGAAGTGGCTATGTAAGCGTAAAAAGCTCCGGCCTGCTCCCAGGAACGATTCACCCCGTAAACGGTGTAAGCTAAGCCCATCTTCTCCCTGAGCTGGTGGAAAAACCTTCCCCCGCTTCCCGAAGCGATTCCCTGCAGCACCTTGAGAGCATAGTAATCATCTTCCTTGTAAGAACAGGTGGCAAATCCCAGGGCCTGGGCTGTCTGTGCTTTTCGGCGAGTCTCCACCACTGCATCTTCTTCCACGTTTAAATCCAGTGGCGTGACTTCGGGCGTCTCAATTCCCCCCCCTTTCAAATCCCCAAACAGTTCATCCAGTTTCTCCTTCAGTCGGGATGAGTCAAAATCGCCCACGGCCACGACGGTCATGTTGCCTGGGGAGAAATGCTGGCCGTGCCAGTCCCTCACCTGTGATTGATCCAGCTTTCTGACCGCCTCCTCTTCGCCCAAGCTATTCAGACCATAAGGATGATTTTCGAAAAGTGCTTTATGGAAAAGCCTGACGGGATAATCTCTCATGTTGTCCCTGCTCTTTTCGATCCCTGCCAGAAGAATCTCTTTCTCTTTCTCCAACTCCTCCGGATCGAAAAGAGGATTCTTTACTACATCCGCGATTATATCCAGTCCCGGCTCCAGGTTTTCTGAGAGAATCTTGATCAGGTAACCGAAGTAATCCGGTTCCGCCTCCGTGTTGACAGACGCCCCTAGGATTTCCAGCGAACTGAATATCTCCTCTCCGGTTCTGTTGGCCGTGCCTTTCAGGCTTCCCTTGAGCATCAGCCGGGTGATTCCAGAGTTCCCCATAGATTCACGGGCCCGTCCCCCCTTGAAATAGACACCCAGCGAGGCTAAGGGTAAAGAATGATTCTCCTTAGTGATCAGAGTCGCCCCGCAGGAGAGAACATCGCTGTTGGCTGACACGTCCACAGACCCTGAGGTCCGATCTCCAGACTGATCGCTTGGGAAACCTGCGCCTTGTGGCGACTCGAGGTCAACTCTTTCTGAGCCTTCGTCCTCAGTCGTCTTCTCCGCCAATCCTTCCCGAATCGTCTCCTCTATCTGCTCAGCACTTATCCCGTCGTCGGACTCACTCTCAGGTCTATTCTCGAGTATGCTGGCATTTTCCAGGACAAGGTACTTTGAGGCCACCCGCTGGACATCCTCCCTAGTCACCTTGTCGACGCTTTCCAGATATCGCTCTGCCAGACGGTAGTCTCCATATGCCTCGTAAGCGGCCAGGTTGAAGGACTTACCTCTAACGGTTTCAACCGACGAGAGATATGAGAACTTAATGGCGTTTTTGGCTTTGGCCAGTTCAGCATTAGGCACTTCTTGCGTTTTTAGTTTTTCAATCTGTCGAAATATCTCTATCTGGGCTTCCTGGAGGCCCTTGGTATCCAGTTCCGCTTCGACTAAGAATACCCCGAAATCCTTCAAGGCAAAAGCTGAGGACGTTATCAAACTGACCAGTCTCTTCCTTTCGATTAAGCTCTGGCTCAAGCGGGAACTGCGGCCATGACCCAGGATATGTCCCAATACGTCAAGAGCAAAGAAGTCCGGGTTGAGTTCTCCAGGGATATGGAAGCCCATCTTAAGATAGGTCTGGGTGATATCCCCTTTGATCTGAAGGTATCTCAGTCCGCTCTGCTGGGGCTCCTGCGGGACCTTCGGTCTTTCGGTCTTGGGCATCTCCACTGTTGCGTAGTATCTCTTCACTCCCTCCAATACTTCCTCGGTGTTAACGTCTCCCACTATGGCCAACACGATGTTGTCCGGTCGATAGAACTCCTTGAAGTAATTCTCCAAATCATCTCTGCTCCAGCCACCGATCTGATCGGGTGTCCCCATTCTCCACCGTTTCAACGGGTGGCGCTCGAAGGCCAGTTCCATCAGCTTCTCCCATGCCAGCGCGTTGGGATTGTCCAGTTTTCTCTTGACCTCCTGAATAACTACCTTCTTCTCTTTTGCCAGCTCGGCCGAATCGATCACCGAATTCCATAAGGCGTCCGACTGAATCTCCAGACCCTCCTGGACGAACCTGCTGGGCAGGACCGTATAGTAGTTCGTGTACTCGTAGATTGTACCGCCGTTGAGATATCCGCCCAGCCTCTTGGTGTCCTCCCGCAGTTCCCCCACCTCTCGTTTCTCCGTCCCCTTGAAGAACATGTGCTCCAGCAGGTGGGAGATTCCGGTCAGGCTGTCCGGTTCATTGAAGTATCCGGTTTTCACCCAGGTATTGATGGTAACCACCGGGGCGGAGTGACGTTCTTCAATCAAAACCGTAAGTCCGTTGTCCAGTACAGTTCGGGTTACGCCGTCCGTCTTCATCTTTTCACATCCGGCAAAGGTTAGCCCCACTGAAAGTAGCAGAAAAGCTAATGTGGACATCTTGTTTCTCATCACGACCCTCCATTGCTGCCCTCCAAGTTGGTTTAATTAAACGACTTTTCAGCGCAGTGTCAAGGCATTTAGATGCGGAGATTGCCCATCGCCTTAAAAAATGAATTTCATATAAAATTCTTGGCACTACCAGAGTCCTCCGGCAAACACAAAAAAAAGCAAGCTCTTGGGTAAGAGCTTGCTTCTGATATCACTTTAATTCGGTGGATGGACGGCTTGTTTATTCTTTCAGCATGCCCAGATACTCGCTTTCATCGGTCAGGATCTGATAGGCCTCTTGAATGTAAGGGTCGGTCTTCAATAACACTTCTTCATAGTATGCTTTTTGCCCATACAGGTTATTCAATATATCTCTCTTCAAGGATCTCTTGATGTAATCTATGCTCTCGTCAAAATCGTCCGCCTTGTCCTCTTCCACCAATTGTTCCAGACCGTCAACCGCACCCGCAAACATTTCTGATTTCTCCTGCTCTTCGATCTGTTCCTTGAGGGGTTCTAACCCCAGCTCGATGGTCGACTTGTAGGTGAAATCCTTCTCCTTTACAAAGCTCCTAAACTCCTCTAAGATCTGACCGTTTATCTCAAAGTCTCGAGGAATATCCGGATGCTTGGCCAGGTATGACACGGCGAAGTTGAAAAACATAGACTGTCTTTCCAAGTTTAGCTCAATGGGCATCAAATCGGGTCGCTTGATCTCGATGTCCGGGACTATCCCGCCTCCTCCGTACACCTTTCTTCCACCGTTGGTGTAGAACACCTCCTTTTCCATCTCTACCAGGCTGTCTGGTTCGTCTTCTTCAACCTGAACCGGTGCGCCGGGTTTGCGTCTTTTGGCGATCTCCGGTTTCTGTATGCATCTTCCGCTGGGGACATAGTATTTTGCTATAGTGAGTTTTAAGTAAGTCTCGTTGGACATACCAAAAATCTGCTGAACCAGTCCCTTGCCGAAAGTGGTGTTTCCAATGATGACCCCCCGGTCCCAATCCTGAATCGCACCGGAGACTATCTCCGAGGCGGAGGCGGTGCCCTCGTTCACCAATACCACAAGAGGACCGTCGGTGAAGACAGGTTCTCTTGTAGCGTGGAACTCTCTTTTCACCTCGCTTCGACCCTGGGTATATACTATCAATTTGTCCCGCTCCAGAAAGAGATTCGCGGTCTCCACGGCTTGATCTAAGAGACCACCTCCGTTGCTCCGCAGATCCAGAATCATTCCTTTGACGTTCTCGTTCTTCAAATCCTCCACGGCCTCTCTCAGTTCCTTTCCCGACTCCTTGGAGAACTTGGACAGCCTTACGTATCCGATCCCGCCGTTCATGACTCCGTGATAGGGAACGCTGGTGAGCTCAATCAGTGCCCGCTCGACCTCGTACTCCAGAGGCTCGTTCACCCCTTCCCTTTTTATGGTGAGGACCACCGTGGTTCCCCGCTCGCCCCGCATGAGTTTGGACGCGTCCTCGGTACTCATTCCCTCGGTGGATTCGTCATCGATTTGGATAACCTGATCACCCGCTCGAAGTCCCATGCGATATGCCGGTGTTCCCTCTATTGGAGATATGATGGTGATGAAATCGCCCCTTTTGGCAATGGTCATCCCCAGACCCTCGTATTTTCCTTCCGTCATCTCCATGAGTTGGTCGTGGGCTTGGACGTCCTGCAGGGTGGAGAACGGATCCAGAGTCTCTATCATTCCCCTAATTCCGGAGTAGGTCATCTCCTTAACGTCGATGGAGTCAACATACTTTTGATTTATGTAAAAGGCCACATTGTCCAGTAATTTGATATAGCTGTAGATGGACTTCTGCTCATACTTTGGCACCTCTGCGGTCTCCTCGGTTGCCTCTCCCAAACCGACCACCCAGATTATCGCCACCGAGATCAGAGCCAGCGCCACGGCAACAAGTCCAAACTTCCTTTGCTCCTTCATCTGCTACCTCCAAATTTGTGTTCCGTTCCTAAGGCTAATGTAACAGTAATCCGAATTTTGTCAACATCTAAAGATACCACCGAGACTTGACATTCTCTCAAGGTGCATTCAAACCTTCGCCCTGAGAGCATTTCAAACGTATCAACCTCTCCATTAACCAGTTTCAGCAAATACCAGACCACCAAACCGGCCGCTCTCTCTTTCTCCAACACGCTCGACAGAGGAGTTATTCCACTGTGGCACACAGGCTTAATCACTGAAGACGGGATGCCTGCCGTTGACAGGTGATCGGGGTCAGCAGTGCTATCGTGCAAGAAGCTTCACAAATCATGCAAAATTCAAGCAGGTGGGATTCTGTAGGTCACGCCTGCTCCGTCCATACTCCTCCAGTTCCTTCCTTCTATTATACAGCCGTTGAGACCAGGGGGTTTCAGTTGCCCCTGATTTTCTTCACAAAATCGTGGGACTGCGAGCAGGGCGGGAAAGATCGCCTCAAGCAGCCCGGGAGAAGGTCATAAGATACCCCAGGCAGATGAGGTTTACCAACAAGACGGCGACCAGTGTGGTGGGGATTCCCAGAATGGGGACGAGAATGGCCGAAGCCAGCAGCGAACTAAAACTCGCGCCAAACAGGTCAACGGCATAACCGGTCCCGGCTTTCAGCGTGGTTCTCCGCTTCAGGAAAAGGTGATTTGCCAAAGCGAACTCCACCCCTCCCAGCAAGCCGGAGGCAGTTATGAACAGAAGCAGAATAATCATCACAACAAGCTCCGAGGGAGAGGTCTCGGAAAGCGCCCAGGTCATGATCAGAAAAGATATAATGAGGACCACCTGAAGAAGCTGCATCCAGACCAGCACGCTGAAACTGATCTTTCTTTCCCCCGCTCTCCTCTGCACGATGAAGGCGCCAAAGGCAAGTCCCAACATGAAGAGGGTAAAGATCAGCCCGATCATGGAGTAGACGTACCCATAGAATATCTGGAAGGACAAAACCACGATTATCTCCAGGAAAATACTGGTGAAACCCGCCACGAAGATCGCTCCTAAAGCCAAATTTGATGACCTTGATCCGAATGATACGAACAAGAGGAAAAGTGCCAGGAAAAGCAACCCAATTGCCCCGATAGACCACCCTGGATGGACTTCGGAGAGAAAAAACAGAATAGGTTTCTCTAAAGACTTAAACTGTTTGCTCCACAGGATGCTGTTGTAGAAGTAGCAGATCGGATTCAGATCATAGTTTATCCGGCTTTCCTTCGCCAAGAGAGCATCTTTCAGGAATTCGACCCTCAGTGGAGTAAGGCGTTCCGGCAGGAAATTCTCGTTCACAAACCGTGTGGAGATTCCTTTTTCCTTCAAACGTGCAGTCATGGTCTGCCAGTCGTCGAAGAGAATGCCCTTAGTTCTCGAGGCCAGAAAGATATTGTTGGACCCGGGCAGAATCTTAACCTCTTCAAAACTGCTCTCCAGAGTTTGATGAATGGAGGAGAGATAGAGACCCAGCTCCCGGCTGATATAGTTTTCGGCAGAACTCACTCTGAACGAAAAGACTCCTTCCTCTTTCAGAACCAATCTTATCATCTGGAAAAACTCAAAGGTGAAAAAGCGATTCAACTGTGCGGTGTAAGGATCCGGAAGGTTGAGTATGATGACGTCGTAAGGTTTCGTATCCGGGTCTCTCGTCTTCTCTCGGACAAAGAGTTTTCCGTCCACAAAGTGAATGCGCACCCGGGGGTCTCTCAAGGCCCGAACCTCCCCCTCAGGCAGATATGCTTCTCCCGTCCTGATCAGCTCCGGATCTATCTCCACATAATCTATGGTCAAGCCGTCGTGTTTGAGCGCCTCCGATAGCGCCCCTCCCATTCCGCCCCCTATCAGAAGAAGACTTCGCGGATGGGGATGCTGCAGGAGAGCAAAGTGAACGGCCTCCTCCGCTGAGAAAGCATCCGGGTGTGAGAACAACATCAAACCGTTCTGATAAAATGTAACCTGCTCATGCTGTTTGGTCACCGAAATGTTGCCGTAGCGAGTATCTTCCGAATGAACCAACGACAAACCTCTCCACATCCAACCTGCCGAGAGGCGGTCAAGCGACTCATCCAGCCCTGATGCGGGAAAACCAATAATCATCAGAACGACCGTCGACCATACCAAAGCTCGGGTCCATCGCTTCAGACTCCGCGACACCAGCAGGGCACAAAAGAGAAGATTCAAGAAGAACAAGAAAACGACTATCTGAAGGTTGGAGAAGTGCGGAATCAGAGCAAAGGTGACAAGGAATCCACCCAAGCCTGCCCCCAGGGACTCCCATAGGTAGACCCGGTTGACCGAGAAGACCAGGCTCTCATCAAAGGCCCATGATCTGGAGTTCAAGACAAAGGTTATCCCCAGACAGAGGCACAAAACGCTCATGGCCCCGAGTGCAAACAAAAACATTGGAATGAATCCGACGATCTCCGCCGGAGCAGTCCCCAGTATCTGCTTGGAGAATCTCATCAGGACAACAGTTGCCGGGCTGGCCACTGAGATCAGAAGATACCAGAGCGATAACCTGCCAGGGGAATAAGTCTTCTTCCCGGCTATCCTGTTGCCCAGCGCAGAGCCTGCGCCTACCCACAACAGCCAGACCGCAAGCATAACCCCCAGACTCAACTCATTCCCGTAAAAGGAGACCATCATCTCCCGGAAAAGAACGATCTGGGCGACTATAGAGGAAAAGCCGAGGAGAACGCAAGCCAGAATAAAATGAACTTTTTGCGAAGACTTGTCCGATGGCATTTTTATGGTAGGCGACTATTCTTCTTATGTTAAAGGAGACCAGACCCCGGTTCCGGCTGATGCAGAGGCCGGCGGTCTTTTACCTCTCTCCCTTGGCTCTTCCACTCCTTCTGGCGGAGAGGGAGATCGGAGGGTCTTCGACAAAAATTTTGGACACTAAGAAAGACAATGACGGAACCAAAGGTGCTGAAATATCGAGCATTGCCCGGTTATGCAAAAAGGCATACCCCTCCTTCGGACCCTCTCAAAAAAGCTCTTTAATGTCATTGCGAGGAGTCTCGCCGGAGGCGAAGCGACGAAGCAATCTCTGGACCGCCGACATTCAAAGAGGAGATTGCTTCGCTTCGCTCGCAATGACGGTTGTCCGAGTTTTTTCAACAGACTGCCGAGTCGAGCTCTCCCACAATCTTTCCACTAATTCCAAACTCCCGGGATGGCCTTCTGGCAGAAGCCACACTTGCCATCCTTCAAATTCATCCCGATGATGCGATAACCTACTCTTTCTATCACCACCTGTTTGCAGTTAGGACAGTAGGTGTGCTCTCCCTGGTGACCGGCCACATTCCCCACGTAGACGAAGTTCATCCCCTCTTCGATAGCAATGTTCCGGGCTTTCTCCAAAGTCGACACTGGAGTGGGAGGAAGGTTCTTCAAAAGATACATGGGATGAAAACGAGTGAAATGAACCGGCACGTCTCTGCCCAGCTCCTTGACCATCCATTTGGACATCTTCCGAATGTCGTCAGAGTTGTCATTGAGGGTGGGCACCACCAGGTAGACGATCTCGTACCAGATGTTGCTCTGCGCCAAATCAACTAAGGCATCCATCACCGGTTTCAGCTTTCCATGACAGACGTCCTGATAGAATTCTTCGGTGAATGCCTTGAAGTCGACCTTGATGGCATCCACCTCTCTTATCAGCTCCAGCCAGGGATCGTGATTTATATACGCTGCCGTAATCACCACGCTTTTGATGCCCCGTTTTCTTCCGGCCTTCGCGCAATCCAGCATGTATTCGTAGAATACTACCGGCTCGGAATAGGTGTAGGCGATGGATTTGCTCCCACTCTCCTGGGCATAGGCAGCTATCTCCTCTGGGGGAAGGTAGTAAGTCCTCACCTGCTCCGGTCTCACCTGAGATATCTCCCAATTCTGGCAGAACTTGCAATTGATATTGCAGCCTGCGGTGGCGATAGAGAAGGCTTTGGTTCCCGGAAGGAAATGAAACAAGGGCTTTTTCTCAATGGGATCCACGTGGGCCGAGCAGGGATAGGAATGAACCAGGGTATAGTAGGTTCCGTTCTGGTTTTCCCGACAGCCGCAATATCCCCTCTCCCTATCCCCTACCTTGCACTTTCTCGGACAGAGATCGCATTCGATCTCTTTGTGTTCAAGCTTCTTGTAATATCTGGCCTCTACTTGGGAAAGACCGGCCTGCGCCACCGATGCCGAAACGTCCCCACCGGAGTTGAGGATAGATCCTCCCGGCAGGATCCGGGGCAACATCATCCCACCGGCTGCCGCCAGCGAGCATTTCAGAAATCGTCTTCGGTCAAGTTTGTTCATGGAGCCATTCCTTTACCCTCTTGAATCTCAGACCCTCATTTCCACCAGCTCTATCTCTTCCGAGCTAGCCTTTCCCAGCCTGTGCTGCTCATCGGCCGCGGTGAAAATGTGCTTTGGTTTTCTGCCTGCCTTTTCCAAGCTTGGCAGGCCGTGCTTGCGCCTGATCTTGTCTATGATCTGGTAGCCGACGAAATCGACTGCCACCGGATCGTCAGCCACGATTATCCCCCCAAAATTCTTCGCCCACTGGGGATGATATGAAGGTCCACCATTATACTGCACCCGCAGGGCATCGCAGACCACGAGCTTCTGCTGTTCTCTTATCTGAGGCACCTGGTTCAAGTCGGCTACAAACGGATCACATCCGTCGTCATGATATTTATTCGGGTTGTGAATGGCGCCAAAGAAGTTTTTCAGAGCGCAGGTCACGCCGGAAAGATTGTGATCCTTCAAAACCGGAAGGTTTAACTGGACATTGGTGAAGTTCTCCATTATCCGGCTCAGCAGGCTGCCGACGTTTTTGTAATTGATCAAATCTTGGGAGTAGCCCACACCCTGGGCGTCGGTGCCAAAACAGAGAAAACCATCTCCATTGGCATTCAAGGAGAATCCCACCTCCTGGAGCTCACGGGACGATCTGTCCCAGATGATAATGTTCTTGTTTTTGACGTCGATGACCTTCAGCAGGCTGGCGATGACCAAAGCTATCTCAGGGTGGGTGGAAGCCATGCGCCCTGCCAGGCAGTTCACCTTCAGGCCCACCTTGTCTTTGGGTGAAAAATAATGTCTTATCGCATCCTCCGGCTTTGGTTCGGAGGCGAGCTTGCAAAGTCCCTGTTCAACCATCTGAGCCAGAAGCTCGGTGTCCACTTTTCCCGAGGCTCGGATAACCCTTGAACTCTTGACCACCACGACCTTCGATTTGCCCAAGACACTCCTTCGCAGCAAGCGTTATAGACTTAATTCGAGATGGACTAACCACTTCATACGAAATACGACCTGCCTAATCCGAGTATTGGGTAGGACCAACGATGCAGACACAACCATTCCCTTGCACTCGGTACGAGATAGACGGTTTTCCCGGGAGTGGCTGTACAGGTTGCCAGCCTCGAAGGACAAGGAAACCTAACAGTGATAACATGGAGTCACGACTTTTCGTTTCCCAAATCTTTGAGCCAGCTTGCTGCTCCTAACAGATTTTCGGCCACGAAATTTGGCTTTTCATCCGGGTTCGAGTCTGTCAATTCATCCAACACTTTCCTCCCGTATCCGGTCAACACCAGGACAGTGGTCGCTCCGATATTCTTGCCCAGCTGTATGTCCGTAAGTTTGTCCCCGATCACCACCGCATCTTTCAGGTCCAATTCGAGTTCCCTCACCGCCCTTTCGATCATTCCGGTCTTAGGCTTTCTGCAATCACAGTTATCATCCGGGTGATGAGGACAGAAGTAGAGAGCATTCGCTGGCGCGCCCTGTTCCTCCAAGCGGCGCAGAAAGTTCGTGTTGACGTCTGTGACCCTCTTCTCGGTGAGTATTCCCCTTCCAATCCCGGACTGATTGGAGACCACCACGATTTTGTATCCCAGGTTTCGGAGAAGCTTTATGGCTTCAATAGAACCGGGAACGAACTCGATCTCCTCAAGCGTTCTGATGAAATCCTTTTCCTCGATTATGGTTCCGTCTCTATCTAAGAAAGCTGCTTTGGAAGGCATAGTCTAATATCAGAAAACCGCTTTCCTTGTATCCCCTAAAGTAATACTCTAAACTCTAAACTCTGAACTCTAAACTCTTAACTGTTAACGCCTTTC
>JBARPX010000162.1:0-23347 GCA_049643405.1 Candidatus Zixiibacteriota bacterium
AACACAAACTTTCTCATCTTATCTCTCCTCTGAGATTAGGAAAACAGATCTTACTGGTAGTGCTGAGGATCAGGACGGGTCAAAGAGACAAAAGACCACGTTTTGCATCCAGAGATCACGGTTAAGCCCTCACTCGTAAACTCATGCCAACTTGGGAAGTAGCCCGTACGATGCCTGGCGGTGGATTTCTGTGCCGCTCTTCCGAATTGAAAGCCCGATCAATAATTCTCCTCTTTCACTTTTCGCAGCATCTCCAGGCACTGATACGGGACTTTGACAGTCCCAATTAGAGTCTTTTCACCTTTCCGTCCGTGGCAATCGGATCCCCCGGTGTAGATCAGGCCGAATTTGTTGGCTAAGTTTACATAGTGGCGAGTGGCCTGCCTGTCGTGCACGGCGTGGTACGCCTCGATCCCGTCTAAGCCCATCTGGATGAAATCATAGATAGCCTCGTGTGACCTGGAGGTTCCCGGATGAGCCAGGACCGCCACCCCCCTGACCAGATGAACTAAGTCGATCCCCTCCTGAGGCGTCAGGAATCGCTTGGGAACATAAGCCGGAGCATGATAGCCTAAGTATCTGGCAAAGGCCTCGTCATAGGTATGAACAAATTCCTCTTTGAGTAAAGCGTCGGCCAGATGAGGTCTTCCCACCGAGCTCTTGCCCGCTATCCTGTTCACCGTCTCTATACTTAAGTCCAAGCCCAACTCATTTAACTTTTCCACCATCTTCTCACCGCGAATACGCCTCTCCTCCTGGAAGCCGTTAATCTTCTTCAAGAATTCCGGATTCTCGCAGTCAATCAAATAACCCAGAAGATGAAAGTCATCGTCCCCGGATGAGACGGAAAGTTCCACCGCAGGTATAAGCTCAATGTCCAACTCCTCTGCCTTTTCCTTGGCCGCCAGATATCCGTTGATGGTGTCATGATCGGTGATGGAGATGGCAGATAGACCTGCCTCCTTGGCGAACTCAACCACCTGCTCCGGGGTTAGCAGTCCGTCAGAGGCGGTGGTGTGAATATGGAGGTCTATCCAGCGTTTCTGCATCTGATTTTACTGATCCTCACTCAACTTCTCCTCCACGATTCTCTCAATCTCCTGAGCCATAGCACGAGTTTCTTGTTTAATGGCGTCCGCCTTTTGTCTTGTGGAGGTTACAAAATCCTGGTCTTCGATTGACAGCAGGTTTATTCTAACATTGTAGTACGCACCATCCACCGCCGTTTTTGCAGTCAGTGCCGACACTCCCGCATCCGAGATCATGTTCGGATTCCCCTTTTCCACCACCACCTGGCTCAATCTGAGCGCTTCCAGGCCCTTTTCCATCACCTGAAGCGGAACGGCAATGGCCCCTTTGGTCGCCTCCTGGACGGCCAGGTTCCGTTTCTCCTTCTCCTCATCGGTGTATTTGGGGAGCTTCATGGCAGCCATTACACTGTCGAAGCTCTCGGCGTCCTTAACGATGAACTCCTCCATCTCTTTCCTGATCGATTCTGCTTTGTTCAAAACGCCTTTGAGTTCCTCGCTCACATCCTTGAACTTCTTTCTTCCAATGGTCAATCGACATACCATGGAGGAGAGAGCCCCGCCTAATGCGCCGCAAGCGGCTGCAACGCTTCCACCACCCGGGGCAGGAGAAGATGAAGCCACCTGATCGATGAACCCTTCCAATCCCTCCTTTTCTCCACCGGCGAAGACCATCAGCTTGCTTTCCAGCACTTGCTCCTTCTTGAAATTCTCCAGACGAAGATAGTACTCCGCGACGTCCAGCAGGGCATCCTGAGGCGTCAGACCAACGATCTCGCTGGAGACAATGGGAACCCCGTACCGCTCTGCTTCCGACTTTATCATCTCAAAAACTCGAAAGATGGGAGTCTTGGGATAGTTGACCAGGTTCATTGAGACCTGAGTCAGCCCTCTCTCTTTGATCTCAAAGCCCAGGGCCTTACAGTATCTGAGACCACCGCCCGCGAATCTGATCGATTTGGCAATCTTTTTGGCTATCCCCACATTGGGAGTTCCAAGGTAGACATTGAACGCGATCAAGGGCATGCGGGCGCCGATGGCGACAGCACCGGCAGTCGGGTGCATCTTTGCCGGTCCGAAATCGGGCTTTCTGTCCGGGTTGGTCTCTATCTCTGCCTTGATTCCCTCGTACTCGCCCCGTCTCACGGCTGCCAGGTTGGCTCGATCGGGCCTGCTTGCTGCCGCTTCGTACAGGTAGACCGGAATCTGAAGCTTCTCCCCTACCTCTTTTCCTAACTGCTCAGCCAGTATGACACAATCTCGTTGTGTGACCTCAGAGATGGGAATAAACGGAACCACGTCGGTTGCCCCCATCCGGGGATGTTCGCCCTGATGCTTCTCCAAATCTATCAACTCAGCCGCTTTGGCGATCGCCTTGAAGGCGGCTGTCTTGGCTTCTTCCGGTCCGCCCACAAAGGTCACCACCGCCCGGTTATGATCTTTGTCCATCTCCTTATCCAAGAGCAAGACACCGGGGACCGATTTGATCTCTTCGAGAATAGCGTCGATAACTTCGGGTCTTCTTCCTTCACTGAAATTGGGAACACATTCTACTATCTTTGCCATTGTTCAACCTTTCTTAGCAGAATTCCAAGCTGGAATGTTATTACTACTCGAACTTCTGGAATGCACCACGTTCATCCGGCGCCTGGCTCAGAAGCTTAACCATAATTGCTTTCTGCGCATGGAGTCTGTTTTCCGCCTGGTCAAACACCACTGAATGAGGACCATCCATCACCTCGTCGGTGATCTCCTCTCCCCTGTTTGCCGGCAGGCAGTGCATGATGATGCAGTCATCCTTGGCTGCCTTTAGCAGATCGCTGTTCACCTGAAAACTCTTCAGGAGCTTCTTTCTCTTGTCGGAAAGATGTTTCTCTCCCATGCTGGCCCACACATCGGTGTAAACAACATCCGCGTCCTTGACAGCTTCTTTGGCATCGAAGTTCACGCTTATCTGACTCAAGCCAACTTTCTGTGCGTTCTCAAGAACGTGCTGATTCGGCTTGGTCTCCGGCGAGGTGCCGATCCTGAGGTCAAATGAGAACCTGGTGGCCGCATTGAGCCAGGAGTTGGCCACGTTGTTGCCGTCGCCAAGATAGGCTATGGTAAGCCCCTCAACCTTTTCCTTGTGCTCCAGGGCGGTAAGCATATCACCCATCACCTGACAGGGATGCAGAAGATCGGTCAGCCCGTTGATCACCGGCACATCTGCATGCCTGGCCAGGTCCTCCACCTGCTTATGATCGAACGCCCTGATCATTATCATATCCACAAACCGCGACAGTACCTTGGCGGCATCGTAGACCGATTCCCTCTTACCCAGTCCTATCTCATCGCCGGTGATGTAGAGGGACTTTCCTCCAAGCTGCATAATCCCCACCTCGAAGCTGACCCTGGTGCGAAGCGATGCCTTGAGAAAGATGCATGCAACGGCTTTGCCCGTCAATGGAAGCGGCGTAATCTTTCCCGACTTCATATCCAGGGCAAGTTCAAGAGTCTCCTTTATCTCCTCTGTGGTGAAATCCGTTATTGCCAGAAAATCCTTATTCATGGTATCTCAATCTCCCTTCGGAATTTTCTGACCAATTTAATGGGATTTGGCCATAAGTCAAGGAAAACTTAGAACTAACGGAAGGAAACACACCGGGTTCTCTCTCCCCTTGGTGTGAACCATTCGGTTCATACCTTGGGGGAGAGAGACAGAGTGAGGGGGAATTTCTCGTAGGCGGGCAACGATATTTCTCTATGCTGGGGGATTGTGTATACGTGCAACGTCATTGCGAGCCCGAAGGGCGCGGTCCCGCCAACGGCGGGACTTCGTCGTCCCCCGTACGGGGGACTCCTCGCAATGACATGTCCATTTCCCTCTCCCCGCGGGGAGAGAGACAGATCGAAGATCCCGCCCCTCGACAAGCTCGGGGTGGTGAGCCCTTCAACTTCGTTCAGGATAAACGAAGTCGAACCACCAGAGACGGGAGTGAGGGGGGATTTCTCGTAGGCGGGCATTGATACTTCTTTACGCCGAGGCGTTACGTGTACTTGCAGCGTCATTGCGAGCCCGAAGGGCGCGGCAATCTCCTCATGGGATTGCTTCGCTGCGCTCGCAATGACGTGTCTGTTTCCCTCCCCCGCCTGGGGGCAGGATTAGGTCGAGGAATCGCCGCATCCGGGGGCGACGGGTTCTCTCTCCCCCTGGGGAGAGAGACAGAGTGAGGGGGATTCTGATCTCAAACCGCACCAAACAAACTCAACCTGGTTTTGATGAACTGCTCCAACTCCTGCGGCTCGGCCGTTCCGATCCGATACATTTTGCCATCTTTCATGCCAAGTTGAACGGACATAGAGCCGGATACGTTATAGAGCCAGCCGCCTGGTATTTTTCTGATACCCCATCCATAAATTAACGGATTTTTCTGAAACGAACAGGATCGAATATCTTTGTAGTAGAATTTCTTCCGAATCAGCCCGATGCCGAATTTGATTTCGATATAGTTGGGAAATCCGGTGACGGTCAGCGTGGCAAACAATGCTAGGACAATCAAAAACAGCAGGAGAAAGCCCAGAAAGAACGAAGAAGGCACAGGATTGTCCCCAAAAGGCTTGCCCAGCACCTCCTGATAATAAAGGACGCCGGCAAAAAAGAGAAGAATGGGGATGAAGATAAATATGATCAACCAGCCGATTTGTGTTTTCTTGTAGGAAGCTTGCATTCACGCCTCTTTGCTGGGCTGTTCGCTTGCGGTTCATAGATTACAACACCCCGGGCGGGTTTTCAGCTTCTCCGTCCGTTACCCCAACTTCACCAGCCCCAGTTAGTGCGGGAAAAGACCGCCTGAACGGTTGAGACTCTTCCTCTATGTGCCGCCGAATGAAATTGCCGTCTATTCTGCCCTTTTCCTCTCGAGGAGGGAGTCCAGTTGACCGTAGTTGACCATTGTTAGGTACCAATCCTGACCCCACGTTTTATAGAGAGGGATTGTGCCCACCAGCCCGAAATCGGATCTTTTGTAATTGGTGGATTGCTTCGACAGGAAATCGAAGTTGACCATCCAACCCAGCACGTACTTGATTCTTTGGACCTTGATGTACTCAACCGCCTGTTTTCTCCGCAGAGCTTCATAACAAGGAGTATTAACCACGCCGTCCAGATTGATGACTTCTAGGTTCTCAGCAAAGTAACCCAGGGCTCCGCTCTGGCATGAGCCCACTTTGCTGCCCGGCTCGAGGTTTGCCCCCGCCCAAAGCCCGATATTCCTATACCCGCAACAGCTTGCTTCTTTCGACAGAAAAAATCTGGTAAAACCACCGGCAACAATCATGATCAGAAGAGCAACAAGCATGGGAGCTGCAAGCGCTGTCCTGTAGTGCCTCCTGACGAAGGTTTCCAACCAGAGGTCTATCATTATCAGAAGACAAAAGAGAAAGAGCAGGATTACGGGGAACAGGTATCTGGGAAAATAGTATGGAGCAAAGAAATGCAGAACGTAGGCAAAGAACAGAGGAATGGCGTAAAGAAACAAGAGCCAAAATCTCTTGACTCTATCCAGCATCATCTTTATGTGTGACTTCCCAAGCCGTGCCGCAAATAGGTAGCCCAGAGTGATCACACCCAACAAGGCGATCAGAATCGCGTTTCCGAACCATATGGCCTTCAGCCCCTTGAGCAACATGGGCAGGTAGAGGTTTACAAGCGTAGGCGCGTTGTCTACAGTTGAAAGGGTTATGAGTCGGATCGCCTTTCCGCTGACTGGAAATACAGCCTTTGTGAAAACGTAGGAGTAGACAATCCAGGGGGAGTATACGATCAACGCTCCGACACTTACAAAAAGCAAGGTCCGGAGATATCGTCTTAAAGAAACGGCCTTGGACAGCAACCTGAGGGTGAGGAGTAAAAGCAGCGAAAACGCGAGAAAGATGGAATCTATTCTGGCGAGCATGGCTGCCCCCAGAATCACGCCCAGCAGGAACGATCTCTTGCCATCTTCATGCGGCTGCTTCAAATCATAATAGTACAGGAAGAGGAGTAGGAAGAAGAAGGCTATCATGGTCTCCATACCGTTGAGCGTGGTGCCGATCACGTAGGGATTGAATATCCAGAAAACCGAGAGGATGACTGGGGCGAGCAACGATTTGGCAGCCCGCCTGCCCAGCTTGAAGATGAGGAACAGCGACAGTGTGTCGAAGATGCTCAAAATCAACAAGGAGAGGTGAACAGGAGTGACCAGATCAGTGGGGAAAAGGTGAAATATGGGCACCATTAAGAAGACGTACAAGGGCTGAAACCCATTGGTGAAACTGATACCGTCAAAGGTAGGCCCTAGGCCCAGAGAAATGTTCTTGGCAATCTTCAAACACAGATAGGAGTCATCGGAAATCATAGAATAATCAAAGAATGACCGGATTAGAATGTTATCCAAGTATAGCAAAGGTCGGATCAGAATCAGCAATCTGGTGGCGAAATTAACTACGAGCAAAGCTATTAGCAGCTTATTAGCCCGCGACATTTCTGTCTCTCGGTTAACGAACATTCTTTTCTCACCTATCCTGGACCTGGTTGGCGAGCTAACAACTCGGCCTGACGAAATGGTCGGACAGGTCTTACAACCATATCCGAGATACTTGATGCTGTCATTGCGAGCGAGAGCGAAGTCCCGCGACTTGCGGGACTTCGTCGGTCCGCCGCAGGCGGGCCTCCCTGCAATGATGGGTATCTTATCATGCTTCGACAATTGAGAACTGATTACATCCGTTACATCCGTTTAATCCGCTGAGCGGCCCCCACCCCGCAGACTAAAGTCTGCGACTAGCCCCTCATCCCATAATAGGTTTCTTCTTTTGCATCAAACCACGCAATTACAGGGTGTCACCTATTTGGTCCAAATCGATCTCCTTTTGCTCCCCGCTCTGCATATCTTTGAGCACAGCCCTGCCTTTTTTCATCTCCTCTTCGCCGATGATCAGAACCTTCTCCGCCTTCTGGCGGTTGGCTTCTCTCAATTGGGCTTTTAAGCTTCGCTGGAGATAGTCTGTCTCGCAGGATATGTTCTTCTGCCTCAGATCCCTGACCAACTTGACCGCAAAGGCTTTGGCTTCGTCCCCTAGGGCGGCGATAAACAGCTTGAGTTTCTTTTCTTCAAGATCGAGTTTCTTCTGCATCTGCAAAACCAAGATGAATCGCTCTATGCCGGCAGCGAAGCCGATGGCAGGAGTGGGCTTGCCGCCTAATTCTTCTACTAAAAGATCATATCGCCCACCACCTAACAGGGTGTCCTGACTTCCCAAGAGAGGAGATTTTATCTCAAAAGCGGTCTTGGTGTAATAATCCAATCCCCGCACTAATCTCTTGTCTTCAAGGTAATCTACACCCAGTTCCGCAAGATATTTCTTGACCTGATCATAATGCATCTGGCAGTCCTCGCACAGAAAGTCAACCATCACCGGAGCGTCCTTGAGTTGTTCTATGCACTGCTCTTTCTTGCAGTCAAACATCCTCAAAGGGTTGCGCAGGTATCTGGTCTTGCAGTCATCACACAGGTCACCAATTTTATCCTTCATGAAATCCAGAAGTTTTTCTCTGTGAACGGGACGACAGACCGGACAGCCGATGCTGTTTAGATGCAGCTTGAAATTGGTGATCTTCAACTTTTGACAGATTCTCACCCCCATCTCGATCTGTTCGGCATCCACCGCAGGATCGGCCGAGCCGATAGCCTCGATTCCGAACTGATGGAATTCTCTCATGCGTCCTTTTTGGGGTCTCTCCTGCCGGAACATGCTACCCAGATAGTAAAGCTTGACCAGAGGCGATTTCTCCCCCAGGCCGTGCTCCAGATAAGCCCTCACCACACCGGCGGTTCCCTCCGGCCTTAGGGTGATACTTCTTCTCCCCTGATCTTGGAAGGTGTACATCTCTTTCCGGACGATGTCGGTATCCTGGCCTATGCTTCGGGCAAACAGTTCCGTCTCCTCGAAGGTGGGAACGCGGATTTCCTGGTAATTGTAAAGTGCGAATATCTTCCTGAGCTGATCCTCTAAGTATTGCCACTTGACCGACTCATCAGGAAGTATGTCGTGCGTGCCATATAAGGCTTTGTATTTCATAGCGATCTCTTTGGTTAGCTGTTTCCTCTTGGACCTTTGTACTTGTCCGATTCACCGAGCTTAATCGACGTTCGACGAGTCGGGCGGTCAAAGAATTGTTTCTCAAAGGTTTTGTGCACCTTTGAAATACAAAAATAACATTTCGCCTGATTAAAGTCAATCAAAGATTGTCCGAAGTTCAACCAATCAATGCAACTTGCCCTTGCCAGTTGATTCGCGCGGAATGTCCAGGCGCGCAGATTCAGTTTAGCGCAAACGACCAGCAAAAACTCTTTGACTTTTTCCCCTATTATCATTAGATTTGAGTTATCCTCGAGATACCGAGGACAAACGGCAGGAGGCCGGTGGTAAACCAAAAAACTCTTACAAAGAACTCGGAGGCAAGACCATGGTAGACGTTCATATCGCAAGCAACACCAATGTGGCAAAGGTCACCATCCATGCGGTTCCCGATAAACCCGGAATCGCGGCGGAGATATTTGGCAAGCTAGGTAACGAGGGGTTCAACGTGGAACTGGTGGTCTCGGGAATCAGCTATAAGGACAAAGTCGACGTGTCTTTTGCCGTGGCCGAGAACGAGCTGGATCCGATTAAGACGCTTCTGGGAAAGATCAAGGACGAGATAGGAGCGGAGAAGGTCTCTCATACTTCCTCCATAGCCTTAGTCTCCATCGCCGGTCATCAACTGGCGCAGACGGCAGGTATGGCAGGGAAAATGTTCAATGCCCTCTCCGCCGCGGGGATAAACATCGATACCATCTCCACCTCAATGTCCTCGGTCACCTGCGTGGTGGCAAGGGACAAGGCGGAGGAGGCGGTGGAAGCCTTGCGCAAGGAGCTCCAGGTGTAAGAAGGGCTTCTTATTCTCCCAACGGGTTTCTGTTCGGTTTTTGAACAGCAGCCCCCCGCACCGGCTTGACCACGTCTTGAGGAGAAGCTTCCGGAGGTTCAGTCTTTCCTTCGAATCTGAAGAATCATCCGATCAGCCCTTGGCAGGCTTCTGTGCAAAAGTTGGACAGCTTAGACGAAGGCTCAGAGCTCGCGGGTGACCTGAAGCACGAGGATTTTGCTTGCTTTTTGGCGCAAATGTCGTATAATATATGGTAGAGTGCGGGCAATAATGGAGATAACCGAAGTAACGTCAACTCGTTCAATACGCAAGAAGGAGGTTTATAAGAGATTATCCGAAGCGCTGGCCAACGGATTGAGATGTGACGTCACCTTAGCTCCGCATACCACCTTCGGCATCGGCGGAAGAGCTGAGTTCTTCTACCGAGCAGTAGGCCCGGAGGCCTTAGTATTCGCTGTCAGAACCGCTCAGGACCTCAAGGTGCGCTTTTTGCTTCTGGGGAGGGGAAGCAATATTCTGGTCAGCGATTCAGGCTTCAGGGGCTTGGTGATAAAGAACGAGTGTAGAGGCATCCTGGTCAACGGGGACAACATCACCTGTCAGTCTGGAGCTTTGCTGGAAGATGTGGTTAACAGGGCCTGCGCGCATGGTCTTTCCGGACTGGAATTCGCGGCAGGCATTCCCGGAACGGCAGGCGGAGCAGTACGCGGAAACGCCGGAGCCTTTGGCAAGTCGGTAGGTGACCGGCTGACGAAAGCAGTCATCCTCACGACCGAAGGGGACGTGAAGGAGGTTAGTAAGAAGGATTTCCAATTCGGATATCGAGAAAGTAGACTCAAAGAAACCCGGGATGTTTTGCTCTCTGCTACGTTTCAACTGAGAAAGGGCGACACAACGGAGATCGAGGAAAGGATAGCCGGGAACCTAAAGAGGAGAAAGGAGAGTCTTCCTTCGCAGGAGAAATCGGCCGGGTGTTTCTTCAAGAACGTTGTGTTGAACGGCAGAAAGGTCTCGGTAGGATTGCTGCTGGATCAGGTGGGCGCCAAGAGGATGCGCCAGGCCGACGCTAAGGTTTTTGCCGGACACGCCAATATACTGATAAACGCCGGAGCCGCAAGCGCCGCAGACGTCAGAAGGCTGGCCGCGAAACTGAGAAGGAAGATAAGAGGAAAATTCGGCATAAAGTTGGAGCAAGAAGTCGTATACATAAACTGAAGGTTCCTGCCGAATATAAGGAAAGGAGGAGTTATCGAGAAGTAGCTAAAGATTTTTGATGAAGCGCAAAAGGAGTTGTCTCCTGATGCATTATCGCTCGCGACAGAATCAGAAGACCGCCAAGGGCGTAGTATCTTTGCTGGGTTTGGCGGTTTTGTTTTTATCCGGTCTGACTCTCGGTCAATTCCTGATTCCTGACCCGGTCCAGGCCGTGGGTTGCGCGATCGGGCTTGAAGAGAATAACCGTCACTGCGTTCGCTTCGGCCATCTTCCCCGGGAGATGGGGCTTACCGTCTCCTCGGACTCTATACCCCTGTTGAAAACCAATCTTAGATTCACCCAGACCGCCCTGGTGGAATACGATAACGGCTTCGTGCAGATAAGGGAGAAGCACGGGGACTATCAATTACGAAAGCCTTTGTTTCTGCCGATCTCAGCGTATACCTCGGCCAATAACCGACTTAAGGAGAATGCCCAGTGGAGAAGAAATTTAAACACCCATTTCCTGCAAGGCGGAGATAGATCCAGGGGGCTGTTTGAATGGGAGATCCCGGTCAAGTTCCCCAAGGTGGTTTCCAGGATCATAGGCGAAGGCGGCCCGGCGCTGAAGGTCTCCGGCTACAGAAGGATCAGCTTCTCCGGAAGGAGCACCTGGGAGGATGGTCTGAAAAACACTGCTACCTCCAGGCAGTCCAAGTTTCCCTCCCTCAATATGGAGCAATACTCCTCGTTCACCATAAGCGGCACCATTGGAAGCAAGATCTCGGTTAAAGTAGATCAGGACAGCAGAAGGCACACCGACTTAGAGAACACTCTCCAACTGAGATACAAGGGCGAGGAGGACGAGATCATCCAGAGTATAGAAGCCGGCAACACCAACCTGTCGGTGGGAAGCGGCGTGGTGGGATACGGTGAGAACAAACAAGGCCTCTTTGGCATAAAAACCACCGCCAAAATCGGCGGGTGGAATCTCACCATGATAACCAGCCAGGACAAGGGCTCCAGTCAGAAGGCGGAGTTCAATGCCGGCGCCGAGACCAAGGCAACCGTAATCCGGGACTACGAATACCTGCAGCGCACCTTCTATTACCTGGGCAAGCCCGACGAAAATGGCGGACCCGAAGGCTTTGCCCCGGGCGATTCCATTGTGGAGATCAAACTGTACAAAAACAACACCGGCATAAGCAGCAACACGGCCAACGACCCTGCTCCTTTTGGCAACGCCTATGTCGACCCTGAAGACACCTCTACATCATACCCTGAAGGGTCTTTCAGGAGGAGGTTTCAGGAGATCGATCCAAACGAATACTTCGTGCAAAGGAATCAGCATTGGATTCAGTTCTTCAGCCAGATAGGAACGAATGATATACTGGCAGCCTATTATGAGGTCCTGCGATACGATGGCAGGATCGATACCGTGGGGTTTCTGAAAGACTCCTGCACCAGCGCAGAAGAGGAAACCTGCATGACGCTCAAGTTGATCAAGCCGGAGACGCCCAAGCCGGATTATTACACCTGGAGCTACGAGTGGAAGAACGTGTACTATCTTGGGGCAAGAAATATCGAACGCGAAGGTTTTCACCTCGACATATACAAAGCTCGGGACAACGATGAAGATATCAACGAGAATCCAAACTACCAGGACAGCACGCTCTTTCTCAGAATGTTCGGGCTGGATGAACTCGATCTGAGTGCCGAATTTAATCCGGACGGAATAGTCGACTATAAGTGGATAGATTTCGGGTTGGGATATCTCATCTTTCCCCTGGACCGCCCTTTTTCTTCCGACAACAGCCTGCTCAAGGACGCCGTGGACACCATCTATACGACGGATAGGCTGGCGGATTGGAGGGAAGAGAGCAGATACTATATCCATGTTCAGTCTTCCTCCCGGAGTTCTCAATTCCAGCTGGGTCATGCTCCCATAATCGAGGGATCCGACATGGTGACCCTGAACGGAAGGACCCTGATCCGGGGCGAGGACTACATGATAATGTATGAGATCGGGGAGATCACCTTCTTGAACCCCGAGGCTCTGAGTCCTACCGCCAATCTGACCGTGGACTACGAGTATGCTCCTCTGCTCATGCCCGAGAAGAAAAGCGTGTTCGGGGCGATGGCCAACTACGATCTGGGAAGTAATTTCAAGTTCGGCGCGGTGGGAATCTACAAGAGCGAGAAGACCGCGGACGAAAGACCCCGGGTGGGACAGGAGCCGATACGAAACTTCATCTGGGGCAGCAATCTCAGTTTCAACTCCTCTCCCGCTTTCCTCACCAACATGTTTAACGCCATACCCTGGGTGAATACGGACGTCCCCTCCTCCATCACTTTCAGGGGCGACGTGGCCCAGAGCATCCCCAACCCCAATACCAAGAACCACGCTTTCATCGACGATTTCGAGGGCTCCCTGCAATATACCGATTTGGGCATTCGCCGCGGAGTGTGGACTCTCTCCAGTCCTCCGCAGGACAGGGAGTTTTCTGACAGATTCAGGATGTGGTGGTATAATCCTTACGATCAGGTTCCCATCCAGGAGATCTGGCCGAATAAGGATGTGGAGAGAAATCAGGAGAAGACCAACGTTCTGCATCTCCAGTGCTTCCCCGCAGAACCTCATCGGCCCTCCAACACTGACTTTGATCCCAGTTTGACGGATAGAAACTGGAGCGGCGTGATGAGGGCCCTTTATCCTGGTGCATATGACCAGACCCGGACTAAGTTTTTGGAGGTGTGGGTCAACGGAGACAAAGGCATCCTGCACGTGGACTTGGGCGAAATCTCGGAGGACTTAGACGGGGACAGGCTTTTAGACACCGAGGATAAACCCCGAAACGGTCAGAGGGATGGGATCTTGGACGACGATGAAGATCTGGGGCTGGATACCCTGGACAATGATCAGGAGCGGGACTTCTACAACTCGACGCTGGCTGACCCTGCCGGCGATGATTGGAACTACGACAACAGATATGACTACACTCATATTAATGGCACCCAGGGGAACCGGGAGGATCCAGACAGGGGAAGACGGCCCGATGCGGAGGACATAAACTCCAACAGCGTCCTCGATCTGACCGACAGCTACTTTGAATTCGCCATAGATCTAAGCACGGATGAATTCCTGGCGGACACAAGCGATAGCAAGGGATGGAGGCTTTACCGCGTTCCCCTGAAGGATCCGCAGAACTATATCCAAGTGGGTGATCCAGACTGGGCCGAGATCCGTTTTGCCAGGCTATGGGTTAGCTACCAGGAGGAGTGCCTGGTGGAAATCGCCTCCGTTCAGCTGGTGGGGAATAGGTGGGAGAACATGGGGATCTCCAGTTTAACCCGCCGACAGACCCCCCTGCCGGTTGGGACCCCACCCAGCGAGGAATTTGATGTCTTTGTGAAGAATACTCACGAGGATCCGAATTATTATCCACCTGCCGGGATCGCCGGGACTCTCGACCGCAGAACCCAGGTAAGGGAGAAGGAGCAGTCTCTCGCCCTCAAGTATCAAAACCTGAAGCCCAACCATCAGGGCTCCGCTTACCGGATATTGTACAACCCCGAAGACTATACCAATTACCGGTACTTGAAGATGTTCGTCCACGGCCCGGACGACGATTCGACCAGCACGATCATGTTTTTCCTGAAACTGGGCGCTGACTCCTCCAACTTCTACGAATACCGCTCGCGCGTTTATCCCGGCTGGGACGCGCGGAACGAGGTACTCATGGATTTCGACCAGATCACCGGCCTGAAGGCTCGCGCTTTGAGTGAACGTGAGGACAACACCCCTATAGACGTGTGGGAGGGGCAATATCACGTGAGAGGAAGTCCGGCCCTAAACAGGATAAGATGGTTTTCCCTGGGGGTGATCAACGCCGATACCATCGATTTTCAACCCGTATCCAACGAGGTGTGGGTGGACGAGCTCCGGGTCACCGACGTCAGAAAGGAGAAGGGAATAAAGGGAACGCTTAACATCAGTGCCAAGCTGGCGGATCTTGCGGATGTAAGGGTCGTATTTGGCAAAACCGAAAGCCAGTTTCGCAGCCTGACTCAGAAGAAGGAGGGGACCCAGTCAACCACGGATTACAGTATCAACGTCAGCGGGATCCAGGTTCATAGATTCCTTCCGGTCTCGCTGGGCTACAAGCTTCCCGTCTCCTTAAGCTACGCGCGAAATTTGACCCTGCCCAAATGGAAGAGCGGCTCCGATATAGTGCTGCCCAAGGATCTCAGGGACAAAGAAAAAACGGAGACAGCGACCAAAAGTTTCACTTTCTCACCTTCCTTCGATCACCCCACCGAGAACTGGCTGATCGGGGTGACCCTGAGGAGGATGAGTCACAGTTTCAACTACCGCACGACTCGCAAAAGCAACCCGCTAAACCCGGTCGAGAGAGCCAACAGCACCGGCATAAGCGCGGGATACAGTTTCCCGCTGGGGCGGGGCTTATCCTTAAAACCTTTTGGCTGGCTGAAAGGCGCCCTGGTTCCCGGAAGTTTCACTCAGATGAGCTTTTCCCTTATTCCCACCACAGTATCTGTCGGCGGGAGTATGAGTGAAGCGCGATCTCACAGGGAGAACAACTTAGGAGAGATATATGACACCATGACCAAAAACTTCACCGGAAATCTAAGTGCTCAGGCCAACCCCATAAAGAGCATCCCTATCACCTACAACATGACCACCGCCAGAGACATAAGGGATCCGAAGACCATAGTCTGGTCAATGGATCCCAAGGAAGCCAAGCTGGGTATAGAAACCGGATACACGGAGAGCTTTTCGGCCAGGTATACCCCATCCTGGTTGTCTCTTTTCAATGCCAGCTTCAGCTTCGACTCCAAGTACAACGAGAATGCCGATAGGCTTGATTCTCACAACTTCGGAGGCACCAGAAAGGTTGGTAACAGCAATAACAGATCAGCCGGCTTCACCATCGACTGGCAGAAGATACTGGGAAGCGGAGCCGGAAAGCAAGAGGGGAAGAAACCCTCCTTCTTAAGTCTAAATCCCCTTACCCTGCTCAGAAAGCTCACCCGGAGAATGGATGCGGTCAAGGTCTCCTATCGTAAGAATCAAAGCTTCAGCAAGAGTGGGCTCATGGATCGTCCTCTCTTTAGCTACCGGCTCGGCTTCACTGACGATCCCGGGGTGGGAAGGAAGGGTCAAGCCCAGTCGACCGACCGGGTCACCGAGAGAGAAGATTACTCCGCCAAAAGCGGGCTCAAGCTCCTCTCCACCCACATGGACTTAAGCTATAGTCGAAACGTCAACCGCACCGTAACCGCCACCGAGGCCACTAAAATCACCAGCACCCGTTTCCCGGATTTTGGCTTCGCCTTAAGAAATTTGGGAAAGCTGTGGTTGCTGAAGAGCTTCTTCACCTCTTTCTCGTATAATTTCGGTTACTTCAAACTGGTCGACGAAAGGGGAAGCGAACGAACCGGTGAGACCTTCAGCAAGAAGATCTCCGAGAACTTCTCGCCGTTGGCCTCGGTTTCCATGACCTGGAAGAAGGGCATTCAGAGTTCGGTAAAGATTACCAGAAAGGTCACCACCGACCAAAACCTGAGGAGACAGGGAGGGAATCAGTCTGTCACCAAGGCCTACGACAACTCCATGAACATAACCAACAAGTACTCTTTCAGCGCTCCTCACGGCATAAAGCTTCCTTTCTTGAAGAAGCTGAAGTTCAGAAGCTCACTTTCTCTTTCTGCAAATGTCACCATCGCCTCTCGTAAGACCAAAAGTTCGGTGGGCGGACAGGCCTTCAATGTCACCCAGGACAACGGTCGTATTTCCATCACCTCCAATGTCAGTTACCGCTTCTCCTCCCAGGTTAATGGGGGAGTAAAAATCGGCTGGGTTGATACCAATGACAAAAAGACCAAGAGGAAGACCCACACCAGAGAGTTGGGAATCTGGATGGAGATACGTTTCTAAGAATTCTTCCGGTGGAGAGCTACGGACCAGATCAGCGAGGCTTACCCTTCAGCGGGAGGGTTCAAAGAGAACGAAACCCGGGTGATCCTATCTGTTCGCCGTATCTGGAAAGAGGAAAGCGTTTCGTCCCTATCTGTGATCCCGAAAGGGCGTGCAGTTCAGTCTTGTACTGAACCACCAGAGGACTCAACCAAACCACCTCTCCTCTGTCGGAAGAGTTGAAACTACGCTAAAAACTCTGACCAAAATGAGTCTTATCAACAAAAGGGCCGCCCTCGTTGCCCTCCTCAGCTTGCCTACGTTAGTCTTCGGCTGCAGTTCCTCTCCATCGCCCGAATTCGACGGCCAACGGGCCTTTGCCAGTCTGCTGGATCAGTGCCGGTTCGGTCCTCGCTATCCGGGCTCTGTGGGGCACCAGAAGGCCAGAAAGTATTTCCTTGACAAACTCTCTGAGCACACTAATTTTGTGAAGGTTCAGGACTTTGTGCATTCAGACCCAGAGGAAGGAATAGAGCTTAAGTTGAGCAACATAATAGCCTCCTTTCATCCGAAGAAAGCTAAGCGCGTGCTTCTGTGCGCTCACTGGGATACCCGCCCGTTTGCAGACCTTGATCCTGATACCGCCTTGCGAGCGGAGCCTATCTTAGGGGCGAACGATGGCGCCTCCGGGGTGGCGGTCCTTCTGGAGATCGCCAGAGTCCTCTCCCGGAACGAACCGCTGTGGGGGGTGGACATCGTGTTCTTTGACGGCGAGGATGGAGGAAGGGCAGGTGACCTGGAGGGATTCTGCTTGGGATCGAAGCACTTCGCCAGAAATAAGGGAGACTACCAGCCTGAATTCGGAATCCTCGTGGACATGATAGGAGACAGGGACCTTACTCTCTACAAAGAGGCCTATTCCGCGCGTTACGCTGAGGAACTTACCGAATCGGTCTGGTCTAAGGCGAAGGAGATGGGACTTCTCTGCTTCGAAGATTCGGTCAAGTACGCCGTGTACGACGATCACGTGCCTTTGCTTGGCGCGGGAATTCCGGTGGTCGATCTAATCGACTTTGATTACCCTTACTGGCATACCACCTTCGACACGCCGGACAAATGCAGCCCGGAGAGTCTGCAAAAGATCGGAGATCTACTTTTGCATATACTCTACCATGGAATCTGATCCTCTATGAGAAAGCCAGATTCCCAACCGGTACTTGTGACATATGGGCAGGCTCCCTTAAGACCTGCTCTTCGGTCAACCAATCATGCGATTTCTTAACTTCACCCCCCAGGAAACCAGGGCTATAATCTTTCTCCTGATGGCCTTACTGGTGGGCAGCGGGATAATCCTGTACAAGAGAACTTATCCGAAGTTCGCCCCGCAACTCAGGCTGGAAAAAGGCGGCGCTGATTCTCTCCGTCAGACTCTGTATCCTTCAGGCGGAGGGCAGGGAGAAAACAGGATCAACTTAAATCAGGCCACCGCCGCTGAGCTTCAGCTTCTACCCGGCCTGGGACCAGCCCTGAGCAGGAAGGTGGTGGAGTTCAGGGAAGCCAACGGGAACTTCAGGCGGATTGAGGACATAATGCAGGTTCCTGGTATCGGCCCCAAGACGTTTGAACGAATTAAGGAGTACCTGACCATCGAGGAAAGAAAGGAGGCAGCCCTCAAGTGAGGATAATCTCGGGTGAGCATAAGGGCCGGCGACTTGTCGGGGGGAAGAGGGCCGGCTTAAGGCCCACGGCTGACAGAGTGAAGGAGTCGATCTTCAACGTTCTGCAAAAGGAGGTCGCGGGGAAGAGAGTTCTGGACATCTTTGCCGGGGCGGGCACCTTGGGCATCGAAGCCCTGTCGCGCGGCGCCGAGTCGGTCACCTTCGTGGACGCATCCCGGCAGAGCATAAGTATTCTAAAGAAGAACCTCCATGACCTCAGCCTGGAGGGCAAATCCACCATCCTCCGCCTGGACGGGTTAGAAGCTCTGGGCAAGCTGAAGCAGAAATTTCACCTTGTCTTCGCCGATCCTCCCTATCTCGAGGGATTAGTTCAAAGGATAGTCGACTCGGTTGCCCGATCGGAGGTGCTGGAAAAAGATGGCATCTTAATCTTAGAACATCACAAGAAAGAGAAATTCTCGTTTTCCCAGGAAAGCCTGTCTGTTTTGAAACAGAAGAGGTTTGGGGACACCATGATATCGTTTTTCTTGAAAGTTGACTGAAGAATTCACCTCAAGTACTCAAGGCGTGTACGTCAAAAAAAGGAGACCCCATGAGAATTGCCATATATCCGGGGAGCTTCGATCCCCTAACCAACGGCCATCTGGATCTGATCCGGCGGGGCCTTTTGTTGTTTGATCAGTTGGTGGTCGCCATTGCAGACAATCCCAACAAGAAACCCCTCTTTTCCGGTGCGGAGAGATTGGAGATGGTGAGGGCAACGGTGAAAGATCAGGATCGAGTCGAAGTCCTGTCATTCACCGGTCTTCTGGCAAACTTAGTCAAGGAACGCCAGGCTTGCGCCATCATTCGGGGAGTGCGGGCCGTGTCGGATTTCGAGTTTGAGTTTCAACTGGCCTTGATGAACAGAAGACTGGCTCCCCACGCGGAAACGGTTTTTCTGATACCTTCTGAGAAGTATACTTACCTTAGCTCCAACTTAATCAAGGACATCGCCCGCTTCGACGGAGACATATCCTGTTTCGTTCCGGACATGGTGAAAAGAAAGCTAAAAGAGAAATTTGGGTTCTCATGAGAAAAGCAGCCCCCCCCGCAGCTTGAACTAATGAGACCTTCACCGCCCCGCTTCTCGGCTTGCCCCTGAACTTCAGGACCTCAGGTCTCGAGCTCTTTTTTCAGAGCCTCCACTGCTTTTGAGATCTCTTCCTCTCGGATCACACAGGAGATGGCATTGGTGGAACTGGACACTGCCTCCACGTTGACTTTGGCGCTGGAGAGGGCCGAGAAGACCTTGGCCCCCACGCCCGGCGTCTTGGAGAGACCTGAATGTGTAATAGAGATGACCGCTATGTTGTGGTCCACCAGCAGATCCTTTGCCTCTATCTCCTCTTTTATCTTGTTCAACTTGAGGATGGCGGAGTTTAAGTGATCTTTGGTCACCACCAAGGTTATGTCCTGACCCTTTTCAAGCCCGGAGGTGCTGGAAACCAACTCAACGTTGATGTCATAAGACCACAAGGCGCCAAACACCCGTGCTCCTATTCCCGGCCGATCCGGGGCAGACTTGAGGGTAATCTTGGCCACGTCCGTTCTCGCGGCAACACCAAATTCTGGCATAGTAAGAATCTCCTTCCCGTCAGCAGGTTGTATCTTTTCTTGCTCTTGAGCATAAGTAAAACGATTTTGATGGAAAGTCAAATCATTTTTTGCCCCGACCCTGATGATCAAGCGCAAACAGGAAATCTTACCGTCCCACGGCGTAGTTTAAAACGAGGTACCGGTTCAGGATTTCACGGCTCGTCCTGGAGAGTCTGACTACTCTTGGCCGGTAACCCATTTTGAGGTGCGCACATGACCAATTCAAAATGGATGACGCGAAATCCTTTAGAAGATAAAACCAGCCAAAGAGAAACCAGGGCTGAGTTTCTCCCGTCTTTGCTGATCACGCCCGATCTACGGATTCACCTTGATCGCTTGACCAAGTCCAACATTTCCCTCACCGCCCGTTCAAACCCCACCAGCACGGCGCGGGCCACGATAGAATGACCGATGGAGAATTCGTGGATATGCGGAATCTGAACCAGATTGACGATATTCCTGTAATTCAGCCCGTGACCCATGTTTATCCCCACGTTAAGCCTGTGAGCAAGGGTGGCCATCCTCTCCAGTCTCTCTAACTGCCTGATCTGGTCTGCCACGTTCTTGGCAGAGGCATAACTGTCGGTATTAATCTCCACGTAGTCGGCTCGCAGCTTGGCCGACGTCTTGATGCTCTCCTCGTCCGGGTTGACGAAGAGGCTGACCAGCATTCCATTCAACTGGAGCTTGCCAATGGCCTGATTCAGCTGTTCATAGTTGCTTTCCACGTCCAGACCGCCCTCTGTCGTCAGCTCGCCCTCCTTTTCAGGGACGAGCGTAACCATGTCCGGTTTAACCTGGAGAGCTATCTCCATCATCTCGTTGGTGGCGGCCATCTCAAGATTCAAAGCGGTCTTGACCACCTGCCTTAACAGCTTCAAATCCCGATCCTGAATGTGCCTTCTATCACCCCTGAGATGAATGGTGATCCCATCCGCTCCTGCCATTTCCGTCGCTACTGCCGCCGCCACCGGATCGGGCTCTGAAGCCATTCTGGCTTGTCTTAAGGTCGCCACGTGATCCACATTTATACTCAGTTTTGCCATCTTGCGCCTCCTTGAAGTTCATGGGTAATTCTGAAGCCTAAATCGTTCTGTCGATCCAGCGAACGATTCTCCAGAGATTGTCTTTTTGGGACTCTCTGAACAGAAACTCCGCCGACCCGCTGGCACTGTACGATTCGTAATCACGGTTGCCATCCGTATCCCACACCAGCAGATCATAGCGCACCACCCGCGCCTTCCATGTTTCTCCTGTTATGCTGTCCGAGCTGTCTGGAGCCGGTTCCACCCTCCATTTGTCCAAACTGATATCATCGAAGGACCTGAAAAGAGCCCTGGTGACCCTGAGGTCATCACTTCTCATAAGCTCGGTCTCAAATATCCCTTGAATGTCATCTTGATCCCAGTAGGTATAGACGAAATCCTCATCCAAGCAGTTCTCATACACGATGCTGTCACGGTTTTCATAGGCGTACTTGAAATTGTACAGGACGCTGTCCGGATCGATCTGATGGGCGATGGGCTTTAGTACGCTCGGCCCGGTCACGGAAGGAGAGAAGGGGTTAAAGCAGTTTACCGCCAGAGTGAAAATGACGCAGAACCAGAGCGGGACGCAAATCGGGGTTGAAATCTTCCACCGGTCGAGCATAAGAACAGCTCTCCTCACTGCCTGAAATTTGCCTTGAAGTCTGCCCAGTCCTGCTGGTCCGCGGCTGGCAGAAGTTCTCTCCAGAAATAGATGCTCCACAGGCCCAGGGGAGTCTTCTCCATGTGAAAAGCGGCCGTTCCCTCGATCAGAGTGGCCTTGGGACCGGAACCCTCCGGCCCATATAGGACCAGCTCGTAATGTCTGTAAAGTACTGACGCCGTATCGCCCTCCTCGTCCTGATAGGACGGACTTGACTCTAACGACAAGACCAGGCCGGCGGAATCTGGATTCTGGCCGAAGGTCTTGAAGATGTTCTCGGTCACTTTGATCTCGGCATCGCGGTTCCAGTTGGCAAAAAGCCAGGGCCGGCCCAGGTTGGCCGCATCTATCGAGTCCTCCGGAGCGGAGAACAGAAAGGAGTCGGAGAGGCATTCGCTAAAATTGTCGATGATCATTTCATTATATGCATTCAGCAGATTCTCTATCACTATCTCTGGAAGGGCAGGAGACTCCCAGGTACCCTCTCTCGACTCAGGCGGGGGCGAGCTCCTGGTTTTGAAGGGGTTCTTGCAGCCGCAAAAGAGAAGAATCAGCGTTAAGAGCAAAAGGAGAAAAACAGATGGAGGATCGGCGATTAACCGGGTTTTGTTCATGAAAGTTCTTCCCCTAAAAGATTCTGCTGACCGAAACGGTGGCATAATCGGAGGTCTCCTCAGTAAACTCGGCACCCTCTATGTTCTCCTGTGCCCGGCGGGCCCCGGACAGGCTGACGTAGTTGCGATCATCGATGAAGTATCTACAGGACAAGGATATCAGATTGCGAGAGAATTTCTTCCTCAATGTGCGCCGTTCTTCGAGAGTGATAGGCTCGGCGAAATGATCCCAGCTCTTCCTTCTCTGGTAGGTGTACTCGGGAGAAAAAACCAGGCTTTTAGTGGGTTGGTATTCAAGCCAGAAATTAAGTGTATGAGTCTTCCGTTCCCAGCTCGGTTTTCTCACCCATTGATCGTTCCAGACAAGCTGTCCGTAATCTTCATATCCGTAGGTGTAGCCGAAAGCCACCTTCACCCGGGTTAAAATGCGATAGTTAATCCTGGTACTGGAACTGGCCCGGCGAAACAACTTGCTTTGCACACTCTCCGAGCTTGTCTCATAATCGTAGTAGATGTAATTGGCCTGAATATTGTAATTCTGTTCCAGGCCAAGAGCCGGATTTAGCTGCCAGATCAGGGTCGGCGATAACACGTACGTCTGGTTGTGGCTGTTGTTGGCCGAGCGAAGACCGGAAACGTAGACCCGGTGGAAGTTCCGAAAACCACCCTCCGTGCGAAGGCTGAAAGTGGGATTGAACACGTGCAGGTACTCTCCCCAGGCAATCAGAGTTAAGATGTCCCGGTCGTCGAACCGGCTGGAAACGTCCTGCGCATAAAACGACGTCACCCCCACGGAGCCGGTGAGATGCAGGGAATCCGAATCCCTTATCCCGATCGACAGATTTCCCCCCAGCTCTCCACTCTCCATCTTCTGATCCCTGAGATCGTCCGCGTAATCCTCATCTCTTTGAGCGTACTTATAGAAGCTCCCCATGGTCAGCCTTCCCCAGAAAGCTCGCACAATTTTCAGGCGGAAATTCTGAGAGGCGGAGGAGTTGTCCTCGAACGCTGTTGCGTAAGGGGCTGTTTCGCCGGAATACTTGTATTCGTTCGAGGTGAGACCGAAATCAAAACCCACCTTAATGTGGGAGGGAATCCTGGCAGTGGATCGCAGGTTTATTATCCTCTGACTGCTTCTCTGAGTGTTAACCAAGGCCTCGACCAGGTCACCCTGGTAGAAGTCCTTTCTGGACCAGCCCTCCTGATAGAAAACGCTGAGGCTGTCCTCCGGGGAAAAACTCTTGACGAAAGACACGCTGAGGTCTCTTTCAACCAGGGGGATGTTGGTCAGTCTTGAGTTGATCTGACTGAAGGAGAGGGTGGTGACCGAGTGGGCAAGTATTCGCGGGGAGTGAGAAAGCTTCAGGCTGTGATTGAATCCTGTGTCTTTCCTCTTTCCTTGCTTCAGTCTGCGGTCGATGTCTTTACCTCCAATTGTCTGCAGGACCTTCACTCCCAAAATGTCATATTCGGAGATTATGCCATACTCCGAGCTGGTGACCTTTCGCTTCTCCAACGAACTTATGTTTTGAGAAAACAAGGCTCCGACTTTCAATCTGCCGCTTAAAGCATAACTCATCTTCAGATCGACCCTGCCGTTCTCCTGCCACCGGTCC
>JBARPX010000163.1:0-3895 GCA_049643405.1 Candidatus Zixiibacteriota bacterium
CTTGGGAAGTTCAAGCTCCCCCTCCACCGTGTGCAGATCGGTGTGGCAGATTCCACACACTCTTACCTTTACCAGAATCTCGCCAGCCCTGACCTTCGGCTTCTCTACCTCCACCAACTGAAGAGGATTCTTCTCAATCGTCCCGGGTTTTCTCAAAAGCATCGTCTGCATCTTTTACCTTCGCAGTATTATGAATCCATTGCTCGTTGAATTCGCTCTCCATTGACAATTTATTGGCTGTCGATCATCCTGGCAAGCATAAAGTTCAGCCATAACCTCACCCCCTTTTATTTCTCCTTCAGGGTGTCTTTCGATCCCGAAGATCTCAGGATCGAGGGAAATCCCTTCAGGGTGAACCCCTCTCCATTCCATGTTGGAAATCCCGCCAAGGCGGGGGAGAGGGGGATAGGAGAAAAGGCCGGGTGCCAGGACCTAACTTAAGTTAGGTTCTGGCACTCCTGCAACATCTGACATATCCGCACCGTACAAGAAGAACGTGTTTTTCTCTTGTTCTCTGGAAAGGATGCGCGTATAATAGAGTTCTTGGTTTAGACGGCAGCCTCAACCCAAAGGAGGAAAGAATGAAGAGGTCATGCAAGGTTCTTTTGTGGACATCGGTCCTGGTCATTTTTGTGTCCGGCTCAGCATTCGGCCAGGCCAAGGAAATTCCCCAGCGTTCAGACATAGGCGATAAGTATAAGTGGAGGCTGGAGGACATCTATCCCACCGATGAGTTGTGGGAGCAGGACTTCTCCAGGGTACAGGCCCTTCTTCCGGAGATGGAGAAGTTCAAGGGGCACCTGGCGGAATCCGGAAAGATGCTCTTGGATTGTCTGGTTATGCAGGACAGCATCTGGAACATTTTCGACCGGACGTATGTGTACGCGCACATGAAGTACGACCAGGATACCCGCGTCTCGGAGTATCAAGAACTCTCCGACCGCGCCACCGGCCTGCTAAGCGAAGTCCAGCAGGCGTTCTCCTTCATCGAGCCGGAGATCTTGGCCATTCCCAAGGATGGCCTCGACGGCTTCCTGAAGCAGGAGAAGGGATTGGTACTCTACGGCCATTATATCGGCAACATCATAAGAAAAAGAGAACACACCCTTTCTGCGGAGGAGGAAGCGCTACTGGCGCAGTTTGGACGCGTGGCACGTGTACCACAAACCGTGTTTGGCATGATAAATAACGCTGACATCAAATATCCTTCCATCCTTGACGAGGACGGCAATGAGGTTCAATTAACCAAGCAGAAATACTCCAAGTTCCTCGAATCGACGGACCGGCGTGTGAGAAAAGACGCGGCGGATGGGTTCAATCAGGCCTACCTCGCCTATCTGAATACTCTCGGCGCGAACCTGGCAGGCAGCATAAATAAGGACGTGGTCTTCGCCAGGGCCCGGAACTACAACTCGGCCCTGGAGGCTGCGCTCCACTCCGACAACATTCCTTTGGACGTATTCAATAACCTGATCGAAACCGTCAACGACAACTTAGAGCCGGTTCACCGATATGTCAGCCTCCGGAAAAAAGTAATGGGGTTGGATGAGCTGCACAAATACGATCTCTGGGTTCCCCTGGTGCCGGAGGCCAGGATGGACGTCTCCTATGACTCCGCCGCGACCCTCATTCTGAACTCGTCAAAACCTTTGGGCGAGGGCTATGTGAACGACCTGAGAGACGGCTTCTATGCTGGCTGGGTGGACGTGTATGAGACCGAGGGGAAACGCAGCGGCGCCTACTCATGGGGATCATATTCTACGCATCCTTACATGCTGATGAACTACAACAACACCGTGGATAATGTCTTCACCCTGGCGCATGAGATGGGACACAATATGCACCGGGTGCTGCGCTACAAAAAGCAGCCTTACATCTACGGGGGCTCGTCCATATTCACCGCTGAGGTGGCCGCCATCCTGAATGAGGCTCTCCTCATGAACTATCTGCTCAAGAACACCAAGGACAAAGCCCAGAAGATCTATCTGCTGAATTACTACATTGAGATGATACAGGGAACCTTCTACACCCAGGTGATGTTTGCCGAGTTTGAGAAGGAAACCCATGCAAAGGCGGAAGCCGGGGAAGCTCTATCTGCATCATCCATGAGGAAGATCTACCGCGACATTTATGAGAAACACAGCGGACCCGATCTGGCACTGGATTCGCTGGATGATCTGGGGTGTCTCCGCATCTCGCACTTCTACAGAAACTTCTACGTGTATCAGTACGCCACCAGCCTCGCAGCATCCACAGCCATCTCCAGGAAAATTCTGGATGGTGACAAGCAGGCGCTGAGTCAGTACATTCAGATGCTCGAGGCGGGCGAATCAGATTATCCCATAGACCTGCTAAGAGCAGCCGGGGTGGACATGACCTCACCTGAGCCGGTCAACGCAACCATCGAGCTTTTCGCCGATCTGGTCGATCAATTAGAGAAAGCCCTGCTGGAGTGATTTTTCTCAGGTTCCTTTCTGGATTCAACAGCAGAAAGGTTGATCGATACATAAGGACAAACTGCTCAGGAGCCGAAAATAGCTTAAAGGAAGCAATTTAAGGCTCAAAGCAGAAAAAGGAGGGGGATGTGAAGAAATTCCTTTTTGCAGTTTTGAGCATCGTCGTCCTCGCGGCTTTCGTGCTCAGCTGCACCGCCACTGTATATGTTCCCAAGCCACCACCACCGGCTAAGGAGGAAATCAAGCCTCCTCGTCCCGGTCCGAAAGCAGTGTGGGTTTCGGGACACTGGAAATGGTCGCATGGACAGTACGTCTGGGTTGCCGGTCATTGGGCAAAGAAAGCCAAAGGTCACTGGGTTCCCGGACACTGGAAGCAAACGCCCCGCGGCCACAAATGGGTAAAGGGACACTGGCGTCGGTAGCAGCTAGTCTAAGGATGCCGTAGTTCTTGCGTCCCGAGGGGAGATTGTTATCCTCTCGGGATGTCGCATTATGTCCTGGTGCAAGGCTTGAGAAAGCGCGCTGTTTTCTCCTTGACAATTTCGTCGTTTTTTGTTTAACTCCCATCTTACCTCATAGATTAGCAGACGGGCTCTGGTCCTCCCCTGTAGAGATAGCTCACCAGGAAGACGATGTCACCCACGTTCACTATCTCGTCGCAGTTACAGTCTCCGACCCAGACCGGGTTTGGGGCGGGACCGTTCCTATACAGATAGCTCACCAGGTAGACTATGTCTCCAACGTTTATGATTTCATCCCGGTTCACATCGCCCCGAATGTATTCCTCCGTGATGGTCTCCTGCCAGAAACCCTGGTTCATCCCAAAGGACGGCGATGAGCCGCGACCAACCGCCACCTGCCCCAGGGTCCCACACAGGACACGAAAATCCTGGTACGCGGGGGCGAAAAGGACATCGTCGTTTCCGCAGCCGGATCCGGTACAGATGAGCTGCCACTTGATCTGCCGACCTTTGTCGTCAGCGGCTGAAGCAGACAACGGCTCGATCTGCAGCTCGGCAGGTTTGATCTCCGCGGGCGTGATCTGCGCCGGAGAGACAGCCGAGGTCTTCGGCTTGGCCGGAGCTTTCTTGGCCGGTCCCTTAAGCTCCTGCGCGGCAGCCTTCTTCTCAGAATCTTTGTCAGCCTTGTTGATTTCTCCGGCAAAGGCCACCGAGAAAAACAAGACAGCCAGCACAAGAATAACCGCGAGAGTTATTCTCGTTTGATTTGGTCTCATGATTCTTTCCCTCCTATCCTTTTCTTCGCTACCTTGACGTTCCCGTTTTTTCTAAGTCTGCGATTCTCTCCGTCAGATCGCTTATGATCTGTTTCAATTCTTGATTCTCTTGGATGAGTTCCTTCACCCCTGCCAGCGCCACGCCGGCAACGTCGCCAGGCGAGAGATACTTGTCATCTCGTACTCCCTGGTTGACAGTGCC
>JBARPX010000164.1:0-17664 GCA_049643405.1 Candidatus Zixiibacteriota bacterium
TGGGAACTGCCTCCTATATGTCCCCGGAGCAAGCCCAGCGTGAGGAGGTGGATCAGAGAAGCGACATCTTCTCCTTCGGGGTCGTGCTGTATGAGCTTCTAACCGGCCAGTTGCCCTTCCAGGGGGATCATGAGGCGGCTGTGCTTCTTGCTATAATAAGCGAGGAGCCACAGCCGGTGGCTCGATTTAACAACAAGGTTTCCGCGAAGCTGCAGGACGTGGTTGACAAAGCTCTGGCCAAGGAGAAGGACGAGAGATACCAACACATAGACGACGCATTAGCAGATTTGAGGCGGGAGAAGAAGAGTCTGGAATACGTGAAGACCACTCAGATTCCTGCCGAAGCAGTTCCGACCAAGCCCAAAAAGACACTTCTGCCGTTCATCGTCCCCGCCTCGATCATCTTTGTCCTGGTTTTGCTCTTCTTGATTCTCAAGCCTTTTCAACTTCAGATAGTTCCGGAGAAGAGAGCGGTGGCGGAAGAAAACACTCTGGCCATTATGTATTTCGAAAATCTGAAAGATAAAGAGGATAAAGAAAGAATCGGTGAGATGGTTTCCGAGCTTCTGATTACCGGTCTGTCGGAATCTCAATATATGAGAGTCGTCTCCAGTCAGAGATTATACGATTTGTTGAAGATGATGGGAAGGGAGGGGGTGAAAGTCATAGACAAGACAGTCGCCTCCGAAGTGGCGCAAAAAGCAGAGGCAAAGTATATGATCTTGGGCAAGATACTTGCAACCACACCTGATTTGGTTATCACCTCTCAGCTAGTGGACGTGCAGACGGGGAACGTAGTTGGCTCCCAGAGAATAAGCGGTCCAAACGGGACGAACATATTCTCATTGGTTGACAGCCTGTCTTTGGAGATAAGAAGCGATCTGGAAATACCTGCTCTGGCCAAAAAGGGAAAAGAAAGACCGGTGGCAGACATAACCACCCACTCGCCTGAAGCCTTAAGGCTCTATGTTGAAGGCAAGGAGCTTTTCTATAAACTCTATAGTAAAGAAGCCGCCGAGAAATTCAGCAAGGCCGTCAAGATTGATACAACCTTTGCCAGCGCCTATCTGCAACTGGCGTTCTGCTACTCCAACCTTGGAGATATGTTCAGGGCAAGGACCTTTGCGGAGAAAGCCGCCAGATTCTCGGATAAGGTATCGAAAAAAGAGAAGTTCTTAATCGATGCTTTTCATCAGATGTTCCAGATGAGATTTCAGGAAGCGAAACAGACCCTGGAGGAGATGGTCAAGCTTTATCCCGACGAGAAGATCGCTCACGAAAATCTGGCTGTGGTAAATCGCCTGATGATGAATTATGAGGAGGCTATTGCCGGGTATAACAAAGTGATCGAGCTGGACTCCTTAGACAAAGAGACGTACAATAGCCTGGCTTATGTCTATGATGACGCTGGCCGGTACGATGAAGCCATTCAGTCCATCGACAAGTATATACAGCTGGCTCCGGGAGAAGCCAATCCTTACGATAGCAGGGGGGACATTTATGCTCACCATGCTGAGGTTGATAAAGCTCTTGAATCTTATAAGAAAGCTTTGGAGATCAAGCCTGATTTTGAGAGCAGCATCGAGAAAGTAGGACTTATGCATCTGCATAAGAGAGAGTACGATAAAGCTGAGAGATATTTCCTTCAATACGGGGAGCTCGGAGAAAAAACAGCCAAATCGATCTCTCGAGCTGACCTTGCCCTGATTCCTCTATCTCAGGGAAAATACGACCTGGCGTTGAAAATACTGGGTCAGGGCATTGCGGCAGATGAGTTGGACAAGCTTCATGGCCAGCAGGTGGAGAAGTATGAGCAGGTGGCTCAAATTTATGTGGAGAAGAAGGAGTTTGGTAGAGCCCTGCAATACGGCCAGAGGATGGTAAAGCTTGTAGCTGAAGTCTACCCTGAGATACTCCCTGTTTTCAAGCCTCTCTACGGATACTTTTTGGTGAAAGCGGGGGAACTGGACAGCGCACAGAAGATATCAAATGAAGTTCGTGAGGCGCTGAAGGATAAATCCGACACTGAGAAGTCTCTGTGGTATTTTCTGCGATTTATGATAAAATATGCCAGTGGAGATATGGACCAGGCTTTAAAGGAAATAGGTGAGCAGGCAGAAAGGGAGAAAAACGATCTCAAGATAAGATACTGGCTGGCAGTAACTTACTTGGAGAGCGATATGATCGGCGAAGCGGTACAGGAATTCGAAAGACTTTCAAACTGGAATATATTATCAAGAGCGAGAAATCCTCTTCTGTCCTCCAAGATACCCTACTTCCTGGGTGTCTGTTATGAAAAATCCGGTTGGGAAAAAAGAGCAATCGAGAAATATGAGGAATTTCTGGAAATCTGGAAGGACGCAGACCCGGGAATACCCGAGGTCGAGGATGCGAAGGAGAGGCTAAAGGCGTTGAGAGTTCAGAGTTAAGAGCAAAGAGCGTGTCGAAAAACAGAAGAGGATTCTGCGTAGGGACAGGGCTTGTCCCTGTCCGGAACTGTATGCGGACAGCCACATGGGCTGTCCCTACGACAATCTTGTCCTCGACCGGCAAACAGTGAGCAGGAGTCAGATGTGGTTTGGGAGACCATTTCGCACTACAAGGTTTTCTGTTCCGGGAATACGTGAGGCGGAGGATGCGAAAGAAAGGCTAAAGGCGTTGAAAGTTCAAAGTTGAAAGTTAAGAAAAAACAGTAGGCAGAAAGCAGTAGGCAGATGCGGTCTGCAAGACCATTTCGCATTACAGGGTTTTCTGATCCGTGGATGTCTGAGGTGAAGGATGCCAGGGAGAGATTTTCCCGATTGAAGGGCGGAGGTGAAACTTCTTGACCGGTTAGGCTGTAGTACAATATAGAGGGAGATATTTTATGGCTTCTGAAGCTGAAAAAGACGGACTAGACAAGACCCAGTCGTTCAAGGTTATCACTTCCGGGATGACGGTCTCCCATTACAAGATCGAGAGGAAGATCGGCGCCGGCGGCATGGGCGAGGTGTTCCTTGCCCGGGACACCAGGCTAAACCGCAACGTGGCGCTTAAGTTCCTGCCCCAGGAGTACACCTCCGATCCGGAGGTCAAATCCAGGTTCATGCGCGAGGCCCAGGCGGCGGCTGCCCTGAACCATCCCAACATAATCACGGTGTACGAGGTGGCTGAGCATCAGAACCGTTCCTACATCGTCATGGAGTTTGTGGAAGGGGAGTCGCTTAAGGAGCTTATCACAAAACGAGATCTCCGTATCAGCGAGCTGATCGACATCGCCATGCAAATCTCCCAGGGCCTGGCCAAGGCGCATGAGGCCGGGATCATTCATCGGGACATCAAGCCCCAGAATGTCCTGATAGACAAAGACGGGCGGGCCAGGATAGTCGACTTCGGCTTAGCCAAGCTGAAAGGGGAGGTCAAGATCACCCAGTCAGGATCTACTTTGGGGACGGTCTCCTACCTGTCTCCCGAGCAGGCACAGGGCGAGCAAGTGGACCGGCGGTCCGACATCTTTTCTCTGGGAGTCCTTCTGTACGAGATGATCACCGGTCGACTTCCCTTTCAGGGGGAGCATCAGGCGGCCATACTTAATTCCATAGTAAACGAACAGCCACAGCCCTTGGCGCGTTACAACAACAGGGTATCACAGGAGCTGCAGCGGATAGTGTCCAAAATTCTCTCCAAGGACAAGGCGGAAAGATGTCAGCACGCGGACGACCTTCTGGCCGATTTGAGACGGGAACAGAAGGTCTCCGAACAGATGAGAAGCTCTGAGCTTTCCGTCGCGGGCGTTGCCCCCCGATCCAGGAGAAGACTTCTTTCCTACGTGGTCCCCGCGTCTGTGGTTTTCGTCATCGCCTTCGTCGTGCTGATCCTCAGGCCTTTCAAGTTCGACATAACTCCGGAGGAGGCGGCAATAGCCGAACAGAGTTCTCTGGCGGTCATGTATTTCGACAACCTGGTCGACCCGGAGGACAGCGACAGGCTTGCCCAGATGATCACCAGCCTGCTCATCACCGACCTCTCCGAGTCGCAGTATCTGATGCGGGTGGTGAGTCAGCAGAGGCTGTATGACATTCTGAAGCTTGTGGGCAAGGAGGATCTGACCAGGGTGGACAAGACGGTCGCTTCGGAGGTTGCCCGCAAGGCCGAGGTGAAGTGGATTCTGACCGGAGATATACTCCAGACCGAACCACGCATAGTCCTGACTTCGGATATATCCGATGCTGCAACGGGAGCGATACTGGCGACCCAGCGGGTGACCGGAGAGGAAGGAGAGGACTTCTTCTCAGTGGTTGACAAGTTGACCGAACAGATAAAAGAGGATCTATCCCTGTCGGGAGATGGGAAAGAGGGGCTGGACAGGGCGGTGGCGGACGTCACCACCCATTCACCGGAGGCGTATCGTTACTATCTGGAGGGAGTCGAGCAGTACCAGAAGGCTTACCTACCGGAGGCCACAGCGAATTTCAAGAAAGCCTTAGAGTTCGACTCGACGTTCGCCATGGCATACTATAAGTTGGCCTTAGTCGACGAGGGGCCGGATCGCAAGGCCTTTGCAGCCAAGGCCCTGGAATATTCCGATGGGGTCAGTCAGAAGGAAAAGCACTACATAGAGGCGCTGCATGCCGGTTTGTTCGGGGATGAAGAGAAGATGGAGCAGGGTCTCAAGATGATCACCGAGCGCTTTCCCCAGGATAAGGCGGCGTTTGAATTGCTGGCATACCACTACTATGGCAAGCATCGGTATGAGGAAGCCATTCGACACCTCAACAAGGTGTTGGAGATGGATCCTCTTCATAAGCTGTCGTATAACATGCTGGCCTACACCTACCATCACCTGGGCGATTTCGACAAATCGATCTGGGCCATAAACAAATACATATCCATTGCGCCGGACGAAGCTAACCCTTACGACAGCCGGGGCGATCTTTACGCCTGGAACGGCACGATAGATCAGGCGATTGAATCCTCCCGGAAGGCTCTGGACAGGAAACCGGACTTCTACGCGTCGCGGGTCAACCTGGGACATATGTACCTCTTCAAGGGAGAATATGCCAGGGCTGAAAGCTGCTACAAGGAACTCTCCTCCAGCACCGATAGAGATACCCGATCGCTGGGCCGAGCCTACCTTGCCAACATGCTTGCCTATCGGGGCAAGCTAACACAGGCGTTGGAGGTCTTGGATGATGGCATTGCCGCAGACAGAATGGAACAGGCCGAAGGACGACCCCACGCCAGCAAATATTTCCTGAAGGCGGTCTTATATGATCAGAAGGGTAATTTGGACGCAGCTTTGAGGGAAATAGAAAAAGCCGTGGAACTCTTACACCAGGCCGATCCTGACAGTCCGGTCTATGCACGGAATCATCTGGTCTGGGTCCTCTCCAGGAGGGGGGATATCGAAAAGGCGGAGCAGGTGGTGGAGGCCTTGAAGAACGACATCGAGGGAAAAGATGCATCGTACCAGGGTCTCTACTGGCATGCCCGGGGATGCTTAGACTTAGCCAAGGGTGACCTGGAAACAGCAACGGTCAATCTTGAAAAGGCGGACGAAATAGTCATTGAATTCTACATTCGATATCTGCTTTACAAGACTCACCTGGAAGCGGGCAAGGTGGGTGAGGCGGTGACGAGCTTAGAAAAGATGCTCTCCAAGTATACCGCAGGCCGGGCAAGTATTGCAACCTGGGGGGTGAAGGCTCACTACCTTCTGGGACTGGCCTACGAGAAGTCAGGGTGGAACTCAAAGGCAGTCGAGAAGTACGAGGAGTTTCTGGAGATCTGGAAGGATGCCGATCCCGGAATACCCGAGGTAGAGGATGCCAGAGAGAGAGTAGCCCGGTTGAAAAGCAAAGCTTAGCTCTGCCAACAATTCACTCCTCAACCAGTATTAGTATTAGAAGAAAAGAGACCCATGACTTCAGAACGCGAAAAAAACGGGTTCGACAAGACCCAATCGTTCAACGTGATCACCCACGGGATGACGGTCTCCCATTACAAGATCGAGAAAAAGATCGGCGCCGGCGGCATGGGTGAGGTTTTTCTTGCCCGGGACACCCGCCTTAACCGCAACGTGGCGCTGAAGTTCTTGCCCCAGGAATACACCTCTGATCCGGAGGTCAAATCCAGATTCATGCGCGAGGCCCAGGCGGGAGCGGCCTTGAATCATCCCAACATAATCACGGTGTACGAGGTGGCCGAGCATCAGAACCGTTCTTACATCGCCATGGAGTACGTCGACGGTGAATCCTTAAAGGATCTGGCCGAAAGGAAGGACCTCCGGCTAAGCGAGATCATGGGAATCGGCATGCAGATTGGCGCGGGCTTGGCCAAGGCACATGAGGCGGGGATCGTTCATCGGGACATCAAACCTCAGAACGTTCTGATAGGCAAGGACGACCGGGCCCGGATAGTCGACTTTGGCTTAGCCAAGCTGAAAGGTGATCTGAAAATCACCCGGGCCGGCTCGACTTTGGGGACGGTTTCCTACATGTCTCCGGAGCAGGCACAGGGCGAGGAGGTTGACCGGCGTTCGGACGTCTTCTCCCTGGGCGTTATGCTGTATGAGATGATCACCGGCCGGCTTCCCTTCCAGGGGGAGCATCAGGCGGCCATACTCAATTCCATAGTAAACCAGCAGCCACAACCTCTGGCTCGTTACAACAGCAAGGTATCACCGGAGTTAGAGCGGATAGTATCCAAGACCTTGTCCAAGGACAAAGCGGAACGATATCAGCATGCGGACGATCTTCTGGCCGATCTGAGAAGGGAGCAGAGGACCTCCGAGCAACTGGGAAGTTCTGAGCTCCTGGTTGCAGGTGTAGCTCCCAAGCCAAAGAAGAGGTTGCTTTCCTATCTGGTCCCCGCGTCGGTGGTCTTTGTCCTCCTCCTGGCTCTGTTGATCCTCAAGCCCTTTAGGCTCGAAGTGGCGCCGGAAGGGAAGGCGGTGGCCGAGGAGAGTTCTCTGGCGGTTATGTATTTTGACAATCTGGTCGACCCGGAGGATACCGAAAGAATAGGACAGATGATCACCAGCCTGTTGATAACCGACCTCTCCGAATCGCAGTACGTGATGCGGGTGGTGAGCCGGCAGAGGCTGTATGACATTCTGAAACTCCTGGGCAAGGAGGACTTAAAAAGGGTGGACAGAACCGTCGCCTCGGAGGTTGCCCACAAGGCGGGAGTAAGCTGGATCCTGACCGGTAATATTCTCCAGACGGAACCGAACATAGTCCTAACCTCGGACATCTCCGACGCCGCCACCGGAGAGGTTCTGGTGACCCAGCGCGTCTCTGGAGAGGAGGGGGAGGATCTCTTCGCGGTGGTCGACAAGCTGAGCGCACAGATAAAAGAGGATTTGGCATTGCCGGGCGGGACCAAGACGGCGGTGGACAGGGCGGTGGCCGACGTCACCACCCACTCTCCCGAAGCATACCGGTGCTTTCTGGACGGACTGGACAACTACAACAAGGTCTACTTCGCGGAGGCCACAAGGGACTTCGAAAAAGCTTTGGAGTATGACTCCACCTTCGCCATGGCCTACTCTTGGCTGGCCCGGCTTAAGATGGGTGAGGAACAGAAAAGACTGGTAGCCAAAGCGGTGCAATACTCGGACAAGGTAACCAAGATCGAAAAATATTGCATAAAGATTCAGGCAGCGGGAGTAAACCAAGACTACGAGAACTACGAAGAGGGCCTCAAGGAGATGACAGAGGCCTTCCCCGAGCACAAGGAGACCTTTCTCTGGCTGGGGAACTTCTATTATGAGCGACAAGAATACGACACGGCTATTTCTTACTACAATAAGGCTATCAAGATAGACCCGCTGTTTAAGCTGACCTACAACATGCTCGCTTATACTTACGACATGGTGGGCGATTTCGAAAAATCCATCGAGGCCATAAATAGATACATATCAATTGCGCCGGAGGAAGCCAATCCTTATGACACCCGGGGCGATCTTTACGCCTGGAACGGCAAGATCGACCAGGCAATCGAATCCTACAGAAAGGCATTGGACAGAAAACCTGATTTCTATGCGTCGCAGGCCAAAACCGGTCACATGTATCTCTTCAGGAGAGAATTTGCCAAAGCTGAGAGCTGCTATAAAGAACTTTCCTCCAGCGACGACGAGGATCGTCGATCCGAGGGACGCACCTATCTGGCCCTGGTTTCCGCCTATCAGGGAAAGTTTGAACAGGCCCTCAGGATCTTGGACGACGGCCTGGCTGCCGACAGAATGGAACAAGCGGAAGGCAACTGGAACGCGCGGAAGCATTACCTCAAGGCATTAATCCTGATCGAGCAGAAGCGTCCTGAATTGGCATCACAGGAAGCCGAGAAGGCGGTGGAAATCTGGCGAAAGACCTATCCCGACAACAGAATCTGGGGGCGACAGTACCATGTCCAGGTGTTGGCGGAAGGTGAGAATATCGAGAAAGCTGAGCAGGTGGCTCAGGCTCTAAGAGATGATATCAAGGACGACGAGCAAAACCGAATGCGTGCCTATGCTTACGCCCTTGGATGGATTGACTTTGTCAAAGGCAACGCCGAAGAGTCAATAGCCAATCTGGAGAAGGCAGGCGAAGGAGGCCGGGATTTCATTGCGAACTTCATGCTGGCCAGGGCTTACCTTGAGTCAGGCAGGCTGGACAGATCGGTAGCTGTCCTTGAGAAGATGTTGTCGAGATACGATGAGATCAGGGCATGGCTTCCCGTCTGGGCGGCAAAAGCTCATTACCTGCTCGGTTTGGCCTACGAAAAATCCGATTGGAACAGCAAAGCCGCAGAAAAGTATGAGGAGTTTCTTGACCTCTGGGAAGACGCCGACTCCGGAATACCTGAGGTGGAAGACGCCGAGCAGAGATTAGCCCGGCTCAAAAGCAAGGCATAGATCACTCCGCAGGTTCCGTTTAAATCACCGTTCAGTCTAACATTCCTTAGTTAACCTTTCGATTCCACTCTCAGAGGGGTGGGCGGCGAGTCGTCTGCTCGCGGGACGCCGGAAGCGAACTCTCCAAATGAGACACGGCCAACCGGGGGAATGGGCTAAAATGTGATTGACAAGGCTGCATAAATGGTTATAATATGCCATATAAGCAGAATCGATTTCGCGAGAAATCGGGTCACGAGCGAAATATCCAGGGGTGTCACCGGATGGCGTGTAAATGATGCATTCTTCGCAGGTGTGAACCGTACGGTTCACACCGCAGGCGTGTTATACGGCACTTGAAACGGTGTTTGGGGATGTTATAAGGATCAATATAATCAGTGTTGGCTGATAAAGGAGAGATGAGATGACTGAAGACAGCAGCGAGACCCCCGCACAGGAAAAACCGAAGTACCCGGTATTGTCGCTCTCTGAATTCCTCGAATCCAGTGCTCCGCTCCATCCTGTGCAAGTCAGCGATCTCTTTAGGGTGGATGGCCGATCGCTTGAGCTAACCCGGCCTGTTCTGACCCTATACTGTGAGCACGAGAAATGTATGGGGCCGCGCTTCTTCGCGTACCGGGATCAAACCGGCGGACTGTACAATAGGGACCCAGGGGAGAGAAACGAGGTGTTCGTCGAGTTCCTGTGCAGAAACTCCCGCAGTACACTCAAGAGTTTCTCCTTACTGACCTTTGAGCTCTTTCAAGACGGAAGCGGTGTCGTTGTCAAGATAGGGGAATGGCCCCCGTTTGGGCCGAAGACTCCTAGTCGTCTACTGAGACTCTTAGGAGAGGACAAGGAATTGTTCTTGAGAGGCCGCAGAGCCGAATGCCACGGCCTAGGCATTGGGGCATTCACGTACTACCGTCGTGTCGTTGAGAACCAGAAGAACCGGTTGCTCGACGAGATCATCAAGGTTGTTCAGAAGGTCGAACCCTCGCCAGCCAGTATCGTCGAGGACCTAACAAAAGCGAAAGGAACCTTTCAGTTCACACAAGCTATCTCGGATGTGAAGCTGGCGATTCCTCAAGTGCTCTTGATCGACGGACACAATCCACTCCTTCTGCTTCATGCTGCCCTCAGTTCAGGGATCCATGACAAGACAGATGACGAGTGTCTGGAGTTGGCAAAGAACATCCGTGTAGTTTTGGGAGGTCTGGCTGAGCGCCTTGGTCAAGCCTTGTCGCAGAGGCAGGAATTGAAGGATGCTGTGTCCAAACTGCTTCAGGTTAATTCAGGGAAAGGGAAACAGAAGATAAGCCAACAAAAAAAAACACCAGACCAAAAATAGCAGCCTAGGTGCCCCACAGCTCTGCTATCGGCAAGCTGACCGGCTATTCTACAGCTCAGCTGTAGGCCACCTCAGCGGTTGGAAGCTGTCAAGGGAATGCAGGAAGGCAAGTGAGAACTATATTCCTCTTTCAGTAAAGACTTATGAAAACCAAAATTTCAAATCGCTTCAGAGAAATGACTAAATCTAAGGTTATGGCTTTTTGGGGATCGCTAATAGTAGGTGGAATTGGGGGGGCGATACTCGGTTTTCACGCTAACGCAGTTCCTGGAGCAATCTGTGGTCTTCTATTGGGTAGTTTTTTTTCGTTGTTCTACGTCTATGCTCTCCTAATGAATCACGATCGGCGAGTGCGGCTACTGTCTTTTCTTGTGCTAATTGCTGTAGGAATTCATTTCAAATTCAGATTTGTCAAAATGCCTGAGATTGCCCTGTTCAGTTGGGTAATCTCATATGGTGTTTGGATATATGTCGGTCTCATGTTCGCCATACTCTCCAAAATGAGATCGTTATGGCTTGAACAGAGGTCCGTACCGACAACACATTTCAGAATGAAGAGATTCATGGACCAGTTTACAAAGTGGTTTCTAACAGCGGATATTCCTATTGGATCCCTTCCTATTTTTACACGAAAAACAGAACAACAGATTGAGCCACCTGAGATTGAGACACCTGAGAATGAGACACCGACATTGTTTAGATGTCCCTTCTGTCACCGTCGCTCCGAACTCGATGAGTTTGATTATAACCGACTAACAGAAGTGATCCAACACTCGTGTGGATTCACTCTTGATGAAGGTTCTCTGAAGAAGACAATAAGAGAGGAGAAAATGAAAGGCATCAGGGAAGACTTTTGGAGCAGGGGCAGCAATTGAGTCATGAATCATAGTAGGAGCACTCTGGGGCCACAATCCTAGTGTAGTGATTCGATCGTTTCTGAATTGGAGTTGTTTGGACATGGAAATTATTCTTCAATCCGTCCCCTTCATAGTACCGGTTCTTGCGCTTTTTGCGGGATTATTGGGCTTGATTGTTGCTATACTCAAAATAAGACAATTACAGTTAGAATTGAAGAAGCTGAAGCCGAAAAACAATCCTGAGATTATCAGACCTTCAATCACCCAGATAATCGAGTTTGGGGGCGATATCGGACAGCTTTATTCAAGACTCAGAGAAAAACAAAAGGACCAGTTGCAAAGGGAGGCCGAAAACAGAGGCAAGGATACTCTCTTTGCGATAAATCCGTGGGGTATACTTGGGGAGGTTGTTTCTTACGCTGTGTTGCCTGCACGTCAATTTGTTCGATTCTTATTTCCACCTGACGTGACCATTTCAAGGAATGAACTCTTGTCCATGTCTCGGAATGACAACCTTTTGAATGGTGCCAGGCTAATTATCGGGATTTCTGCTTTTATAGTGTTTGTCAATCTTACATCGCTCTTCTGGGCCGCAATATTAGCCATTATCACGCAGGCATCCCTATTTTTCGTCATCTGGTCCTTGCGCACTAATATATTCACGAATAGACCTCGAATTTTACCCGAACTGGAGATGGACCTCCTTGGAGATGAACTCATCGTTTGGGGAAAAGCTGATTCAAGGCGAACCAAGCGACCATTTGCGGGCGCCGTAGAGATTATCCTACTTGACAAAAGCGGCAGAATCGATAGCAAATTGGCGTACTTAGAGTCGCACTCCAATCGGAACACTAATTCTGAAAACAAGTTCACGTATTTCTCTGTTACATTTCCATTGTCAATTCCCGATAAAACTAACCTCACAGCCGAGGTGGGCAGAACCTTTTTTGACTAGTCATCGTGTCTTCGATGTTCTGAAAATGCTGGAATATCATAATGGCGGGTGGGTGGACGACGGGTGGCCCACAGCTGTGCTGCGGGGCACCCGGCTCTCTTACCACAATGAGCAAATTCACCATTTATGGTGAGTCTCGAACCATTCTAATACCTGACACGTAGTCTCTTTTTCCACAAAGAGCAAATATACCTTACCTTTGATGGTGAAAAGGATAGCTCCAGAGTGTATAGGGAGACCATTGTCTTTTGCATGCACTGAACACCGCCTTAAGGGAGAAGAAAAATCATATGAACCATATATTTGATGTCGAGGATGAAGCACTCCACGCAGTTGAAGTTCCTAAAAACCTTGATCGACAAGCTCATCAAAGGGCGAAAACACCCAACGGGTGCTGCGCCATCCTCTGGGATGACCAACTACTTTTATGGTGAGCTTCCGAACCACTTTCAAATTACATTTTCGAGCCATGAAAAAAATGAAAAATAGCCATCCCCACGTCCCCCATGTCCCCCATGGCCCCCAAGTCCAGCCGGTAGGTCAACACCCGCAGGCTCCTTTCCGCCATGGGATTCACAAGGGCGAAAACTCACCCTCTATCCCCCCTCTCGTAGGAAGTCGAAGATCCCGCCCTTCGACAGGCTCAGGGTGGTGAGCAAAGTCGAACCACCGAAGGCGGGGAGAGGGGGAACAAAAGGGGGTGAGTTCGAAGAATCTTTTGGAGCAGAACAAAAAAAACAAAAATGAGCTCCAGAACGCCCACAAAGCCCAGTACCGCAGATCAGGCGTCTCCTGGCCGGAGAGAGGGTTGCACGGACGTGTCCACCTGGGAACCCCCGCCCGAACAGTGAGGTATCTACTCCTCGCGCTCGGGCGTGCGGTGCTCGATTAGCTTATATGCGTCTTTATACTTGAATTCTTTATAGGTGGGGCTTTCCTCGTTGTGGCAGGTCACGCAAAGTTCTTCGTCAGGCACGATCATCCCGTTCTGCTCATACAGGTCAGGTTTTGTCATCACCCTGATATCGTCGTAGTGCTCCCCCGGACCATGGCAGGCCTCGCAGGTCACCCCTTCCTCCACGGAATATTTGTCGGTGGCGGGCAGGCCGTAACCGGTGACGTGGCATTTAAGGCAAGTCGAGTCTTGCTGGGCGTCTTCGATGCCCATTTCTTCGGCTATCGCTCGTGACTGCTCGTTGGCTAAGGTCGCGTAAGCAGTCGCGTGCTTGGTGCTATCCCATGCTTCGTAAATCCGCCCCTTCCGCTCGCTGTTGTGACACATCCCGCATGTCTTCGTCCCGATAAAGCTGTGAACCACCACCTTGGGCGTCTCTTCCACGGTGGTGTCAGCTTGAAGTGTGTCAGCCATTAAGGTGTCAACTCCCGGAGGCCCAGCTTTCAGGCTATCGACTTCCAGGCTATCAACCCTGAGAGTATCAGCTCCCGGGATTTCTGCTTTCAGGGAGTCAACTTCCAGGGTATCAGGTTCCGGGGTTTCGGCTTTAAGGGTATCATTCTCCAGAGTATCAGTTGGCGGAACTTCAGCCTTCACGGTGTCGACTTCCAGGCTGTCAACCTGGAGAGTGTCAGCTCCCGGAGTCTCAGTCTTCAGAGTGTCAGCCTGCGAAGTATCGACCTCGGTAGTATCAGTAGTGAGGGTATCAACCTCCAAGGTGTCGGCTTGCAGAGTATCGACCACCGTAGTATCGGCAGTGAGGGTATCAACCTCCACGGTGTCGACTTCCGAGGTATCAGCTTTCGTGCTGTCAGCCTCGCCTGTCCCTTCCTCCTGCTGGGAGAATGCCAGGCTGAAAACAAGCATCACAACCAGTATCAGAATTGCCCCTTTCATCGTCTCTTCCGACCTCCTTTTACTTAACGACCTCAAGCTTCTTTTCCATGATTCGCTCGATGGCATGCTCGTACACGTCCGCCAGTTCTGTCACAGGTAGATCTATCATTCCCTCGATCTTGAGATTCTGTCCTTCCACCTTTCCGATCACCGAAAAGAGTAGGTCGTGATCTCCGGCTATCTTCTCTATCTTCTGCAAATCGCCTGGTTTCGCGCTGACTATTATCCTGGACTGTGACTCTCCGAATAGCACGGCATCGGCTCTCATCTTCTGCTCCAGACTTACCGCCGCGCCCAGGAGTTGGGGTGAAGAGGTGCAACACTCGGCCAAGGCTACTGCTATACCTCCGTCAGAACAATCGTGCGCCGACTTGACGATTCCCGCTCGGATCATAGCCAGGCAGGCGTCCTGGAGTTTTTTCTCCTCCTCTAATTTCAACTCCGGCGTGTTGCCCTTAACTAGGTTGTGGATGGTCTTCAAATACTCGCTCGCTCCCAGCTCTTCCCTGCTTTCGCCCAGGAGGACAATTATGTCACCCTCCTCCTTGAAGCTCATGGTGGTGACGTGTTTCAAATCCTCAATTAAGCCTATCATCCCGACCACCGGTGTGGGATACACGATTCTTTCTGGGTCCTCGTTATAGAAGCTCATGTTTCCGCCGGTCACGGGAGTATTAAATGCGCGGCAGGCCTCACCCATTCCGGCCACACACTCGGCGAAGGTCCAGTAGACCTCGGGATCATACGGATCGCCGAAATTCAGACAGTTGGTTATGGCCAGAGGTTTGGCCCCGGCGCAGACCACGTTACGTGCCGCCTCGGCTACGGCTATTCTCCCCCCTGTGCGGGGATCAAGATAGCAATAGCGGCCGTTGCAGTCGGTGCTGGTAGCCAAGGCTTTATTGGTTTTCCGCAGCCGCAAGACTGCCGCATCCGATCCGGGACCCACCACGGTGCCGGTTCTCACCTGGGTATCGTACTGTTCGTAGACCCATCTCTTGCTGGCGATATTGGGAGCGCCAAGAAGTTGTAGAAGAGTCTGGTTAAGATCTTTCGGCACCTCCAATTCAGTCAGGTTCAGCTTGTTGGCTTCCTTGAGGTAATCAGGTCTCTTCTTCTCTCGGATATAGACCGGAGCGCCGCCGCCTAACACCAGAGTAGAAGCAGGAATTTCCGCCACTACCTCACCGTGGTATTTCACCCTAAGCATCTTGTCATCTGTGACCTGGCCGATGATCACCGAGTGCAATCCCCATTTCTTGAAGATCTCCTGTACTTTGCCCTCGTTCCCCTTTTTGGCGATCACCAGCATTCTCTCCTGTGATTCGGAGAGCATTATCTCGTAAGGGATCATCTTCTCTTCCCTGACCGGCACCAGCGAGACGTCGATCTCGATGCCGCTTTCGCCCCGGGCAGCCGTCTCGGAGGTGGCGCAGGTGAGACCTGCTCCTCCCAGGTCCTGGATGCCCACGATCAGGTCCCCTCTGATTATCTCCAGCGACGCTTCCAGCAGAAGCTTCTCCATGAACGGGTCGCCGATCTGGACGGAGGGCCGCCTCTCCTCCGACTTTTCCGATATCTCCTCCGAGGCGAAGGTGACCCCATGTATTCCGTCTCTTCCGGTGGAAGCGCCGACCAGCAGCACCGGGTTGTCTTTTCCGGCCGCCTTTGCCGTGGCTATCTGGTCGATCTTGACTGTGCCGATACACATGGCGTTGACCAGAGGGTTTCCGGTATAGGATTCCTCGAAGTATACCTCTCCGGCGACTGTGGGAACGCCGAAGCAGTTACCGTAGTCTCCGATTCCCCTTACCACGCCATCGAATAGATAGCGGACTCTTGAGGAGGAGAGTTCTCCGAACCGGAGGGAATCGAGGCAGGCTATGGGCCGCGCACCCATGGTGAAGATGTCTCTTAATATCCCCCCCACACCGGTGGCCGCCCCCTGATAGGGTTCCACCGCGCTGGGGTGATTGTGGCTCTCCATCTTGAAGATCACGGCAAGGCCGTCTCCGATGTCCACCGCTCCGGCATTTTCTTCCCCGGCCTTGGCCAGAAGGCACTCCCCATCGCGGGGGAAAGTTTTTATCAGCGCAATGGAGTTTTTATAGCTGCAGTGCTCGGACCACATCACGGAGAATATTCCCAACTCGGTGTAGGTGGGCTTGCGTCCCAGGATCTTCTGGATCATCTCATATTCTTCTGAATTCAGCCCGTGCTCTTTTACCAGTTCCAGGGTGACCTCGGGTTCCGAAGAAGAGGTTGTTTTTGGACTCATCATTGAATGCCCTCAAGCAAAAGGAATGAAGGGTGGCTTCCTGAACATCATCGAATATACGGGGCGGTTGAGCCAAAGTCAACCGAAAGATTGGCGGATTGGCTCAAATCAGGCGGGCAAGACAAGTTTGTGCGGAGGATTAGCCAGAACCTAACTTAAGTTAGGTTCTGGCTAGGTCAAAATCCCGATGAGATAGGGTCAGACAAGTCCTTTCTGTTTCCCTGACCCTCGCCTCCGCGGATAAGGGAGAGGGAACCGATCTTCCTCTCGCCTGGGGGGAGAGGATTAAGTCGGAGATCCCGCCCTTCGACAGGCTCTCCTCGAGTCTGAGCGACCTTCCTTCGACACTGAGTCTCAGGACGAAGTGCGGAGTCGAAGACAGGGTGGTGAGCCCTTCAACTTCGTTCAGGATAAACGAAGCCGAACCACCGAAGGCGGGAGTGAGGGGGAATATCTTGTATCACCCCCACCCTTTGCCGTCCCTGGTCAGCGGAGGGGGAGCCACGAAACCCACCCTGTTAGTCATTGCGAGCAACGCGAAGCAATCCCCTCATTTGTGCAGATCGGGCGAGGGATTGCCACGTCGCCCGTACGGGCTCCTCGCAATGACTGAGTAATCCACCCTGCTTCATGGGAGACAACATAAAAAAAGCCCCCCGCACTTTGCGAGGGGCTTTTAATGTCAGTTCTGCAGATGATTGGCAGGTGACTTAGGGGTCGCAGCACCTGGGCACGGGTCCGCCCTTGTACAGATAGTTCACAAGGTAGACAACGTCTGCTACGTTTATGACTCCGTCGCAGGTGACATCTCCCTCCCAGTAAGGATCAGGTGCGTCTCCACCCTTGTAGAGGTAGTTGACAAGGAAGACCACGTCGGCTACGTTGACCACTCCATCGCCGCCAGGGACGATGTTCACGTCGCCGCGGTAATCCCAGGGCGAGACCTGGATGGCATACTCCACCTCGGTCACGAGAATCCTCGTCGTGTCGTATTCCATAGTCATCGGCTCGAATTCGGGCGGCACGTTCGAATACTCAAACCGCGAGGCGATCCAGGAGGGCCACACATAGGGCACGCCATAGTCGACGATCTCCCAGAGGCCTCCCGGGCTGATGGGATTATCGGTCACCTCGTACACGTCGTGCGACACGTTCCCTTCATCGTTGTGCGTCCAGTGATCATATATGCCGTGATCATGGGGGAGAACCGTGCCGCTCCCAACCCTGCCGCGACCGCCGTACTCGGCGTTGTCGATGAACGGGTCTGAGAAGGCTATCAGGAAGTCTTCCGAGTTGATGCCTGCCACGGTGACCCAGTGCCCGCCGTTTCTCCACCACTGCCCGGTCGGATCCTGCCACCAGAAGCCTAAGAGCAGAATCATGTCCTCGCACTTTTCCACCAGCGTTTCCACTAGCTCGAATGTGGGCATGGGCCAGATGTTCACGCAGAGCGTAACGGCCAGCGTGGGGCCGGATGGGCAATGCTGACAACTGGCGCAGCTGAGGCCATCAGC
>JBARPX010000165.1:0-15847 GCA_049643405.1 Candidatus Zixiibacteriota bacterium
GGAAATGAGGTATTCGGAACCTGCTTAGCCGGGGAGAGCCTGGATAATATCCGACGAATCAGCCGTAGGCTGCATCTTTCCACCTGCGACATGACCCAATTCGATCACCTCTCCCGGGTGATTAAGAGAATAGGCCCGGACCAGATCTATCACCTGGCGGCCTTAAGCTCGGTGGCAAAATCGTTTTCCAAACCTGTGGAAACCATCGGGAGCAACATCCGCGGTACCCTGCACCTTCTGGAGATTGTAAGGAATCTCAAGAAGCCGGTCAAGATTCTGGTGGTGGGGTCAAGTGACATGTACGGGAAGGTTACGCCTAAAGAGGTGCCCATAACCGAAAAGAAATCTCTTCTGCCGGTTAGCCCCTATGGTGTGAGCAAGGCGGCCTGCGACCTTTTGGCCTATCAGTATTTCGAATCTTACGGGGTTTATGCTATCCGGGCAAGAGCCTTCAATCATACAGGACCGCGGCAGAGCACCGGATTCGTCATCCCCGACTTTGCCTCACAGATAGCTCAGATCGAGGCAGGTCTCTTGCCTCCGGTCATGAAGGTGGGCAATCTCTCCAGCAAAAGGGACGTCTCCGACGTCAGGGACGTGGTAAGAGCTTACGTGGCCCTAATGCGAAGGGGAAAACCAGGCCAGGCCTACAATATATGTTCACAACAGGCGTATAGGATTAAAGACGTGCTCAAAAGTCTGCTCGCGTTGTCGAAACAAAAGATAAGGGTGAAGGTGGATAAAGAGAAGTACCGGCCGGCAGAGATCCCGATTCTTATGGGAAGCAACTCGAAGACAAAAGAAGCGACCGGCTGGAAACCGAAAATTCCGGTAGAAAAGACGTTAGAGGATACACTGAATTTTTGGAGGAGAAGATATAGTTAATCTTGAACGCGAATATCGAATGACGAGCTCGATATCCGTCATTCGTCATCCATCATCCGTCATTTACTTGTCTTGGGAGGCACAACTTGTATAAGAGATTAGAGAAGAAGATAAAAAGCAGGACGGCGGTGGTGGGGATTATCGGCATGGGATACGTAGGCCTTCCCCTGGCGGTGGAGTTGGGAAGGGAGGGTTTCGAGGTCATTGGGATCGACATAGACTCTGGGAGGGTGAGCCGGATAAACTCCGGCAAATCAGACATCGACGACGTTGCGGATAAAGACCTAAGGCCGCTGGTAAAGAAAGGGAAGATCAGCGCTACCGCTGATTTTGCCGTGTTAAACCGGGTTGACTGTGTGGCCATATGCGTTCCCACCCCCTTGAGCAAGACCAAGGACCCGGACGTCTCCTATATACTGGCCGGGGTAAGCGAGGTTCAGAAATACCTGCATCCGGGCCAGTTGGTGATCCTGGAGAGCACCACCTACCCTGGTACCACGGAAGAACTGATTCTTCCCATGCTGGAGGAAACCGGGCTGGTGGCGGGAAAGGACTTCTTCTTAGCCTTCTCTCCGGAAAGGGTCGATCCGGGAAATGAGAAGTATACCACCAAGAACACTCCCCGGGTGGTGGGCGGAATAACCCCCCGGTGTACCGAAATCGCCAGGTTCTTCTACGAACAGACCATAACGCGCGCCGTTCCGGTCTCCTCCACCAAGAGTGCGGAGATGGTCAAGCTTCTGGAAAACACCTTCCGCTCGGTCAATATCGGGCTGGTGAACGAGGTGGCCCTGATGTGCGACCGGCTCAAGATAGACGTGTGGGAGATCATCGACGCCGCCAACACCAAGCCCTTCGGGTTCATGCCCTTCTATCCCGGACCGGGGCTGGGTGGACACTGCATCCCCATCGACCCGCATTATCTCTCCTGGAAACTCAAATCGTTGAACTACTACGCCCGGTTCATCGAGCTGGCAGGAGACATAAATTCCCGCATGCCGGAATACGTGGTGGAGCGGATCAACCGGGCGTTGAACCGGAAGAAGAAAAGCCTGAAAGGCTCGAAGATCCTGGTGTTGGGAGTGGCATACAAAAGGGACATAAAAGATCTGAGGGAGTCGCCGGCTCTGGACGTGATGGAGCTTTTACAGATCGCCGGGGCAGAGGTGGAATATAGTGATCCTCACGTGCCCTCCATCGGCATGGACGATTCGGAGATGAAATCGGTGAGGTTGACCAAGAAGACTCTTCAAGGCTCCGATTGTGTGGCCATTTTGACCGACCACTCTGCGTACGATTATGACTTTATCGTGCGGAACGCACAGCTGGTTATGGACACCCGCAATGCCACCAAGAATGTGCAAAAGAACCGGGAGAAAATCGTAAAGCTTTAAAACATCGGCGCTTTGTCCGATTTCCTGTCTGATCAGCAATCAGGCACCAACCATTAGACCGGGCCAAAGAATTCGCCTCAGATCAATAGCAGTCTCCCGCCAACGGGCGAACCCAAAGAAGCGATCCTTCACCGGGATTGAAAGAACTTGGCAAAGCAAGTTACAAAAATTATCCTTCTGACTTTTCTCTTATCGCCTCTCCTATCTGTTATCTCAGAAGCCACCCTCTTAGAGAATATCCCCCTGGACAGCTGGGTTTATGAGGTGACCGATGAGCTTCACTGCCGGGGTTTATTTTCTTCGCTTCACAAGAGTGTAAGACCTTACCGCCGGGGAGAGATCGCCTCCTTGGTCCTGGAGGTAAACTTGAAGCTGAAGGAGGGAGGGCTGAGACTGAGCGACTCTCAACTCTGGCTGCTGGCCAAACTGAACCAGGAATTTCGATTGGAGTTAGAAGAGCTCTATCATGAGAAACACAAACTCAAGCGAGATAAGAACATCCTCAGATATGCCACAAATCCTGTGATCCATGCCTCTTTGGCTGAAGGAGATAGCTCTTATGGACGCGTGCAGGCAAGATTTGAAGCCAGCTTGCAGTTCGACCAAAAGTTCGTCCTCAAGGATCGGGTGGTGATAGACACCGAGGCGGAGAAGGAGAAAAGGTATGTCGGAAGGGAGTGGAAGCATGGCCTGACCGGGGTGTTCGATCAGGCTTACGCCAACATAGATTTAGGGTATCTTCATCTCCTCCTGGGAAGGGATCATCTGCGATGGGGCCCGGGACGGGAAGACGTCCTTTTGCTCTCCGGCCGTATTCCGCCATTCGACATGATAAAGATCCAGGGGAACTTAGGTTCCTTTAAGCTGATCTTCTTCGCCGCGAAGCTGGACCGGTTCTGGGTTCCTGGTTACGGTTTCCGTTCCAAGAGATATCTCTCCGGCCACCGGATAAACTTGAAGCTGAAGTTCGGGTTGGAGATGGGTATATCTGAGGTGGTCCTCTACGGCGGGGAAGATCGCGATCCTGAAGCTTATTATCTGAATCCCCTGCTGCCTTTCTATGGGGAGCAGCATAATCGGAGCAGCGACGACAATATCCTGTGGAGCTTCGATATCGCGCTTTCCTCATTCAAGAACAAGGAAGTCTATTTCGAGCTTCTGGTGGACGATTTCCAGTACGATTTTGAATCGGAACCTCACCAGACCGGTTTTCAACTCGGCTTGAAGTGTGTCAATCCGTTTGGCGTGAAAAGAAGTTATCTTAATGTAGAATACACCAAAATCAATAATTGGGTATACGGGCAGAACAAGCCCTGGAACGTTTACACTTATCACGGTCGAGGAATAGGGAGCGCTCTGGGTCCGGACGCCGACCGCTGGCATCTCCGTCTGCTCTATCATTTCACTAAGGATGTCGATCTGTCGCTCTCAGGAGAGTACAGAAGAAAGGGAGAGGGGCGAATCGACATTCCCCAGAGTCCGGCTGTGCCCCCCTCCGACAAATTCCCCTCCGGGATCGTAGAATATACAAGTCAGCATCAACTCATACTGACATATCAACCCGGCGCGAGGTTAAAGCTGGATTTGTTTGTGGAACACCTGAAGATCAAGAATCTCGAGAACGAGAGTGGAAGAAACTTGAGTGATTTAGCCTTCAGGGTAAGAGCAGCTTTGAACCTGTGGAAGGAGATAAGATTTTAGCTTGGATAAGCTCACCCTTAAATCGCCCGCCAAGATAAATCTCTTTCTTGAGGTCTTGAAAAAAAGGGAGGATGGATATCACCAGATCCGCTCACTGATGCAGGCGGTCGATCTTTTCGACGAGCTGATCCTGGAGAAAAGGCCAAAGGGCGTGGTGATAAGTTGTGATCATCCCCGCTGCCCTGCTGATGAGACCAATCTGGCGTTTAAGGCCGCTTCCCTACTTCTGCAGGAGGAGAAAGAAGAGCAAGGGGTGGCCATCCATATAACAAAACGGATTCCCATCTCCGCCGGCCTGGGCGGGGGAAGTTCAAATGCGGCAGCGACTCTCAAGGGAGTTAGACAACTTCTTGAGCTCAAAGTCCCCGACGGCAGGCTTCATAAGTTGGCTGCGCGGGTGGGATCGGACGTCCCTTTTTTTCTCTACTCGGGACAGGCGCTGGTGGAGGGGAGAGGAGAGGAGATCCGGCCGATAAGAATATATGGGGGATATTGGCTGGTTCTGGTATGTCCCGGCACAGAAGTTCCCACCAGGTGGGCTTATCAGAACGTAAAAATTAGCTTGACAAAGGGAAGTAGAGACGTTAATTTTGGAAATCTGAGAGATGCGTCGGGATTTTTTGCTGCTCTTCCGCATTTCGAGAACGATCTGGAAGAGGTGGTGAGCAAAAGATATCCTATCACCCGGAGGATAAAGGACAGTTTAGAAAATTCTGGTGCGGTAAAGTCATCCATGTCGGGAAGTGGACCGACCGTCTATGGTGTGTTTGATCAAAAACCACAAGCAGAGGAGGTGGCACGAAAGCTTTTGCCAGGCGATTGGCAGGTCTTTCTGACGCGACCAATCCCCGGTTAGCATTCAGGTCCTCAACGATGAATCCTGCTCCGCAGCGGAATCCTCTCATAAGGTTGCGCACAGGCTGGAGCGGGTGAATCCTTCTTGCTTCGGGCTGAAGTCCATGCTGATTAAAAGGCCGGAGGTGAGATGCTGTCGTCAAACGTTAACCGTCCACAGATCATTTCAACCAGGAGGAAAGTACAGTGGAAATCACCGAGGTAAGGATCACGTTAAGGGATGAGGCGAAGCTGAAAGCTTTTGTCAACGTCACCTTTGATAACTCCTTTGTGATTCGGGGGTTGAAGGTGATAAACGGCACCAAGGGTTATTTCGTGTCCATGCCCAGCCGGAAAAGACAGAATGGAACCCATCAGGATATAGCGCATCCCATAAACAACGAGATGCGCAGAATGATTGAGGATAAGGTGCTGGCGGCGTATGAGAACGAGTTGAAAAACAAGGAGGCCGGCGGTGACGCCGAGGAGATGCCACCCGATGAGACGCCACCCGACGAGACGCCACCCGAGGAGACGCCAGAGGATAGTGACATCATAGAATAACCTCAATCCTTCCTTTTGATTACGTCTATGGTTTAAGATCTTATCGGGCATCATGCCACAGGTGTGAATCGTTTTTTTGACCACTCCTTTGGGGCGTCGTCAAGTGGTAAGACACAAGACTTTGGATCTTGGATCCCAGGTTCGAATCCTGGCGCCCCAGGTTTATAAAATCCTAAAGCAGAAGAAAATGTCCATGAACGAAAAGATAAAGCTTATCACCGGAAATTCCAACCGGCCCTTGGCTCAGAAGATCGCTGGCTATCTGAAAACGCCCCTGTGTGATGCGGACATAAAGAGATTTTCCGACGGGGAGATCGCCGTCAAGATAAACCAGAACATTCGCGGGACCGACGTCTTCATAATCCAGTCCACCAACCCTCCCGCAGAGAATCTGCTGGAGCTTCTGGTGATCATCGACGCCGCCCGGAGAGCCTCGGCGGAGCGAATCACCGCGGTGATCCCTTACTTCGGTTACGCCCGTCAGGACCGAAAGGATCAGCCCCGGGTTCCTATCACCTCCAAGCTGGTGGCCAATCTGATTGCGGCATCAGGAGCAGACAGGGTTTTGACCATGGATCTGCATGCGGTTCAGATTCAGGGATTCTTCGACATTCCCATGGATCATCTTTTCGCTAATCCGGTCTTTTTCGACTACTGCTCCGGATTCAAACCGGCTGACTGGGTGGTCCTGGCTGACCTGGGCAGCATAAAGATGGTGCGAAACTTCGCCAAGAAACTCTCCATGCCGTTTGCCGTGCTGGATAAGAAAAGGCACCAGGCCAACCAGGTGGAGGTCTTGAACGTGATCGGCGAGGTGAAAGGCAAAAACATAATCGTCCGGGACGACATAGTGGACACCGCTGGAACCTTGACCCAGGCCGCCGATTTTCTGGTCAAACTGGGAGCCAAAGAGATTTACGCCTGCCTAACCCATGCCGTCCTGTCGGGGAGATCACTTGAGTTAATCGAGAATTCGTCCATCAAAAAGGTGGTGGTCTCGGATACCATAGACTCAGACGGCAAGAATCTTTCCCACAAATACGAGATTGCATCCGTAGGCAAGATATTCGGAGAGGCCATCAGCCGCATCCATAAGGGAGAATCGGTGAGTTCCCTTTTCGATTACTAACAACCCAAGGAGCGAAATAACAATGAAGGAGATTGAACTCAGGGCAAGACCTCGAGAAGAATCGGGGAAGGAATACGCCAAGAAGCTGAGAAGAAATGGATTCGTGCCTGCGGTGTTATATGGTCCGGAGACTAAAACCCTGGCTTTAGAGGTTGAGACCAAATCCTTCCTCTCCCTTCTGCGGGGTGGGCTGGGAGAGAACGTGATCGTAACCTTGTTGCTGGACGACAAGAAGGATAGTCAGCGGAAGGTGCTGGTGCGGGAGGTTCAACGCGATCCGGTCACGGGAGCCATCCTGCACCTGGATTTCCACCAGATCTCCCTAACCAAGAAGCTGACCATCCAGGTGCCCATTCACCTGGTGGGGATTCCGGTGGGAGTAGACGACGGCGGCATCCTTCAGCACGCGCTGCGGGACTTAGAAATCGAATGCCTGCCCACTGCCATCCCGGAGAAGATCGAGGTGGACGTGAGCCATCTTAAGATCGGCGACTCGGTTCACGTGGGTGACATCAAGGTGGAAAACGCGGAGATACTCTCCGACTCAAAAAGCTCCATCGTCAGCGTGGTTCCTCCCACCGTGTTCAAGGAGCCTGAGGTGGCCGCTCCCGTGACTGAGGAAGAGCCGGAGGTAATCGGCGAGAAGAAGGAAGAGGAAGAGGAAAAGAAGGAGGAGAAGGAAGAGGAAAAGGGCAAGGAAGCCAAGGCAGAGAAGAAGCCGGCCGAAGGTGGCAAGGAGGAGCAGAAAAAAGAAGGGAAATAGACCATCCGAAAAAAAACTTTCCTTCGGAAGCCCCTTCCGGGCTAAAGAAAACCTTCGGCTCAGGCGAAACCCGAAGATCCCCAGCATTCAAAACCGGCACGCTTGAATCTTTAGGTCTCAGCGGTCGACCCCGGCGGGCTTTCCACGATCGCATGAAAGACTCCCACAAGGACTGAAGATGAAGATCCGCCTGACATTTTTTCTAATCCCCTTGTTGCTTTTCGGCTGTTACAGCAATAAGAATAAGACCGAAGAGAAGGCACGAGAGAGGATTAAGGAGTTCATGTTCCTCATGGCCACAGACCGGTTTGAAGAGGCAGAAGGCCTCCTCTCCAGCGATCTGGCAGACAGCGAAACCAAAGAGGTCTTCTTAAGCAATTTCGATAACTGGCAGTTGAAGGATACCACCGACATCGTCATCAACGTAGAACATATATATATGCCGCCGGACGATCCCAAAAACAGGGCCATGGTATCGATGACCATCCGCAGCGAGGAGAACGATTTCACCAAGATCATCTCCATGCCCATCAGATACGAGAAAGGAAACTGGTACATCGGATCATGAAGGGTGTGATACTGGCAGGTGGATTGGGAAAGCGGCTTTATCCCTTAACCAAGATCACCAATAAACATCTCCTCCCGGTGCATGACAAACCCATGATCTTCTATCCCTTGCAGGCCCTTATCAATGCGGGGATAGATGACATTCTGATAGTCACCGGAGGAAACCACGCCGGAGATTTTCTGAGGCTTTTGGGCAACGGAAAGGAGTTTGGCCTAAAGCACTTAAACTACACCTACCAGGAGGGTGAAGGTGGAATAGCCGACGCTCTGGCGCTGGCGGAACACTTTTCCGACTATGAGAAGATGGTGGTCATCCTGGGTGATAACGTGGTGGAGGGAAACATAGGCCAGGCGGTTAAGGATTTTCGCAAGCAGAAGGAGGGAGCCAAGATTCTCCTCAAGGAGGTGCCCGATCCCCAGAGATTCGGGGTGCCGGAGATAGTGGACGGGAAGATCGTAGCCATAGAGGAGAAACCGGAGGTCCCCAAATCGAAATACGCGGTCATCGGGATCTATATGTACGACGGCAGGGTCTTCGACGTCATAAGGACTCTAAGGCCCTCTAATCGGGGGGAATTGGAGATCACCGATGTAAGCAACGCATACATCCGGGACGGCAAGATGACCTATGACATTCTGGAAGGGTGGTGGTCGGACGCGGGAACCTTCGAATCGCTTCTCCGGACCAGCAACCTGGTGGCAGAGGGAGGCGCCAACAAGAGGAACCTGTAGCAAAAGCTTTGTGCTCTGAGGGATTATTTTGCTTCATTGACTTTCTGCTGAATATAATTTGGGTCGCGTAGCCCAGCCTTCACGGCTGGGTGGCGCGGAATTTACGAAAATCGTTGCAAACCTTGTTTTTGAATTTTTCCTTTTCAAAATTGCCCCTATAAGAAGTAAGCTACTTTGGGAGACATGGAGAAATGATTGATGGAGTGGTAACCAGAAAGCTTAAAGTGATTCCGGATGAGCGGGGCAGGTTGATGGAGATTCTGCGCTCAGATGACGAGCTCTTCTCCCGATTCGGCCAGGTGTACATGACCACGGCTTATCCCGGGGTGGTGAAAGGGTGGCATTATCATAAGGTGCAGACCGACCATATTGCGGTGGTGAAGGGAATGCTGAAGCTGGTGTTATACGATAACCGGGATAATTCTCCGACTAAAGGCGAGATAAATGAATTCTTCTTAGGCGAGCACAACCCCGTGCTGGTAAAGATTCCCCCGCTGGTTCTGCACGGCTTCAAATGCATCAGCGAGGAGGAGGCCGTTTGCATCAACGTGCCCAGCGAGGTTTACAGTTATGATCAGCCGGATGAGTTCCGCGTCGATCCGCACAAAAACGACATCCCTTACGCCTGGGAAAGGAAGGATGGGTAGGTGAAGATTCTCATCACCGGGGGGGCGGGATTCATCGGGTCCAACTTCGTAAGATACATTCTCTCAAAATACCCCTCCTACTTCGTCGTTAACTTAGACAAGCTCACCTACGCTGGGAATCTGGACAATCTCTCGGATATAGAAGATCACGCCAATTATGAGTTCGTGAGGGGAGACATCTGCGACGCTGACCTGGTGAATCGGATAGCGGGGGACGGAATAGACGCCATCGTTCACTTTGCGGCGGAAAGTCACGTCGACAGATCCATCGATGATCCGGCCATATTTGTGAAGACTAACGTCCTGGGGACCCAGGTTCTGCTTGAATGCGCTGTAAAGTTCAAAGTGAAAAGATTCCTTCAGGTTTCAACCGACGAAGTATATGGGAGCCTGGGCAAGGAGGGATCTTTCAAAGAGACCTATCCGCTTCTGCCCAACAGCCCCTACTCGGCCAGCAAGGCTTCGGCCGATCTTCTGGTGCGCTCCTATTTTGAGACCTTCAGTACCCCCGCCATAATCACCCGCTGTACCAACAACTACGGCCCCTACCAGTTTCCGGAGAAACTCATCCCGCTCTTTGTCACCAACGCGCTCTTTGACCTGAAGCTCCCAATTTACGGAGATGGACTTTACGTCCGGGACTGGATATTCGTGCAGGATCACTGCAAGGCTCTGGACGTAGTTCTGCATAAGGGAAGGGCAGGTGAGATCTACAACATCGGGGGAGAGAACGAAAGGACCAACTTAGAGATTACCCACATGATTCTCGGAAAACTGGGCAAGCCCAAGTCGCTCTTAAAGCATGTCAAGGACAGACCGGCGCACGACCGGCGATATTCTCTGGATTGCTCCAAGATCAAGGCTGAGCTTGGTTGGAAGCCCGGGATTGCACTCGAAGAGGGAATCTCCGGGACGGTGGAGTGGTACGTTGCCAATCAGGCTTGGTGGCAGAAAATAAAGAGCGGCGAGTACGTAGACTACTACGAGAAACACTACCTGCGCAGGGAATCATACCGAGGATGAGATGTGAAGACGGTTCTGATCACCGGAGCGAACGGGCTGTTGGGGCAAAAGCTCTGCCGGGATTTTTCCTCTTCCCATAAGATCGTCGCCACAGACCTCCATCCTGAAAGTTGCGTTTCCCTCCCAAACCTATCCTACGAAAGCCTTGATCTGACCGACGGAAAAGCGCTGGAGTTTCACGTTCGCTTTTACAATCCTTCCATCATCATAAACGCTGCCGCCTATACGGACGTGGATGGATGCGAGATCAACAAAGATCAGGCCCGGGGGGTCAACGTGGATGGAGTGAGGAATCTGGTGAGAGTATGCCGGGAGCAGGGAATCAAACTGGTTCACCTGTCCACAGACTATATCTTTGACGGAGAGAGCGGGCCCTATTCTGAGGATGATCCTCCCCATCCGGTCAGTTTCTACGGAAAGACAAAGCTTGAAAGCGAGAACGTGGTGAGGCAAGGCGGCATCGACTCTCTGATCGTACGGACCAACGTTCTCTATGGATTTGGTAAGAAAGTAAAGAAGAACTTCCTACTCTGGCTTCTGGAGAAGCTCTCCGCTGGTGATAAACTCAAAATCGTCAACGACCAGTTCAACAATCCGACTCTCGCCGACAATCTCTCTCTGTGTATATTAGAGATGGTCAAGAGAGATCTATCCGGTGTTTTTCACATAGGGGGAGCAGAATATCTCTCCCGCTACGATTTTGCCCTCAAGGTGGCGCAGAAGTTTGGGTTCGACAACGCAGACATCTCCCCCATCAAAACAGAGACGCTTAAGCAAAAGGCAAAGAGGCCCTTACGCGGAGGCCTGAAAACAGAAAAGGCGCGAAGTGCCCTTGAAACCAAGCTTCTGAACGTTGAAGAGGGCCTGTACCAGGCGCGATAACACATAACCGCTTAGAGTAGGTCCGAAATCCTCCGCTAGGGGCGGAGGTTTCAGACATCAGAAGTGTCGGATAGTCCTTCGGACATATCCGACCTACGAAATAACGGCTCAGATGGAGGAAAGACAAATGGCAGATCAACCTGGAACGCAGACGTTAGAGTTATACAAAACCTGTGTTGAGGAGGAACACTACTTTCTATCGGAACATCACAAGCGGATCGCTTTCTACACCGGCTTGCTTTCGGCAATATTGGCCCTGACCATTGGTGGATTTCTCAAGGCGGAGACATGGTATCATTTTGGCGTACTAATTCTGGGGGGTTTTCTCATGGTCGGCATCAGCTCAATAGCCAAAAGCGGAACGCAGCGACTCTACCAACTATTCCTCGAGGCAATCACTACCCGGGCAAAACTTGAAGAGGACCTGGGTTTCTCGGAAGAACGTGGAAAGCCGGAGAAAGGATGGCCGATGGCAGAGCATTACATACCCAAACGGCACCTGGACAGTCAAAGTAACCAAGAAGGGAAGACATCGTGGGACTGGGTTAAGGCCCATTTGGAGGAAAAGGAGAACTACCACGGCATCAGCACGAAGTTATTTACGGGCGCTCTCTGGGTAGGAATCGCCCTCATGGTCATCGCCGTCGCATTGGCCTGCATCCAGAGTAATGTGATCTAGGGTCACGGTAATGTCGAGAGCAAGTGGACCGGACCCCGTGGCTATTCCCGGGCCTGCCAGGTCCCTGACCTGGTCCCGCATTCTGCGGAATCGGGTCGGGGGACCCGACGGACACTTTGAAAGGGAGGGTGAAATGAGGTATTCTCTCCTTGGTAACATCTATGTTAGGATAGGGGTTGCACCCCTATCCTTTCTCAACGGGCAGGAGTGCAACTCCTGCCCGAACAGCGGGATCGGTCGACAGGTCTAATCTCTCCAACCGGCTATCCCGCGGCAGGGCTGCGGGCCACCCGCCGAACGTGATTTTCCACGATCATTTCAATGCAAGATTTCAGCCCCCAGTTGTCGAAGTTGACTTTTAACAGGATCACCTACAGTCTGTTTGCAGGCAATACATAAAATACGCTTTGCCCTTGTGAACCCAACATAGCCTATGCGGCAGGTGTCATTCCTGTCGTCGCGGCGTGCCTGTTTATCAGTTGCTAGCCATTTCCTTAATTCACTCTCGTTTTTCGCGACGACTAGAACGGACTCTGCCTCCAGCCCCTTCGCCTTGTGAATAGACGAATAATAATTGTTACCGCAGACAGAACTGTCGTAGCACAGAAGATTGAGCAACCTATTTAGCTTCGAGTCCAGATTCACTGATCCATTCTGACAGGTGAGGTCAAGGTTCTCTTCAAGAAAGGATTTCAAATCATCCGTCGTTCGGACATGCTGAGAAACAAAAGCATGCATTAACTTGACTCCAAGTTTGCGATAACCAATGAGATCCAAATCGTGTTTTTCGCGCAGGGCGTTTGAACTTAACTGAACAGCCGAGGAAATGAGGTCCAATGATTCACCTAGTATCGTTTTGGGACGCTTATTGTCATTGGATATCTGCAATAGACCGTATTTATGAGTCAAATGAGCGAACGTTCTATTCTCGTAAGCTAGCAAAAGCCTTCTCGGCCTTTCACACAAAGACTCCATGACTTCTGTTAACTCAATGAACTTCGCAGTTACGTCATCCAGATCGGTGTCACAGATGTAGAAGACGCCACCACACTGCCCCTTGCCCGCTTCTGACTCCTGCTTAACGGACGTATGGAAATTGTTTGTAAACTCAACAAGCTGCGAGCAAGCTCGTTTGTTGATGTGATTCTTGCGTTCGTTACAATCAGAAGCAAACCTATTGATCGGTATCTTGTCAAAATGGGGCTTGCGAACCTCTCTCCTGGTGTATGTGAAACCCAAGATATATTGTTCAGGATCGCCCACTGAATACATAAAGGTCTTTTTGCCCTTTCTGATTGCATCGAAGATCTTCATTTGAACGGTATCCGTATCTTGGAATTCATCCTTGAACAAGAACTCAATTCTATTACACACCACATCCCGAACCCGAGTATTTTCCATTAATTTTGCGGAGACACTGGCTATTTGCTCAAACGGAACCTTGCCGTCTTCGAGCAACCTCTTCACGAACCTCGTCCGAACGGCATTGCGAGCGGCTGGGTTGCTTCTTCTGTTACACTGCCGATCAACGCTTTTCTTTACATCAATTTCGAGAAACAGTTTGTCTAACGCAACGTAGTCAAACAAGGTTGCAAAAGGAAGGAGTATAAACTGATTAAAGAAGCTGTAATTTGTACCAACAAACACGTTTGGGGGAATGTGGATGACGTTATGAAGCCTCTCTTTGATCGAATCTGTGGCGGCGTTCGTAAATGTGATAGCAGCCAATACTCTGTTAGGCTTGAGGCTGGGGATAGCTTCAAGAACTTTGTGAACCATATCATGCGTTTTGCCGGCGCCGGGCCCAGCAATCACCATGGTTGGCTTGTCTTTAATCTTAGGTATCATGGGCTATCGTATGAACTGGAAACCTCTCTCTATGTATTGAGGTATCCTGAACGCCTTCAACTTCCTTTTCTCTTTCAGTTGTGACGCAAGGTTGAAGGCGAATTCTGATTTATAGTCTTCAATTTCCAAGAAGAAAGATTCGACATCCAGATCATTCTTCCCAATTCCTTCCTCGTATTTCGGCCCGCTTTGGGGCCTGGTCTCTTTAAGGGCACTTAGAAGAACTTCTTTTCCTTCGCTCTTCTTATTGGCTTCAATCAGGTCCTTTTCAAAGGTGGACCCTTGGGAGATTTCAATGCGAATCAACCCTTTCTTTTCGAATTCTTTTTTCAGGTCGGCTGCTCTCTCCTCTGTTTGCTTGCCAGTATCCTTGTCAGTGAGGACCAACCCCTTAATGAAAAATCCGCTTCGGATTATTTTCAAGAAATGACTAAATGCCACACCATGTACGTTGATGATGTTGCAGCCCAGTTTTTCCAAAGTGTTGTCTGAATTATTTCTGAACAAAAGCGGGATCAGTAGCTGTTCTGCTATGCCCTCAACCAGGATTACCTTACGCGCAAAGAACATCCTCGACTTCGTAGCATCGATATGCTTGCTTAAGTAGCGAATGGTGTTTTTTTCCTTTGTCTCGTCAATGCCTGACAGTATGTAATGGCTCGCTGGTCGGTTAACGTTGTCGTTAAAAACGACGACTGAGTTTTTTAGACTCATCTTTGCCGCGATATGGGTTGAGTGAGTAGTAAGGAGCAGCTGCATTGCCTTCCCGGCGTCCTTCTGTATGCCCTCGGTGTTTTCCGCCAAGTGATCTTGAAGGGGTGGGTGAAGATGCGCCTCGGGCTCTTCAATGCATATAAGTCTGAAAAAGGTATTGCCCTCGCCAAAATGATTTGCCGAAAGATGTGACAATATAAGAGAAATATAGAGCAGGTTGTTTCTCCCAAGTCCATTACGATCAACACTGATGGGGTTCGCGCCGTAAATCATGCTGATTTTCTTCAAGAGCTCGTGGGCTTCCGGCGAGGAAAAATTAAAATCAATACTGTTGTCCGAACCTTCCGATTGAAGAGAAACCTTGTCTAACAGCTTTTTCACATCGGCCTTAATGCTGTTCAAGTTTCGATTCTTGTTCACAACTTCATCCAACCTTTTTAGAACAGTCTTGATGTCATCATATCTTTCTTTATCCTTTTGGACAAGAATTCGGTAGAGTAGCCTGTATTCTCCGCTCGCAATCAATTCCTTTTGTGCATCCCTTAGAGCATGAAGGAATTCCATTTTCAACATCTTAAGCAGATACATGTTGCACTCATTCGAAGGATTGTCCCCGCCGAAAATCGAATACCTGTAATCTCCGATGGGGAAGTCAATTAATGACCATGCAGGGTCTTCGGAAGCTTTCTTTTCGTTCATCAATTCCCTTTGTCTTTTGATCCACGCAATCTTGTCGAAGCTGGCTGCTGGTGCAAATTGGTATGTTACTTTTGCTTCGGTCAACTGCTCGTTGACAAACCAGTCCGCTACAACCGCTTCCTGGTCGTCGTCCATATCCGTCAGGGTGACCTCCACGCTTACAACAGGGAATTGGATTTGATCCGTACCAATCTCTATATCTCTCACCTTCTCTTTGAAGGCTTCTACGGTTGCATAATTGATGTCGTCTATATCTAGAACCCGCCTCCTAAAGATCATTATTTCTTGACTAAAGATTAGCCCCAGTGCATTTAGCAAGTTTGTTTTCCCGACGTTGTTTTCTCCGATAATTAGTGTGAAGGGTTTCAGCTCCATCTCAAACCCCAAGTCACCAAAATTCCTATAATTCCTAATTGTCAAATGCTTTACATACATAATCGGGACCCTCCCTAAAATCAATGCATGCTCACATTCTCGGGGTACCGCAGTCATTCTGTTGACCTGCGGCCTTTTTTCATGCTCTGATCTGTCGCCCCATTCCCCTACGAAAAGAGCAGCCATTCAATGAATTCATGAAAATCCTGGATTTCGTCGGATCACCCCCCGTGCTCGTCAGGCCGGGGTTATCACATCTCCGTGCCTGCCTTGCTTCACTCTCTGACAGGGTGTGACCCTGCCGACTCCAGAGGCACCTCTGTCACATGTAACCAAATCGATAACGAAATCTAGTGCAAACACTCCCCCATGTCAAGATGTTTTCAGCATCGACCGCGCGCCCCTTTATGC
>JBARPX010000166.1:0-24202 GCA_049643405.1 Candidatus Zixiibacteriota bacterium
GGAGGCTTTTTTTAGAATTTTGCAGAAGCAGGAACGGATTGCACTTGCAGAAAACATCCTTAAGAGACGGAAAGAAGACCTTGTGCTTATCAAATTGAAGTATAATGCAGGCAGAGAGAGCTCTCCCGCAGTGATGGAAGCTGAGGCGAATCTATTACAGGCAGAATATGATAAGAAGCAGGCGGAAGCGGAATTGACCCTTGCCAAAATAGAGCTCAATCTACTTCTCGGCAGACCCCGAAGGACAGAAGTATCCATAAAGTATGAAGATGAGGATATAAGGTTTCCATCTTTGGACAGGCTAATTGAAGAGGCGAAAACTCAAAGACCAGACATTCGCTCCCAGAGGATTAACACGGATGTGCTGGAAGCTGAGGTTACTCAAGCTAAGAGCAGCTATTTTCCAAAAATTTCCCTGTCTTCTTCATTGGGATATGCATGGCGGAGTGACGAAACATTCCTGGACCAGCAAGGAGATTGGAGTACAGGAATAAGCTTCTCCTTGCCTACTATCTTTGATGGTTTTTCAAGGAAAGCAAAGGTCAAAAAGGCAGCTCTTTCCCTGAAGGAGCAGGATGTGAGGGTTCGGGAACTGGAGCAGCAGATAGAGGAGGAGATTGAGCAAGCTCATTCAAAATGGGAACTGGCGGAAAAAGTAATTGAGGTGAATGATAAAACTCTGCAGGCGACTCGTGAGATGTATCAACTGACAAAGCTGCAGTATGAGCAGGGACTGACATCTTATTTTTTCCTGCAACAAAAGGAAAGCGATCTTACCCGCACAGAAAATAACTATGTTAATGCCATATTCAATTTCCGTGTAGCCAGCGCTAGGTTGGAAAAGGTCTGGGGAAGGAGAAACTAATGAAGAAAATATTAATAGTAATCGTATTTGTGGCGATCGTTGTGGCTGGATACTTCTATTGGCAAAAAAGAAACGGTGATAACCCGGGTCAAACAAGCTTTGAGATGGTCAGAGTAGAACGGGGGAACATGGAGATCAAAGTGCTTTCTACCGGGATTATTCAGCCATATACCAGAGTCGAGGTTAGCTCATCTGTCAGCGGAAGGATAGACAGAGTAGAAGTTGACGAGGGAGATAGGGTTAAGGAAGGCGACATCTTAGCCTGGATCTCCAGCGAGGATAGAATTGCACTTCTGGATGCGGCCCGCTCCGGCCTGGAGTCCGCACAGAAGGGAAATGATCCGGAGGCCTTAAAAGAGGCGGAGATGGCTTATGAGATCGCCGACAGAGCTTACAAACCGGTGCCTCTGACCAACTCCATATCCGGCGAGGTAATCAGCCGTTCCTGTGAGCCGGGACAGAATGTTTCTACCCAGAGCATTCTCTTCGTAATCTCCGACAGGCTGGTGGCAAGCGTGGAGGTGGATGAGGTGGATTTTGGCAAGATAAAGCCGGGACAGGAGACTCAGATTACGCTAGATGCTTTTCCCGACGAACGGTTGAAAGGAAGGGTGACCAAGATCTCCCGCGAGGGCACGCTGGTCTCGGACGTCGTGGTTTATGACGTGTTGGTGGAACCCCTGAAAGTCCCGTCCCATTGGGCCTCAGGAATGACGGCCAACGTAGAGTTTCTGGTAGAAAGGAAAGACAGTGTGCTTGTGATTCCAAAAGGGGCAGTAAACGAAAGAAGAGGCAGTAACTTCGTTATGATACTGGAAGATCAGCCGACACCCCGGAAGATTGAAACCGGTATTACTGATGGCAGGCTGCTTGAGGTGACCGAAGGATTGATGGAAGGTGATAGCATAATACTGGGTGGCATGGAAAGTGACACCAGGCAACGAAGTGACTCCCAGCGCTCAGTGCAGAGGATGATGAGGGGACTGAGATGATAGAGCTAAGAGACGTCAGCAAGATTTACAGGATGGGGGCTATTATGGTCCCTGCCCTAAGAAACGCCTCGCTTAAGATAGAAGACGGTGACTTTATGGCCATCATGGGGCCCTCGGGTTCGGGCAAGTCCACCCTCCTGAACATCTTGGGTTGCCTGGACGTTCCAACCAGTGGACAGTACCTGCTCGAGGGGATAAACGTAAGTGAGTTCTCCGAATCCCGGTTGGCCCAGATAAGGAATGAGAAGATAGGTTTTGTCTTTCAGACTTTCAACCTGCTGCCTCGTCTGAACGCCGTGTCCAACGTGGAGCTTCCGTTAATATATGCCGGAAACCACCGTAAGCGGAAAGACGCGGCCATCAGTGCACTGCGGGCGGTAGATCTCGAGGATAGAGCTCACCATCGTCCCAGAGAGTTATCCGGCGGACAGCAACAGCGCGTGGCCATAGCCAGGGCACTGGCAAACGAGCCGTCCATAATCCTTGCGGATGAGCCGACAGGAAATCTCGATTCGAAATCCGGTGAGGAGATAATGTCGATTTTGACCGAACTTCACCGGAAGGGCATTACCATAATCATGGTAACGCACGATGATTCGGTGGCATCCTATGCCCGAAGAACCATACGTTTGAAAGATGGTGAGATCGTGGAAGATCAGAGGGTTGGGGATGGAGAGGAGGTTAGCCCGAGCATTGCGCCAGCGCGCAATGACAAGAAGAAGAGAAAGTTCTCCATGGCTGAAGTGGTGGAGAGCCTATCCATGGCAGTATCTTCCATCTTTTCAAACAAGCTTCGCAGTTTTCTGACCATGCTGGGAATTATCGTGGGAGTGGCGGCGGTTATCGCCATGATAGGCATAGGTAAGGGCGCGGGTGCTCAGATCACAGAGCGTATCAGTCAGTTGGGAGCAAATCTATTGATGGTGCGTCCCGGAGCTTCTCGACATGGGCCGGCACGATCAGCAAGTGGAAGCCGGACCTCTCTTAATTACGAGGATGCTCAGGCTGTTGCGGAAGAGTGCCCGTCCGTGGCCAAAGTCGATGCAGAGTATTCCAGAAACGCTCAGGTGGTCTTTGGTAATAAGAACACGAATACCAGCATAAACGGAGTGACACCCAACTATCCGGAGGTAAGGAATTTTCCGGTCGAGCAGGGTTTCTTCTTGACCGAAGAGGACAACCGGCTTATGCGACGGGTGGCGGTTCTGGGGAAAACGGTGGTGGAGAATCTTTTCGGAGAAGAGGATCCCATAGGACAATACATCAAGATAAAACGCAGCAGTTTTCAGGTCATCGGCGTGATGAGCGAGAAAGGGGGCAGCGGGTGGAGGGATGAGGACGACATCGTCTTCGTTCCCCTTAAGACGGCACAGAAGAGGTTGTTCGGTGTGGATTACGTGTCCACAATCAACGTGGAGGCGAAGAATGACGACGTTATGGACAAAGCATCAGCTGAGATCGCCTCCCTTCTCCGTGAAAGGCACCAGATCAGAGAGGGCCAGGAAGATGACTTCAATATCATGTCTCAGGCGGAGATCCTCTCCACCGTGGAAGAGACCAGCAACACGTTCACCATGCTTCTGGCCGGCATCGCCGTGGTAAGCCTCATCGTTGGAGGGATTGGGATCATGAACATTATGTTTGTCTCTGTTACTGAAAGGACCAGGGAGATAGGCATTCGCAAGGCAATTGGCGCACAAAGGCGCGACATTTTAAGCCAGTTTCTCATCGAGGCGGTCATCGTGTCGTTGAGTGGCGGTTTCATCGGCGCTGTTTCAGGCATTTTGGTCAGTAAACTCATCAGCCGGTTTGCCGGCTGGCCCACGGTCATCACACCCGAATCCGTGGCATTGTCTTTCGGTTTTGCCTTTGCGGTGGGACTGTTCTTCGGGTTCTATCCGGCCCGCAAGGGAGCACTACTAAATCCTATTGATGCATTGAGATATGAATAGCGAAAATGTGACGAAAGATGGCGAGCACGTAGCACGTAGCGTCCGAGCTTGTCTCTAACGAGGAGTATTGTGAGGATGGAGCTAAAGTTCCATCCTCATTTTCATATGTTGGCAATGATAAACATTAAATGTCTTCTGAATTATCATTTATATTTGTAGAATGGTTGTAAACTAGCGTTTCTGTGTCGTTTTTTCCCTGCGAATCCGCTTGAGTGAGGTTGGTCACTAACTTTAAGGGCAGGTAGACTCTGAATGTGGTTCCCTTGTTAGGTTCACTATCCAATTCTATCCTTCCATCGTGCAGGGTTACGATCTTTTTGACCAGGCTTAAGCCCAATCCGGTTCCTTTTTCCCTAAGCGTGAAGAAGGGATTGAATATCTTGTCCTGATCTTCTCTTACTATCCCACAGCCAGTATCGGAAATCTCCACCACAACCCAGGTTTCATCAGATGCTAGCCGTCTCTCGTCGATCTGAATGCTAAGCTCTCCTCCGTTCGGCATCGCCTCTATGGAGTTTTGGATCAGGTTCTGGAAACATTGTTTTAAGAGAAGTCGGTCACCTGCTGTGGGTGCCGGCTTCGTTTCGCTCTCCAAGTTAAAGTCAATGTTCTGCTCTCTCAAAGTTTCCGTTATGGGGGTATAGCATTCCTCGATTATATCCTTGAGATCGACCTTCTCGACCTCCAATTGGAGCGGCTTGGTGAAGGAGAGAAATCGCTGGAGCATGGATTCCATACTCATGGCTTCGTTTACTATACCGTCAGTTGCCAGATTACACGAAACCGGGTCCTCTCTTCTTTTCTTCAGCAGTTTGCTGAATCCCAGGATAGTACCCATGGAGTTCCGAAGCTCGTGCGCCAGTCCGGACGACATCTCGCCCAAGCTTGCCATTTTATCCCTGAAGGCGACCTGCTCCTCTAATTTCTTAAGTTCCGTTAAGTCGGCCAAAAAGAGCACCACGCCCAGGGTCTTGCCTTGATCGTCCTTGACGACTGACGAGCTTATGCTTAAAGGAATGCTCGCGCCGTTTCTCTTTCTCAGCTCGATCTCTGGAATGAAGCAGGTTTTTCCTTCATCAGGCACCGCTCCGAGGGCGGAACGGAGAGGACTGGCTTCTCCGAAAACGGCTTCATACTGTTTTCCCAACACCTGCTCCTGTGTAAGGCCAAGCATCCGCTCTGCCGGTTGGTTCATACGGGTGATTTTACCCTCGTCGTCGCACAAGATCATTCCGTTGGTCATGCTCTTGAGGATATACTCGTTGTAGCTGGCCAATTCCCTGGCCCTGCGATCAGTCTCCTTACAGAGTTTCTGCAAGGCCTTTTCCTTCTCCTTGAGTTCTCTTATCACCTGCTCAAACACTCCCACTGCGAGGTCCAGCTCTCCTTCCTTTTTTGTCTCTTCCCACGCAGGGATGATCATCTCCTTTCTTGCTTTTTTCACCATCCGTCGATAGGGGTAGAGTAGGTTTCTGATCAATAAGACAGTAACAATGGCGGCTATCAGAATCCCGGCGATGCGAGCCAGCACGTTCAACCGCGAAACCCTCTCGATCTTGGCAAAGCCAGATACGTCTTTTTCCACCATCACCCAGATTGGATTTTGAGTACTCGAAGTCTGAAGTGGGAGATAGCAGGAGAGATAAAAACACCCTGAGCTGTCCTGATAGAAGTCAGAGAAGAATTTGACTGGTTTCTGTCTTCCAGCCTCGGTCCGAAACAGACTCACCTGCTTCGGTTTGACCCCATGAAAGATGTGGAGGTCCTGAATCGAGCGTCCATCCCTCGAAGAGATCAAAGGTTCCCCGTCTGAGGACAGGAAGGATATTCGATTGACCCCCGATTCGAAGGATAGCTCAGCTAAGTTCGTCCTCAGGTTCGACCTGGAGTGCCCCTCCCAGACGAGGCTGGCCGAGTGTGCCGTGCTGGAAAGCTGCTGGCGGATCTGACGCACTAAAGCCTCTTTAGTCTGGTGGAAGAGGTACTCCGTTCCGAAATTGAAAAGGACCAGAAGAACTATGAAGCATACAAGTGACAAGCGAATCTGCGATTCGTAGTCCAAACGCAGGAAATCCCTGATTTTCAAGTCGCCTCCTGATTCTTTGGCGCATTGACCGTTTGATCTTAGGCTACTCTTAGATTATCGGTAAAGAGAAGGGGAGGCGTTATCTCGACGGGGGACTATTTGAGTAGGCGCACCGAGAACGTTCCGGGCCGTCTCCGACGCGAGGAGTTGGGCTTGAGACGGACGGGCGAATCTCGGATATTAGAAGAATATCCTCAAATAGGCGGAGATTATGGCGTCACCAACAAAGATGGCGATGACTGCTCCCAGAGCGAGGAACGGACCGAAGGGGATGGTCCGGGTCTCCTTCACTTGTTTTGAGAAGAACAAGGCAGCCCCGCCAATCAGAGTGCCGAAGAAGGCAGAAAGGAAAAAGACTAAGATTACGCTCTTCCATCCCAAAAACGCTCCCAGCAGCATGGCCAGCTTGATGTCTCCTCCCCCCATGCTCTCCTTTTTGAAAAGAGCCTCTCCCAAAACAGCGGCCAGATAGAATATCGCGCCGCCCGCTATCGCTCCTAAGGCCGAATTGAGAACCGACGGCGAGTCGACCAAAAAAGAGAGAAGAAAGCCGAGGATGACGCCCGGCAGGGTGAGGACGTCCGGAATGATCCTGTGTTTTAAGTCGATGAAAAAAGTCAAGATCATGAGAAGGATCAGAATGCCTCTCGCTGCGAAGTCCCAGGTCAGCCCGAAACGCAGGTAGGCTATCACCAGCAGGGCGGCGGTGACGAACTCCACCAGGGGATACTGCAACGAGATCTTGGCCTGGCAGGCTCTGCACTTACCCTTTAAGATGATGTAGCTTAAGATCGGGACATTGTCATAGAAACGTATCTTTGTCCCGCACCTCGGACAGTAAGAGCCGGGGAAGAGTATGGATTTCTTGTTGGGAATCCTGTAGATGCAAACGTTCAAAAAGCTCCCCACAGCCAGGCCGATCAGTGAGATCAAAACTATGATTATCGTATTCATCTTTTCGCGCCCGAGTCCTTCACAGTTCAACTATTGGCAGCTTCTTCTTGCGCGCAGGCTTCTTGAGCATCTGTTGGATTAAGTTATTCTTTTCAACGTATCTGATCTGCTTTCTCAGATGCTTGCTCCAGTGTCTGTTCAGAGTTAAGAACCCTAAAGAGACATCCTGTTTCTCCGGATGCAACTCCTCTCCCGCCTCGATCTTATCAATCACCCTGCTGATCAGCTCTGTGCCCAGTTGCGTCAGTTGCATGTCTATGGAGCTGACCGTGTCGCCATTTTCAATTATCGGCCTTTCTTGAGCCAATATGCTCCCGCCGTCGATTATTCTGGTCAGTTTGTGTATGGTTACACCGATGTTGTACGGATCCCAGTTTACCAACGCCATTTCGGTGCAGTAGGTACCGCGATAGTATGGAGACAGTCCCCGGTGTAAATTTAAGGCCAAAGCCGATGTCTCCAAAATATGATCTTTCACTATGGACGTTCCGTGATCCAAAATCAGATCAGGTCGTTCTTTTTTCAATCGCTCATAGACACTCTGCGAGTTGATCTGGTCAACCCGGAGAACGGGTATCTCGTGGCTAAGGGATTTCCACTTGTCGCCAAAGTACTTTTCGCAATCAAGAGTGTGCCTCTTTCGATTGACCCTCTTCGACGCTTGATTTCTGAAAGCCTCCATCAGACCGGGAATGCCGCCTGAGTTGATCTTTGTGGCCAGCCGTCTCTTAAAGGACGGAGACTCCACGACCACCAGGGACACCTTGTGTCTCTCGTGGATTCTGTTGACAAAATAGACGAAGGCAGGATCTGATCTGATTAAACAAACGATCTTCGGCATTCTTACAAGCCCCTTGTCATCGAATCCCCTGAAGTATCACGTCAAAGACTGGGCATCCAGACATTTCGGAATGATCGGTGTATGTGAGGCATCTCTACCACAGTCTTGGCTCCTTGATCCTTAAGGCGACGAAAAAACAAGCCGATTCTCCCAGAATTAGCCAGACGCGCAAGACCAAGGAGATGAGGATCGCAACCGGGAGGGGTATGAACGAGCCCAATAGATAACTGATGATTCCCTCTCTGACTCCCAATCCGGCCGGAACAAAAAAGCTGACCGTTCCCGATATCACCGAAAGGGCGAAGATGCCGCACAGTATGACCGTTTGCGAAATGTCGAAATGATAAAACGAATTGGCCAACAAATGCAGCGCTATCCCGAAAACTACCCAGTTGGCTACAAAGATCAGAATAATCTTGCTCACGTCGCCCAACCCACCCCGTACTGTGACGCCCTGCGGAATCAATCCCTTCCTGAATCTGTTACCGACGAAAGCTAAGGTCCTCAACAAGCGATTCAAGACCCTGGGGGAGAGAATAATCAAAACGAAAGCTGTAAATCCCGAAAGCAGAAGCGAAACCTCAATGACCGAGAACCCGCCCCAAAAGAAGAGTGACGATATGAAGGCGAAAAGTCCGACCAAACTGCTGATTCCAAAGAGCAGGAGTATGCTTAAGAGGGTGACGCTCCTGGGGATTTCTGCTTTCCCGGACAGATACATCTGGCCAAGGTAGGGCCACACCTTTCCCGGAAGATATTTTCCCAGGGCGGAGACGAACATTATCTTGAAACACTGCTGGAAGGGCAACCGGGCTCCAAACAACAGCAGCACCCTCTTCCAGGCAAAAGAGGAGATGGCCAGATTGGCGATGAGGAGGGGGAATGAAAGGACCACGAGCCCTGGCTTTAGGCTCCACTGATAAGAACTCAGCTCTCCCAGGTTGCGATGAAGAACTTTGCCCAGAAAGAAGAAACAGGCAAGAATGATCAAAATTGCCGCAGTCTTTTTCAGGAGAGCGAACCTTACTCCTTGCTTCCAGGGGCGAGGGAACTCATCATCTCCAGAGCACGCAGATTCGCTTCCGTGGACTCCGGGAGGAAAGGTCTGTTCCGGCAGGCCAACTTTCATTCCGAGCCCCCCTTGTGCATCGATTTGAATCTCCTGTGGATAGCAGAACCAAGTGGAGTCTGTGCCAGACTTAAAGCGGTTTTGAAGAGGAAAGGCCGAACCGAGCCGAAATCCTTGTGAAAATTAAAGAGCTCCTCCCTGGCGGCTCCCCATTTTTCTTTGAACTGAATTAGCGACACCAGCTTCTTGTCCGAGCCGAAGAAGTCGAAATATGAGTTATCCCTCTCCTTAGCGATTCCGATGGCGCGATGAAACAGCAGGTCGTTCGGTCTTAGATGCAGATACCCGGTGGCTGACCCGCCGTGGAAATAGTGAGCGGTATCCTCCGAGTAGATTATTACCGCGCTGGCTATCGGCTGGCCGCGGTATTTCACAAAGAAGACGTCACAGAAGGTGGGGACCAAAAGATCATAGATCTTCAGAAAAAGCTGCAACGGATATTTGGCCAGGGCTTTATTCCTGCTCATGGAATCCAGATAGAGCTTATAGAATTGGTAAATCTCGTCGCGTGACCTTATCTTCTCGAAACAAAGCTCCGATTTCATGGCTGCTTTTATGTTCCTCTTGAGGCCGTCTTTGTAGTCTTTCCATATCTGATCCGTGGTCTTGCCTTCAAGCTGCAAAACGTGCCGATACGACTCCACACACTTAAAATCGGGCAGATCATGCTTGTTCTTGATGCCCACGTCCACAATTTGAATGCGCTGAATCCTCTCTTTTTTGGCCCAATTATCCAGGAGTCCGAAGTACTCAGGTATACGTTCCCGGTCACCTATAAACCCCCCATATGGGATCAGCGAATAGAAGACTCTGAAGAACCGATTACCTACCATCATTCCGGGCAGCCCACAGAGCCAGTTACCATCCTCTTCGAATACCAGGTAGTGCGTCCGGCAGCGAAAGCTCTCCCTCAGGACCTTCCACCACATGGAGGTATGAAAAATCAGACTTGAATGAGCGGAGACGAACTCATCCCATTTCTCATCCGGCTCTTCTAAAACGATCAGATTCATCTTTTGGCTTTGGGGAGAATCTTCTTTATTTTCTCACAGACGTAAGCAACTTCTTTCTTCTTCAGGAGCGGATACAAGGGGAGGGTCACCTCGCGCGCCCCCACATGCTCGGTGAGAGGAAGTTCCTCCTGCCTTCTCTTGAGATTCTTTCGGTAGTAGGAAAACCTGTGAATGGGGGGATAATGTATGCTGGACTGAATCCCTTCTTCTTTCAAAAGTTCCATGAATTGTCTTCTGTCTACCCTCCGGTCCAGAAGGATTGGAAAGAGATGGTGGGAGGACTTGCGTGGGTAGCCCTGGAAGGGGATGGAAAGACCGCCGGTCCCTTCTAAATTCGACATGTAAAGATCGGTTAGAGCTTTCCTTTTTCGATTGGCCGGGGGCAGTTTCTTCAACTGGAGTATCCCCAGTGCGGCAGATATCTCGGTCATACGATAGTTGTAGCCTAAGTCCACCACGTCGTATGAGTGGGCGTGCCCTTTGAATCTGTTTAAGGTCATGCTGGTCATGCCGTGAGACCTGAGAAGCCTGAGTTTTCTGGCAAGCCGGCCGCTGTTTGTCACGATCATGCCTCCCTCGCCGGTGGCCATGTTCTTGTTGGAGAAAAAGGAAAAACAGCCGACATCCCCCAGCGTTCCGGCCATCCTTGAATTCAAATCCGCCCCTATGGCGTGAGCTGAATCCTCAATGATGAAAAGCCCGTGCTTCCTGGCGATCCTTTTGATCCAATGCATGTCCGCCAGATAGCCGCCGTAGTGAACCACCATGATGGCTTTCGTTTTCGCGGTGATCTTCCTTTCTGCGTCTTTGCACGAGAGATTGAAATCGTTCAGAGCGCTGATGTCCACGAAGACCGGCTTTGCCCCCACATATAGTATGGCGTTGGAGGAGGCGACGAAACTCAATGAAGGAACGATAACCTCATCACCCGGCTTTATCCTTAAGGCTATCATGGCCAGATGCAGAGCCGCGGTGCCGCTGGAGAGGGCGATGGCATGCTTTGCCCCGGTGAAGGCGATAAAGTTTGTCTCCAGCCTCTCCACGGTCTCGCCCATGGTGAGCCACTGTCTTTTTATAACCTGATCGACCGCCTTTTGCTCGCGCTGGTCGAAATTCAACTCAGATAGGGAGATTTTCCATTTCATGTGTCGTTTCTTGCTCCATCTGCGAAATTGTGGTTGCCCAATTCATTGGGCTCGATCACCCCGCCGCTGGCGGGGGATTTTCAATAAACCGAGCAACTACATTTTGTAGCAGGACGTGAATTTTTCGGCTTGGTGGGAGTTTCTCGTTTACTGTTTAGAGAATCATCAAGTTGAGCACCGGTTGCGCTTCTACTCTTCGCTTAAAAACCTCTTTCTGTTCTTCTCGAATTCCTCCACCGCTTTTTGGTAGTCATCAGGCCTTCCAATGTCCAGCCAGAACTCATCGGACTTGTAGATGGTCACTTTCTTTTTCTCTTGCAGAAGAAGATGCATTAAATCCGGAAAGTCGAACTTCTCGCGCTTGGGGATTACTTTGAGTATCTCCGGCTCAAACAGGTATATTCCCATGCTCACCAGATAGGAGAGCCTGGGTTTTTCCACATACTTGGCCATGGTCTCATCTTTGTTCTTTTGGATCACTCCAAAGTCGATGTCCACCCACCTTTCCTGCGCCGCCACAGTGGCGAGGGCTTTCTTGCTTTTGTGATATTCGATCAGGTCGAGATAATTCAAGGTGGTGAGTAAGTCGCCGTTCATCACCATAAAGGTCTCGTCCAGATCATTCAGGCAGGTCAGGGGGCCGACCGTGCCCAACGGTTCTTCCTCGAGGCTGTAGCTTATCTTGATGCCCCACCTGGATCCGTCGCCGAAAAAGGCTTCAATCAGATTGCCCAGGTGCCCCACGGCCAGGGTAACGTCAGTAAGCCCGCATTTCTTAAGCTGCCTTAGAACCACCTCCAGGATGGGAAAATCACCCACCGGCATTAGAGGTTTTGGCAAAACCACAGTGTAGGGATAAAGCCGCCGCCCCTTTCCACCGGCTAAGATTATCACCTTCATATTCCACCTATTCCTATGTGCTGAACTTCAGATGACCTGGGACCTGCTCAACAACCCACATCCTGGGCCGGAGAGATTCCTCTTGGAACATCTGTATAGGAGTGCACCAGCTTGCTGGCTCGAAGTTGCAGCCACCCAAAACCGCGAAAGTCCCGCGCAGCTGGATTTCCGCTTTGCTCCGACAGGCTTTCGCACTCCCAACCCCTTTCAATGGTCACTGAAGTATCACACTCCACGCTCAGGTTAGATATTGCGAATGCCCTCCTTTTACTGCAACGCGTTGGGACAGCCCTTGTGGCTATCCGCATTTGGTCAGGACAGGGACAAGCCCTGTCCCTACGGCAATGCGCTTTTGACCGTTGGCGCTCGTCGCTCGGACTAAATGTTGTAGATGTCCTCTTTGTACCTCTTCAGATTCTTTTCCAGCCAGCCGATGGTGTTTTCTATTCCCCGCTTTAGGTCCGTCTTGGGAGTCCATCCAAAGAGTCCCTTGGCCTTGACCGAATCCGAAAACAGCCTATCCACTTCGCTTTTTTCGGGGCGAATCCTTTTGGCTTCCCTTCGAATCCCGATTTTCTTTCCCAGGCAGTCCGAGACAAGGGTCATGATCTGGTCAATCGACACCTCCAGGCCGGATCCCAAGTTCACCACCTCGCCTGATGTCCTTTCACATTCGGCGAAGTCGATGAATCCATTCGCCGAGTCTTTCACGAAGGTCAGATCCCTGGTGGGATAAACCGAGCCTAAATTGATTTTCCTCTTTACCAGTGCCTGTGTGATTATGGAGGGGATCACCGCCCGGGAAGATTGTCTGGGACCGAAGACGTTGAATGGTCGGATCACACCTACAGGCAGATCAAAGGATCGATGAAAGGAAAGTGCCAGAAGATCGGCGCCCAGCTTGCTTGCGGCATAAGGAGATTGAGGATTGACCGGGTGTTTCTCGTCCATGGGAACGTACTGGGCAGAGCCGTATACCTCGCTGGTGGAGGTGTGGACGATCTTCTCCGTGCCGGAGTCAAGCGCTGCGTTCAGAACGTTCAGAGTTCCGTTCACGTTGGTGTCGACCACGTCTCGGGGATTGATGTATGAATAGGGAATTCCGATTAAGGCTCCCAGATGAAATATCACCTGTTGACCACAGGTGGCTTCTCTTACGCAGTCTGCGTCTTTCAAATCCCCGGCCACGACCTCGATTGACTTTAGGACGTTTTTTGGCACGTCCTCCAACATACCCCAGTCGTTTCGGGAATTGTAGTGCACAAAAGCCCTCACCTTAGCGCCTTTCCCCACCAAAGCCTCGACTAAGTGGCTTCCCACGAATCCGCCCGCTCCGGTGACCAAGACCTTTTTACCTTTTATCCTCAAATCCCATTTCTCCTGACTTTGAATTTGACCTAATAGATAATGAAGTCCTCTTGGGAATGCAAGCTAAATTGACGCTGAAAGCTCTTACGTTCTTTAAGGGTCATAATGCACTGGTGATTCCTGGCGGCTTAACGCGGGGATGACTAAAGTATGCCTGCGTTCTCGTCGGCCGGTGATTCTAAGATAATCGTCGACTGCTTCGTCGATATCGAGCAGTTTCAATGCCGCTGACATATTACCGGTGTAATCCTTTTTCTCACAGGCGAATTCGATCATGGCCTGAGCCAACCTCTGCGTGTCTCCTGAGGGCACCACCTTGCCCAGCCCAAATTTCTTTGTCAAATGGCCCATGTCTCCCACGTTGGTGACGATCAGAGGTGTGCCCATCTGAAGCGCTTCGGAGAAGACTAAGGGGATGCTATCGCCTTTGGAGGGAATTATCACGCAGTCGGCTGCCTTAAGATAGCTGGCCACAAGTTCGGTGGAGACTTTTCCCACAATCTTGACCTCATCGCCCAATCCGAGTTCCCCTGTCAACTCCTTCATCCTCTTCTCGAAACTGCCCCATCCCACAACATAGAGTCTTACAGAGGACTGTTTGCTCTTGACAAAGCTAATTGCTTTGAGCAAGTCGTCAATGCCTTTCTTTTTTTCCCATCTCCCCAGGTATAGGAAATTGAACTTTGCCGGATCAAGCCGCACCTTTTCGTCAGATATCTTAGGAAGTCTTCGCATGCTGGGAAGAAAGTCGCAGCTTTTGCCTGAGAGTTTCTCTGTCTTTTCTTTCAGATCGAAGCCGTCGGCAAAAAGATGCTCTGCTTTCCGGAGAACCTTTTTTGTTTTGCTGCGCAGAAACGATTTTTTGGCCCAGACATATATGTCCGAACCCAGGCACCAGACAGAGTATGGAATACCGAGTTCTCTCTTCGCCTGGTATGCGAACCATCCTGAAGGAAGCGCCCACAAAGCGAGGCAGCAATCCGGCTGGGTTCTCTCCAGATGTTCGAAGAGCTGGCGTTTGCCATTGCTCAAAAACGAGAAGAGTTGAAAAAGCTCTTTGGGGTTGAAGAAGTTCAGCGAACCCACCACCTTCGTCCCCCCGCGCCAGTGAAACCGAACCACGTCATCGGTGTACTCACTTTTCTCCGAGTCATAGAAGGGAGTGAACACAGAGACTTTTGCTCCTCTCTCCTTCAATCCCAGGTAAAAGTCACGCACGAACGGCGAAGCCACGTCGTCGGGATGCGCAGGATAACGATTGGTGATTAAACAGATTCTGTTTGGTCTGGACATCTTCTTCTGTGATTTTCTCCAGTAGGGTAACGAACCAGGTTCATCTGCGCTTCACGAGATTCGGTCTGCTCGTGCTTATGGTCGAAGCGCCATTCCTCGCTTTGGAGGAGGGCACTCTTACCGGTTCCCGGGCCTGCTTACTGCTCGCCAGATGCAGAGTATCGATCTTCTTCTCCAGATTCTTGTTTTCTCTCTGCACCTTGTAGATCTCTTTTCGGAGATGAACCAGCTGGGTTCCCAGGAATCCGAAAAGGAGCACCTGAATCCCGGCGACAACCAGAAGCACCATCAGGGTCATCAGGGGCCGGTTGGGATTGAGAATTCCTTTCTGCCACAGGTAGATTACGTAAGTTCCACCCAGAAATCCGAGAAGGAGCATGAAAAGACCGATGGCGCCAAACAGGATCATGGGCCTTTCGAAGAAGGAGAAGATCAGATGGGATGCGGCTGTAGCTTTGAACTTGAACTTTGACTTTCCTCCGGTTCTGGCCTTCAACGTGGCCGGCAGTTCTTTGACCTTGTAGCCCATGGACAGAGCTTTGGATAGAATCTCCAGATGTATCTCCTTGCCATCCGATTCCAGCTCCAGCGAGCTTATGCACTCCTTACGATATGCCCTCAAGACTCCGGTCACGGTGGAAAGTCCACCTTTCATGGCAAATCCCAGTATCTTGTTCCCCCAACTGCTCAAAAGCAATCTGTGAAGGGGAACTCCCTCTGCTTTCCCACCTTGCGTATAAGGCGAGCCCACCACCAGATCCACGTCCGGATTCAGGTCCAGAACCTCAATCATTTGCAGGACGTATTTCTCATCATAGCTTAAGTCAGCGTCCGTGGTGCAGATAATCCTGCCCTGAGCCTGAGCAATTCCAAGCCTCAACGCCTTTCCCCGTCCCTGGTTGACCGGATATGAGATCAGTCTGACCCAGCGGTTCAGGCGGCAATAGCTCTCCAGCAGTCTTCTGGTCCGGTCGGTTGAGCCGTCATCCACAACGATTATCTCCCACCTCTTGGGAATGGAGTCCAGGGCTCGGGTGAGGCGATCCAGGGTGTTCTTCACGTTCTCCTGTTCGTTGAACATGGGCACGACTACGGAGATGTCTGGTGCTTTTTTTCGTCTCATCTTTCCACCGAAGAGTTTTAAGTTTGTTCCAAGAGCCTCTTTGCTTCCCGATTAAATGGATCAAGCTCCAGGCCTGCCCTAAAGAAATCCTGAGCCTTGGCCTTGTCCCCGTTCCTCAGAAACGCCTTCCCCAGCTGGAAGTAGATCCTTGGGTTGGCCGGGTCCATATCCAACGCCCACAAGAAGTATTCCACAGACGAGGATGATCCACCCAATCGATTATAAAACGCTCCCAGGTTGAAGAGCTGATTCCCGAAATGCTCCCGGGTGAGAATATCAAAGTCCCTGCTTTCCAAACTGGTTCTCAGAAAGCTCTTCTGTTCCTCCATATCTTTATCGGTTAGAATCGCCCTTTCGGGACTGAATTCGAAGAGGTATCCGGCCGGACGAAGATGCTCGGCGAATTCCGGGTGATCAAAGTAGTGGGCGGAGTAGACCGGGAAGTCTTTGGCATTCAGCCGGGAAACCTCGAATGCGATATCCCCAAAATCGCTTAAGCTAAGCCTCGGAAGTCTGACGTCTCCGTACTGACGGCTTATCTGTTCTCGATAACTTCTCAGCCTAAGGGCCGATACGCTCACCGGTTTGACGTCGGGTCTCATGCCCTGGGCCAAATTCAAACACCACAGCGAGGTCAGGGTATTGTCGTCATCCACCAGGATTAAAGCATCTTTCTTCACGGAGATCAGAATCTGATGTGCGTAATTAAATGCCCAGACCTGTGAACTTTTATTGCAGTGGTCGAAGTTCTTCTGAGCCTGAAGGGCCGGAAGAACGAGGAATAACACGAAAAGGGCATATCCGGCCGCATAGCCCGCGATCTTACGTGTTTCGCCCACGGGACGAGCCTGAAGGCTTCTGACTTCCCTAAAGGCCCAGTTCAAGACCGCCTTCAGCCCCACGGCGAACCAGATGGTGAAGATGCTGAGCGAGGGCAGGAGGTAGCCCAACAGATCATAGTTTCGGGTGGAGAAATCGGTGGCCCAGGTGGCGGTTAATACGTTCAAGATGAAGATCGAAAAAGTGAACAAGAACATCCTGTGGCAGGATTTGAATAGAGAGATGGCGCCCACCACGCCCAGCCAGAAGAAGGGCAGGCGGAATTGATCTACGGGAAAGGTCAGATTAAACCAGAATCGGTTCAAGTAGGGTATGCCGGACTCTGACACTAGTGCACTTGGCTGGGAGGTTCTCAATAAATAGGAAATCAGGCCAGACCAACTGTCAGGCTTCCCCCAGTTGATTGCAGGAGCAAGGCTCGATCTGATGGGCAGATAAAGATAGACCGATAATCCCAGCATAACAAAAATGGTCAACAGAATCAGTTTCTTGGCGCTGAATAGAGACTTGAAATCCGTCATGAAGAAAAAGAATAAGAAAGCAGGCGTCAAGGCGATCACAAGCAGGGGATGGTTGCATAAAGAGAGCCCCAGAATAAAGGAGAATAAAAGCAAAATCCTGAACCGAAGTCCATCTTCCCCGGATCGCCACCATCTCATAACAAGAAACACCAGAAGCAGTGTAAAGAAGATGTTCAGAGTATAAACCTCTGCCCTTATGGTCTGAAGCCAGAATGAGGTGGAGAATGCAAGGAACAACGTGCTCACAGCGCTGGCGAAGCTCGAAAGCAGCCGGCTGGATCCCATTAGCTTAAAGATCTGGACAAGCAGGATATACAACAGCGCCAGTGCCAGGCTGCCCCAGAAGGCGGACATCAGATTTGAGCCGAGGGCAGGACCCCAAAGCGGTATCACGGTCGCAAGCCGTCCCAGGAGGACATACAGAGGGAATCCGGGGGAGTGTGAGATTCCCAGCAGGGAATGGACGGCACAAAAAGCAGCGGGGTCCTCCCAATAGAAGGTTGGGCAGAGGGTTAGAACATAAACCACAAATGAGATGACGAAGACTACTGCGTTGCCAATTAGATCTCTTTTCATATTACTATGTTCGGAAGGAAGGCGAAAGGACTTAACGGCTTGCCAGGTTGGGCGATACGACGGGGACCCACACGGTAGAGAAAAAAAGGGGACTCAAAAGTTTGAGTCCCCTTTTCTCACACAAAAAGTCAAACCCTTAGTTAAGCGTCGCGTCATCGCTGGTGCAGGTCAAGACGCCGTTGTGGTCCATGGTCCAGGTGTCCACGGTAGCGTCATCGTCCAGGATGCCCGAGGTGGCGGTGGCCATAAAGGTGTTGGGAGTCGCAACTAGGCTGAAGGTATAGCGCGCCGTGGACATGACATCCACCCCGATACGGCCAAAGCCGGTCGGTGCGGCGGCTGAGGCCGTGGTTCCGTTGCCCCAGTAAGTGTCGTACTCCTGACGATAGGCCCGCTCCATGGCGTAAATTTGCTTCAAGATGTTCTTGGCCTCTGACTGCTTGGATTTGGTGGTCGCACGCATGAACCGCGGAATGGCCAGAGCGGCCAGAATTCCGATGATGACCACCACGATCATCAACTCGATCAGCGTGAAACCCTTCTGGCTCCGGTGAAATTTGCTCAGCATCTTCTCTCACCCCCTTCATAGTTTCAAGTTCTCTTTGTTCACTTCCCTAACAGTTCTCGTCTTCCCACCGATATCATCGCAAAAGGCGTGCCGTTCTCTCCCTTTGTGTTTCTCGACATCCTAAGCTTCTGCTTTAGAGCGGGATAACGCTTCTGTTCAATATTTGGTGTCCTTTTGTTAACCACTGCTTTGAGCGTATTCTGCTCGTCTTCTTGCAGAACGCGGCGATCGGATTTTCCCCGTTTTAGTCCACAGCGTCATCTGTGACGCAGGTCAGATTGCCGTTCTGGTCCATGGTCCAGACGTCCAGGGTGGCGTCATCATCCAGGCCGCTTGCGCTCTTGGTTCCCGCGGTCGCCAGAAAAGCGGCGGGGTCTCCGGTAATCGAGTAGCTGTAATAGACGGCCGGCATTATCTCCACGCCCAGGGCTCCGAACACTCCTCCTGGCTGGCCCACAACCGTGCCCCCGCCGCCAGGATAGTAGGTGTCCTTCTCCTGCCGATAAGCTCTCTGCATGGTGTAGATTTGCTTCAAGATCAGCTTGGCCTCGGTCTGTTTGGTTCTGACCGAGGCACGCATGAAGCGGGGGATGGCCATTGCCGCCAGGATGGCTATGATGACCACAACAATCATCAACTCGATCAGGGTGAACCCTCTTTGACCGCTACGTTTTCTCAACTTCATATGTTCCTCCCGTCTCCAACAACTGACAGGTATGCAAAACCCATGCAGGCCTGAACCACATCCGCTAAGACGTTTCTGGGCAAGAGGAAAGAGGCTGGTCAGTTGTTGAGCAACACTTTGAGGGTCAGGGTTTTTGCCCTGATCCTTGCAAAATACGATTGCCGCCCCCTTTCTCTCCTTATTGTACGAGCAGACTGAGAGTTCATCCTGGAGGTTTTCCCAGGGCCGGAAGGCTATCCGGGCCGGAACTCTCCGATAGTCTCTGTATCGTCTCCAACTGCTCGATCTTCAAGATAAGTTCCTGATTTTCAGGATCGACCCTTCTGACCTGTGCGAATTTATCCAGGGCCAGAGACGTTAGTTCCTTCATCTCATAGAAAAGCCCCAATCGATAGTAGGAAAGAGCAAATACGCGCCGAGCATCCCAATCTCTCTGAAAGGCATCCATCTTCGGGTCGAACAGGTTGCCCTGGGGATCGACCCCAAATGGATTAACATCATCCCACCTCTTCTGATGGGCCAGATCCGTCTGGGTGAGTTCACCAACCGGAGTCTCGTTCACCCGAAAAACGTATCCCCGAGGGATGAGGCAGTTGACCAAACCGGCGTCCCTTTCGGTGAATTCGACATAGGTGGGTTTACCCAGGTCCAGATATCTTTTCAGAAGCGCGCCAAACAGCGGGTCGCCTTTCAGGTTTTCCGGAATACCTGAGAAGAGGCTTGTGTCCTGCCTTCTCTTTTGTCTGACATACCAATCGAAGGTCAAGAGGCCGCGATCAAAGACCGATACGTCCTTCCTTACTCCCTCCCCATAGCGGAGCTCTCTTAGGATGAAATTCAGATTGACGTTGTCCACGAAAAGAACGGCATTTGAATCCAGACCAGTAATAACACTTAAGCCGTAATCATGTGCAATGCGATTGTCGGACAGATCAGCCTCGGCGTAATGCCGGAACACGGGAAAAAACGAGATAATTCCAAAGGCAATGGGGAGAAGATAGCGCATAACGGATGACGAATGACGAACGCGCTCCAGCACGAAGAGAATGCCCATACCGTAAGAGAATGCCAAGGCCAGGATAGAAAAAATTAGGTATCCATGTAAATCGGGATTCGTAGGTATGAACTCGGTGGTGACAAAAATCACCACGGCGCAATTGATCGCCATAAGTATGAGCAGAAAAGCCAGGATCTTCCGGTTGTTCCTGAGAAGCAGGAAAAGCCCCATCAGGCTGATGGCAAATGGTAAGAGGGTGAGTTGATGATAAAGAAACGACACTATCTGCGATATCTCGGTGGCAGCATCCGACAGGAAATTCAGATTCAGATTGGCGATGACGTCGAAGGCAAAGACAGAACTGGCGGACGAGGAGACGGATTCGACCTGTCCCCAGGCCAGGGGCGGATCGGACAGGGAACGAATAGGAAGATATGCGTAAACGCTCAGCCCCAGCAGCCAAAACAAAAGGTAAAAAGGAACTTTTCTGATGCTGAAAAACGATCGAGATGCAAACGTCAAAAAGAGTATCAGAAATGCCGGTGCGGCGGAAAGAAGGCTCAGATGATGATTTGCCAGACCTAATCCCAAAAGAAAGAAAAAAAGATAAACGTATCTTGACTGCTGATCTTTAAGATACAGTATGCTCAGAAGCAAGAGCGAGGAGAAGAAAAGCACGTTTAGAGAATAGACTTCCGCCCTCACAGCCTGTATCCAGAAGGAGTAGGTAAAGCCTAAAACAAGAACAAAGGATAAGGAGGATACGAAGACCAATCCCCTTCTTCTGGCCACCTGGGGGAAGAACAGATGCGCACTCATTTGGAAAACCTTGCAGAGGATTGCCAGCGAAAGAGAGGCAGAGAAAGCAGAAAGAAGATTGACCCCGAAGGCGAAATTCCGGAAGGGAAGAAGGGAGAAAAGCTTGCCCAAAAGGACGTAAATCGGAAAACCGGGGCGATGGGGTATTCCCAACACTGCAATGTTGGCGATCAACTCCCCCGAATCCCACCAGAAGACGGCTGGGCATAGTGTTTTTGCATAAACGGCCAGAGAGAAAAGGAACACAAAGGCGGGAAGCAGGTTTCCTGAGCTCAGACGCTTCCGGTCTGTCTCCCTTTCGTCGATCTGATCGGTGCGGTTCAAGAGTCGTTTCATCGGGGTGATGTCGAAAGTCCGTAAGAATCCGGAGCCGCTCGATCTATGGGGCTTGACAAGGCTCAATGAATTGGGCAACTACGGAACCCTTACTTATTAGAGTAACTTCTTATCACAGATCCCCAACCATAGATGTCGGAGAGCTTAGCTTATACTTCTCTATCTTTCTATATAGGGTGGAGGAGTCTATCCCCAGGATTGAGGCCGCTTTGCTTTTCTGCCAGCCGGTTTGATTCAACACCCAGAAGATATAGGCCTTCTCTATCATCTCCAGCCCGGGAGCGGTTGGCTGCGCTTCGGTGATTAAGTCGGGCTCCTTCTCCTCTTTTATCTTCTGAGGAAGGTCTTGTGCCGTTATCTGCTCGCCTCTGGACAGCAAAACTGCGTGCTCGATGGCGTTCTCCAGCTCTCTCACGTTACCGGACCACTTGCAGGAGAGCAGACGTTTCATGGCTTCGTCCGCGATGGTCTTCTCCTTGACCTGCATTCTGCGGGAGTATTTCCTGACGAAGTAGAAGGAGAGAAGCCTGATGTCGTCCTTTCGTTCACGTAGGGGAGGGATGGCTATGGGAATAACATGCAGGCGATAATAGAGGTCTGCCCTGAAGTTTCCCAATTTGACCTCCTGCTCTAAGTCAGCATTGGTGGCTGCTATCAACCGCACATCGACCTTTACGGGAGTGGTGCCGCCCACGGGCGTAATCTCCTTTTCCTCCAGCACCCTTAAGAGTTTCGCCTGAATGGCAGGCGAGGTCATTCCCACCTCGTCCAAGAAGAACGTCCCGCCGTCCGCCGTCTTCAACAGACCCTCCTTGTCCTTGATGGCTCCGGTGAACGATCCTTTCACGTGCCCGAATAACTCACTTTCCAGAAGATTCTCCGGGAGGGCGGCGCAATTTATGGTGACGAAGGGTTTGTCTGACCTGGGGCTGTGAAAATGCAAGGCCCTCGCGATCAACTCCTTACCCGTTCCGGATTCACCCTCGATCAAAACGGTGGAATCGGATCTGGCGATCCTTTCTGCCATCTTCTTCAGCTTAGCCATTTCTGGGCTGTTGCCGACGAGAGAATCAAAGTCGGATCTGACCTTCAGCTCCTTTTTCAGTTGGACGTTTTCCCTGGCGATCTTTCTCTGCTCTAAGGACTTGCTGACCGCAATCTTTATCTCATCCACCTTGAAAGGCTTGGTTATGTAGTCGAAAGCACCCTTCTTCAAGGCCTCGATGGCAGAGTCCACCGAGGCAAATGCGGTCATCATGATGAAGTCAAGTTCCGGGTTAACCGATTTGGCACGCGAAAGAAGCTCTATCCCGCTCATCTCCGGCATCATCAGATCGGCAATAACCAGATCATAGTTTTCGCCCTTGATCTGCTCCAATGCGGCAGCGGCATCCTGGCTTGAGGAGACAGAGTACCCCTCTTTCTTCAGCATGATCTCCATAAATTTGCACATCGACTCCTCGTCGTCGACCACCAGAATCTTGGCCTTCTCCATACTCCCTGCATCTCCTTTAATGAGGGTTATCGCTATGTCGTATCGACGTGTATTCTATCGGCATGAATCAAGCCAACCATAGGCCAAAGCACGATTTAGCGCAGCTTTTGAGCCAGTGCCATGAACTATACAGTTCATGGCAAGGCTAAAATCCTATTCGGCGAAATCCAGACGACCTTCAGGCAGTTCGAGATAATCTCAATTTGGAAAGGCAGACGATGACTAAGAAGATTCCGAAGACGATAAAGGAGAGATACAACGAGAGATCGTTTATCCGGCGTCCCATTGTCTCGAAATTGATGAGGTCCACCAGAACAAAGGATAACACCAGCAGCACGGATACAAACCGGTCTTGGAATCGGGTCTTCAAGACATAGTAGGTGAGGAGCATGTAAGCTAAAATGGACGAGCAGTAGTTCTGAAACCACCCCAGGGGTGAAAAGAGGGTCATGAAAATCAGAAGCAGCGCGTATTCTATGCATTCCCGGTGACTCACCAGACCGTTTTCCACCAATCTGGACTTTCGATTCAGGAAAAGCAGAAGGAGAAACAAGCCTGACGCGGTGGCATAGATCAGCGCGTTGACCACGGTATAACCCAGGTTCAACACATTGACGTGAAAGGGAGTGGATGTCAGAAAGCGATAGAAGAAACCAAAGAGGGATTGATTCAGGTCCGAGGCCAAAAGCGGGGGCGATGAGACCGACATGACGGTCCTCCAGCCGGAAAGCATATGAAAATTACCTGAGACTCCATAAACGAACGAAGGGATGAAAATCAGAGCCACGCTCGCAGTCGCCAGATAGCCGATTACGTTGAACTTCTTTTTATAAAGGAGATATGGCACAAGGATTAGAGGAGTGGGCTTGATTATGACGGCCAGAGCGAGGAAGATTCCGGCTGAAAGCTCCTTTCCCCGATCTGTGCAAGAAATGAACAGGAAGATGAAGAACAGCATCAAGAGATCTGTCTGACCCAGCCAAATCTCCCGCACCCAGAATTTAGAGGCGAAAAGCAGGGTGAGGAGATACAAATAAGCCGGCGGAGACTTATCGCCCATGATCATCCGTTTGCTCCAGCGCATGATGAAGAAAAGGCAAATGCACATGCCGAGAACCCAGAGTACCTTTGCGATGGGGAAAGGAAACAGACCTATGGGAGCAACCAGAATGGCGAAAGAGGGAGAATATTTATACAGATAATGCCCGTCATCGAAGTTGTAGAGATTTTCCTGGTGAAGGACTCTGGTGGCCGCGCGGTGGACTACCCTGAAGTCGTTCATGCCCTTTCGGAGGGTATTCCGGAAAAAGCCAAACATGACAATCACAAGCACCACATATAAGGCTATCCGAAGATAGTCCTTTTTCTTCATTTCGGGTATCCGCATTGACTCTCGAGTTCACCCTGTCTTTAGCGAGGTGTATTGCTTCGGATTGCGCCCCGCCAGAGGCGCGGCGCGATCCTTGAATAGTTGCTATCACTCATAGAGGCGGGAATTTATCCCGCCGATCCGGTTCGGGATACAATCCCGAACACCTCGTTAAACGTAGCGGAAACCTTCAGGTTTCCATCAGACTCTGTCGGGCAGCCCGACCTACGGTTTCGCAATCTCCTTTTTATGTTTGAAGGTCCAGCGGTCGTTGAGAAAGAAGTTCAATACGGCACCGCACAGAATGCCAAAGACATTGGAAGCCAAATAATAGA
>JBARPX010000167.1:0-7529 GCA_049643405.1 Candidatus Zixiibacteriota bacterium
TCCCGATAGCGAAACTTGTCTGCCTTGCTCATGGAGAAGTCCATTCCGTAGAAGGTCTCGTAGTCGTGGATATCAGGCGCCAGGATACCGTATTCGGTGTTGGCCTCTTTGCCCACGTCGCAAGCAAAGTAAACCGGCTGGTTATCCAGCAACTGCTTCAGGGCGAACTGTCTCATCTGTTCGGTATCCAAGTTAATGAAAACGTTGTCCGGACGATCATAGATGTTTCGGGCAAAGCGCATTTGGTAGAGCTTATTATAAGGGCGCACCGCGTGATTGTAAATGGGGACGTAGTCTCTGAGATCGATGTCCACCACCTCTTTGAAGAAGCTCTGGGGCGTGTAAGTTTTGATCTCGCTCAACACTGAATCCTTGCCCTCGTATCGCCACTGGAACTCTTCGAGAGGCACTCCGAAGTTGAGCACCAGCATTCGGTAGACCTCTTTGAGCATGTCCACTTTGCTTTCTCTTAATTCACTAACGCTGGCCCCGTTCTGACTCATCTCCCTCAGGATCACTGCATCTTTGCGGAGCTTACGGCTGATGAGTCGATCCATCATCTTTGTATTGCTGGTCTGCTCGCTCTCCGGCATTACGCTCTTGGGAACAACCCCATATTTCTCGATCAACTCCACAACATATATCCATAGACCACCGTCCGAAAAAGGACTCTGGAGTATCATGGTAAGCTCTCTATCCAGAGGATCACGGTCGCGGGTCTCGATGATGAGCTCTAAGAAAGTATTGGCCTTTTCAAACTTGTCCCAGAAGAAGAGATAGCTCTGGGAGAACTCGAATTCCTTCAACTCGTATTCTTCGATCACCTTGGGACGCATGATATTCAGTCCGGCAAATAACCAGCACCTGCCGCTGCTCTTCTGATTGGTGATTCCCTTGGTTTTGATCTTGTGGTTGAAGAGATTGTCGTGAGCCACGTACTTGTCCCGGTTCAAGGCCAGCTTCTTGATATCGTTATTGGTTAGGGCGTTCATCAGTGCACGGGTGGGGGTATCCATCTTAAAGGATTGACGAACCTCCTGGATGACCTCTGAAGTGAGCCCGCCCTCGACCGGCTCTGAGTAGCCCACACTGGAGGCAGCTGTGAGTAAAACCAGCAATGGAATGCCGAAGATTCTTGACGTCCTCATCACTTCACTCCTTTGTTTAAATGGTTTGATCTTCAGCGTGTTGTCGTTTGTATGCATTGGCTTCATCTGGGGCCATTCTGTGATAAGTGCCGCCAGACTGCAGATCCCCGGCTTGACGATTGAAACAGCGCTGAGCATCTCCATATTACTAAAATACTAAATTTCGGTCTGGTACGCAATAGGAGGGATCACACTCTCACGAAAAAAGTCGTCCCTATCCGAGAGGTCCCGGTGCAACAGACTCTGGCTCGGTAATGGTGAAGTCAGAGGAGAGAATTTTGGCGGCGGCTATTTGCCTGGTGAGATATTTAATCCGGAGATTTCTGTGGAGTCATCATTTCGACGCTGAGTTGCAGAAGCGAGCGTTCCTTGGTCTGAAGACGTCTTACCACATCCGGCAATTCTGAGGACAGATCGTGTTTCTGCTGCGGATCGCGGCGAATATCGTATAGTGTGGAGTTCACGCCAAAACGTTCGACCAGATAGTAGGGTTCCTCCAACCACCCGATCAGACTTCCGTCCAGCATCATGGCAAAACCCTTATCATCCGCAGGAAGCGAAAGGAGGTCTCGTCCCCAGGATTCGTGGAAGACGGGTTTTCCCAAAAGACCCAGTATGGTGGGAACGAGGTCGGTCTGGCTGGCCACGGTGGAGACCCTTCTTCCGGAGGCGCCCAGGATCTCTGGCGCATATATCAGGCAGGCAATATGGAATCGGTCCCAGGGCAGCTGACCGTGTGAGTCCAACAGCTTGCCGTGATCCGCCACCATAACGAATATGGTGTTTTGGAAATAGGATTGCTTTTCCGCTTGGCGAAAGAACTCACCCAAAGACCAATCGGAGTAGTGGAAAGCATTCAGATACTCCGAGCGGGGGACGTCCTGCCCGAAGACCTTGAAATCGGGGGAAGGCAGAAGAAAAGGCTCATGGTTGCTTAAGGTAAGGATGATTCCCAAAAAGGGACCGTCACCAAATTCCACAAACTCCCGGTTTGCTCTCTCGAAGACGGCGTGATCGGGTACACCCCACTTGCCCAACCTGTCCCCGGAAGGAAAATTCTTTTCCCCAACAAATTCTTCAACGCCCTGGTCCCTGAGGAAGCCTTCCATATTGTCGAACTGCAGGTCGCCGCCGTAGACTAAAATGGATCGGTAGTCTCGCTTTTTAAGAATCTCGGCGATGGAGCTGAAAGGACGGCTGGCTGCAAACTGCTTCATGACGGAACGATAAGGCTGTGACGGAAAGGAGCAGAGGATTGATACCAGACCCCGGTTGGTGCGGGTGCCAGTGGCAAAAAACCGTTCAAACAGAATGCCTTCCCGGGCCAGGCTGTCGAAGTTGGGAGTTACGCCGCTCTGTCCGCCTAACGTGCCAACATAACCCGCCAGCCAGCTTTCGAGCAGAATTATGACTACGTTATGATCCTTTGCCCGTTTAAGGTCGGCTTCCGGGTGATACCAGCGAGCCAGAGAAGCCGAGGGGTCAACGAGTTTCTCCTTCGGATTAGCCAGCAGATCCTGGACAGAGGAAAGGGCTTCTGCCGTGGCGAAGAAACGAAACCTGCCAAGAGGCTCACCGCTCTTGTGGCGGTAGTCGTCCCAATACGACCTGCTGAGCGTGTAGGGTCCGTTAAGAGCCAACTGGTTGGCGAAGCCGTAGGGACTGAAATAGGCCAGTCCCCAGTTCATGGGCGCAAGCTGCCATCGCCCGCGAGCGCCCAAGAAAAGAAGTGCCAGAATCACCAGGAAGTAAATGCAACGAACGCTGATTCTCTCCTTTTGTCTTCGGCTGAAGATCCTGCCACTGATGCGGATCACAAGAAAGGCGAATACAAAGGTGAGCGCCCCCAACAGAATGAAGTAGACGGCAACCGGATAACCGGACCATACCGTGTACCAGACCATGTCCGGCTGATCCAAGTATTCCAGCGCCCAGTGGTTCAAGCGCGAGCCGAATTCGCCAAAGTACTCGATGTCCACCAAGCTCAGGAGGAAAAGCAGGCTAAAACAGATGACCAGGATCGTCAGGACTATGACCCGGGCTGGCTTCAGGCGGTCCATGCTGATCAAGGGTAGATGACTAAGGATGAACAGTGGAATAAGAATCCAGCTTATCACCACCGCGTCAAATCGCGCCCCGACAATGAAGGAATAAAGAAGAGTGGGCAGCGGAATGACGGAGGCAAGGCTCCGATGCTCAAGCAGAAACCCAAGGCGCAACAGGGTCAGACAGACCGCTGATGCCGCGAACACAGCCGCAAAGAATAAGACGATCCGGGGAGGGAAGATGAGGTTGAGAATCCGACGCATCCGCTCGCTCATATCGCACTTCTTCGAATGCCGAGGATCAATCCCTGCAGGAGGAACCTATCAATCGACAGGGAATTGCACGCGAGGAATTTCACTTTTTCTCAAGCCTCTTGATCTTCGCGTCCAGCCTCAGAAGGTAGAGAAACACCCCGATCCAAATGACCAGGGTTACGATCATGACCACGTAGTTTGAGTTCATCCTGATACCTCCTTATGTTCATCCAATAGTTTATTTATCCGTGTCTCAAGCTTGAATAGCCAGACAAAGAGAAAGGTGAAGCCGGCCAGCGAGGCTAAAAAAGTGGCCAGAACGGCCGGCGACATCTGGATGCGGAATCCTTCGGCTATCACCGAATTCGTGGGATGCAGCGACTGATAAACCCGCGGTACCACAAAGACCAAAAACGGGACAGTGACGAAAGCTAAGATGGCGTAAACGCTTGATAAGGCCGCCCTTCTTTCCTCCGGTTCCACGGCTGACCTTAAAACAAAGTAGGCTCCGTAAATTAGCAGCAGGATGAAAAGAGACGTCTCGCGTGGGTCCCAGTTCCAATAGGAGCCCCAGGTGGATTTTGCGAATATTGATCCCGTGATGGTGGCCAGGATCGCAAACAGAAGGCCTAAGCGGGATGCCACGGCTGCCTTGGCGTCATGAGCTAAGTCCTTGCGCCGGAGATACAGTATGGAGTAGACAAACGCAGTGAGGAAAGCCAGAACCGCCACCCAGGCCACGGGGACGTGGAAAAAGAATATCCTCGACACGTCACCCAGCTGGGACTGCGGTGGCGGCAAGAGAAAAGCCGCGACGATCACAGCACACATCCAGACCAATAGTAGTATCTTCCAGAACATTTACTTCCCCTTATTTAGAATCGTTCATTCGCTCCAGACGAAATCGAACAGAAGCACCGACGCCGTAAACATCACCACCACGTAGGATATGAGCAATCTTAAGTCGTTCCAGCCGGCGGAAAAACTCTCTCCCTGCAGGGACAGGTAAGTGCCGTCTATTGCGGCCATCAACAGTGGTAAGAGTATGGGAAACGACAGCACCGCAAAGAGCGCTCCTTTCACCCGAGCCCGGGATATGATGGCGGCTATGATGGTGGTGGCAGAGGCCAATCCCAGGCTGCCGGTCAGAAGAATCGACAAAAAGAGCCACAGGTTGGAAACGGATATGTTCATCAGGATTACGAACAGCGGAACGATCACTATCTCCAGGGTCAAAAGAAGGGCTAAATTGAATAGAAACTTTCCGAAAAGGACGATGCCGGGTGTGGCCACCATTCTCAACACGTTAACCGTTCTGCTTTCCTCCTCTTTTACGAAGACTTGGGCCAGTCCGGACATGGAGGAGAAGAATACGATCAGCCAGAAAAGGGATGAAGCCATCTTGGGACTCAGGGAGGATGCACCAAAGGAGAAGCTCACTACTGCCAGCGTGGTAAGAGCAAACATAAGAATGGCATTAAGGGCATAGCGGGTGCGGAACTCTGACTTTAAGTCTTTAGCCAACAACCACGCTGACCTATATGCCCAACTGGATGACTTGATCGCCATATTTTATATCCGCCTTCTCGTTAGTGGCCAGGATCAATATCCCTCTTTCCTTCTGCTGGGAGACTATCCGGTCCACCAGTGAGATTCCTTCCTGGTCTAAGTTTGCCGTCGGCTCGTCCAAAAGCAGAATCCTTGGCTCAAACAAAAGAGCCAGGGCGTATTTTAGCCTTTGCTTCATTCCCGAGGAGAAGGAGAAGACCGAATCATCCTCCCTTTTGGCAAGACCGACCTGATCTATCCTCTTCTTAAGTTCACTCTTGCTGAAGCTCAGACCCCGAATACGGGATAGAAACAGGAGATTCTCCAGGGCGGTCAGCTCACCGTAGAGCTCCAGGTCGGGCATCACCAGCCCGAGAAGATTCTTGCTTTCCTCCCGGGTGAGGTTCATCTCGCCGGAGTTGATCAAAACCTCACCCCTCGTAGGTCGAATAAGCCCGCAAAGGATCTTGAGCAGGGTGGTCTTTCCCGATCCATTCTTGCCCGTGACGACCAGCGAACCTTTCTCCTCAAGAGAGAAATTGACCCGGTCAAATACCTTTCGTGCGCCAAACCATTTCCCCAGCTCTTTGGCTTGTAGCAAGATCATCGGTTTCGCTTACCTTAGGAACGTTTCAAGTTCGACATTCAGAGTAAAATATCACAAACCCCATACCGAGTCAAGAGAAATGAAAGTCAACCTCTGCCCGCCTGGTTCGCGTTAAGGTGAAAACGGGTGGTCAGAGTTGTCGAGGATTCGAAGTGGGTTCGCTTGGCATAGAAAAAAGGGATTCTGGGGGGCTCAAGTTAGGAGCCTCCCCAAAATCCCTGACACTTCGGCCCAGAAGTTTCCGAAAGCTAATCTATGGTACTCAAAAGTCTTCCCCATCTCACCCGCTCGGGAAGATGCAGGATATTGTATCCGATATTGTGCGGTACCGACAGGATGTCTCTGCTCGACACCATTGGGGCATTGGGATCGGGAGCCCAGGACCAGTGAATGATCATGGCTTTACCCATAACCAGCTCTCTGGGCAGAAATCCCCAGAAGCGAGAATCTGCGCTGTTGTCCCGATTGTCCCCCATCATGAACAGATGACCCTGGGGCACCTTGGCGGGTCCAAAATTATCCCGGACGTTTCTTCCCGGTGAACGGGTATTCGGATCAGTGTATTTTGCCAGACCGGGATCCTCAACCCTTTTTCCGTCGACATACAAAACCTTATTTCTGATTTCAACCGTCTGTCCCTCTACGGCCACACACCTTTTTATGTAGTTGACCTTGGGATTAAGAGGATACTTGAAGATGACGATGTCACCCGGCTTGGGCTCCCTCAGGGCCGGAAGATGAACCGGCAGAAGGGGAACCTTGGAGCCGTAAATGAACTTGTTGGCTAAAAGAAAATCGCCCACCAGAAGAGTATCCTCCATCGAGCCGGAGGGAATCTTATACGCTTCTACCACCGAGCATTTGACTATCAACGCGAAGATCAACGCTATGGCGAAAGACTCAACGTACTCCTTCAGCACCGTTAGTGCGGATTTCTTCTCCCTTTTTTTGACCTCTTGCTTTTTCTTCCTGAACACAGGTTTTCCTCCGGTTTGACCTTTGAAATCTCCTTTTGAGTATACGGCCGGGCCGACCGCTTGGTTTAAGAATATTTACCGGGAGACGACAGGCGGCCAGCAAATACGGCGATTTTGAATTCTTGCAGACCGCCAGACCTCATGAATATTGAACCGCCAAGTGGGCAATATGGTATTGACTTGGTTGGAGAAAAGTTGTATAATCGCATGAATGCCAAAACTGAAAGGCAACTATGGAAAAGCTGATTTATCTTGACAGCGGCGCGACCACCTTTCCAAAACCCGAAGAAGTCTATGTTGCGATGGATAAGTCCTTTCGCGACTTCGGAGTTAACCCGGGTCGGTCGGGATACGATCTCTGCATGGTGGCGGGTTCCATAGTCGAGGAGACCCGGAAGCTTCTTACCAAGTTCTTTAACGGAACCGATCCCGATCGCCTGATCTTTGCCTACAACGCCACGGATGCTTTGAATTTGGCAATCTTCGGTTTACTCAAGGAAGGCGATCATGCCATTACCTCCAATATAGAGCATAACTCGGTCCTTCGGCCGCTCTACCACCTTTACAAGTATGGCGGTGTCGAGGTTGATCATGTCCTCTTTGACGGTCAGGGGTTTTTGGATCCGGACGAGTTTGCCCGCCGTTTCAAGAAGAATACCAAACTGGTCGCGATCAATCACGCTTCGAATGTGATTGGCACCGTGCAACCGGTTGGGGAGATCGGCAAACTTTGCCGGGAACGTGGGGTCACGCTTTTGGTCGATACTGCCCAGTCGGCGGGTAAGATTCCGGTAGATATGCAGGAGATGAATATCGACGTGGTGGCCTTCACCGGCCACAAGTCTCTTATGGGACCCATGGGCATCGGCGGGCTTTATGTTCGCGAGGGTGTTGATATCCGGCATACCCGCGCCGGCGGTACAGGCGTGCGCTCGGCTGTGCGCACTCA
>JBARPX010000168.1:0-22777 GCA_049643405.1 Candidatus Zixiibacteriota bacterium
GTGCTGGACTTTCCGCGGCGTGAAGCTACCCGCTCTGCCTGGATGATATCATCCGTCTGAGGGAGGAATATAAGTGCTCTATGTTGCGGCGAGGGTTGTACGGACGTGCCCCCAGACGGGCCCGTCCCGGCGTCTGGGAACCCCCGCCCCAAAAGTGTGTCTCTTTTACCACAAAGATCATATTCTCTATTTATGGTGAGCTTCGAACCACAACTTTTGTGGTGAAAAGGATAACTCCAGGGTTATTGGAAAGACGATCATCTTTTGCATGCACAGAACCCTGCCTTAAGGGAGAAGAAGAATCATATGAACCATATATTTGATACCGACGATGAAGGACAGGACTCCGCCCAATTGAAGTCCTCGTTGGTAACGGACGCCTCGTCCGTTACCCTTTTGCTAAACGTCACGGACATCAAAGATCCTTCTTAATCCCCCTCTCGTAGCAAGTCGAAGACCCCGCCACAGGCGGGGGAGAGGGGGACAATGGGGGAGAGGTCGTAGTAGCAAATTCACACCAACTTCAATGGTGAAGAAGATAGCTCCAGTGTTTATAGGAGAACGAATGTTTTTTGCATGCACAGAACACCGCCTTAGGGGAGAAGAAGAATCATATGAACCATATATTTGATACCGGGGATGAAGGACAGAGCTCCACGCAGTTGAAGTTCCTAAAAACCTTGATCGACAAGCTCATCAAAGGCCAAAACACCCAACGGGTGCTCCGCCATCCTCTGGGACGACCAACTGCTATCTCAAAATACCTTTTCTGACGATGAAAAAAATGAAAAATAGCTATCCCCATGTCCCCCAAGTCCCCCATGTCCCCTAAGTCCGGCCGGTAGGTCAGGAGCCTAAGGGCTCTTGACCTACAAGCTGATTTCTTCTTGTTTTCTTGTGCGAACAGTCTGTAGGTCGGGCCGCGATCCCGCCGAAGGGACGAACCGTATGGTTCATCCCGGAGGAGAGAACCGGACGGTTCAGACCAGTGGCAGGCCGGGCCTGACGAAACATGAACACCTGCTTCAGAATTGGATTAGGAACTCAGGGCTTCCGAACTATGATTCGCTTGCGGGGTAATGGCCAGATGGTGGGAAGGGGAAGGGTTTAATATAGAAGGGAACCAGAACCCTTCCCCCGTGGTTTGAGGGCAACTTGCTTGTAGGTCGGGTGGCGGACCCGCACAAGGGATGAACCGTATGGTTCATCCAAAAGGCGAGGGAGCTGCCCGACAATCTTTCAAAAGAGATCAAGGAGGCCTCCCGGCCTTGCATGGCCACAGGAGATCTCCCTTGTAAAACTACGTTTTTATCGCCATTATGGGAATATGCCGCGCTCCTTGTAAACCTTCTCCAGAGCCAACAGGGCCACAATATAGGCGGCTGTGCGCCAATCAGTGTTATACTTCTTGGCAGCGTCACGGACTCGCCCGTAGGCGCTAATTATCTTTTTGTGCAACTTGCCGTCTACCTCTTCAAGCTCCCAGAATTCGCTTCGCTTGTTCTGAAGCCATTCGAAATAGCTTACGATCACGCCGCCGGCGTTACACAATATATCGGGGATAACATGGATTCCTTTCTCTTGCAGGATCCTGTCGCCGTCGGGATCAGTGGGGCCATTTGCTCCTTCAGCCACAAGCTTGACGTTCAACCAGGCAGCCGTGTCGGCTGTGATCTGGTTTTCCAGCGCGGCGGGAATAAAGATGTCGGCTTGCGTCTGCAGGAGGGTTTTGCGGTCGATCGGCTCGGCTTTGGTGTAGCCGGAGATGAGGCCATTGTTCTTTTTGGCATAGTCAATCAGGTCATCAGGATCGATGCCGTCCGGATTTGCTATGGCCCCGCTGACGTCCTCAACCGCGATTAGCTTCGATCCGTGTGCTTTCATCAAAACGGCGGCCCAGGAGCCCACATTTCCGAATCCCTGGACAGTGTAGGTGGCTCCTCGTAACTCAAAACCGTTATCCTTGGCCCATTCCTCGATGGTGAATACTACACCCTGTCCGGTTGCTTTATCCCTTCCCAAGCTGCCACCCGATTCGATGGGCTTGCCGGTAACCACGTGGGTGCAGCGCTGTCGTTCGTGTGGGGGCATGGTGGAGAGGTAGGTGTCCAGAATCCAGGCCATGATCTGGGCGGTCGTGTTCACGTCCGGCGCTGGAATATCATACTCCGGCCCTATGTTGCTGCCCAGAGCGAAGGTAAAGCGACGGGTGATATGTTCCAACTCATTCATCGAATACCTGGATGGATCCAGTTGTATGCCTCCTTTGGCCCCGCCAAATGGGATATTGACTATGGCCGATTTCCAGGTCATCCAGGTTGCCAGGGCCCGTACCTCGTCGATATCGACTGCAGGATGGAAACGGAGTCCTCCTTTGAAGGGACCCAGCGCGCTGTTATGCTGCACCCGGTAGCCGGTGAACATTTCGATCCGCCCATCGTCCATTTTCACCGGGAAGTTGATTACAATCTCGTTAGTTGTCATGGCCAGGATCTTGCGAATGTTAGCATCCAGCTTTATCAGATCTGCAGCCTTGTCGAACTGCCTGATCACGTTATTGTACACACTTGCTTGTTTCCTCCCGGTTCTCTCTTCGAGAACGGGAGTGCGGTTTATGTCCGCGGGAGACGCTTTCATGATTACCTCCTTCATCTTTCGTGCCTGCCCCACGTCAAAGGGCGAACTACGTGGCACGCTTGATCAACTGGTGTTATGTTTTAAACATCTGATTCTTCCTGCCAAGCACCAATCCTTCCAAAATGAACCTGTGGAGGATGATGACGGCGGTTCGGTCATTCTATTCGTAATCCTCGCACCGCCAGACTCCCCCTTCCGGCTTTGGAAGCTCGCACTTTTCTTGCTTCTTGCAGTTCCGACACAGACCCTTGTACCTGGCCGAATCTTCTTCTTCAGCACTGGACCTTGTCACCGGCCCCTTCATCGGTGAGGTGTTGTTGTCGGCGGATCTGATCGGATAAGGTGCATACAACAACTTCCATTCCCTCTGTTTTGAGATTGGCATTGCCTGCTCCGTCGCCTTACGCTTTGGGGGAGCTTGGGTGTCCCTCATCTCTCTTCTCGTTTCTATCCGCTGAGTCGTTTCTGTGGTACTTGGCTTGCCGCCATTTTTTGCCCGTTGAGTTGGAGCCATAGCGCTAACCTCCTTTCTTTTTTTAGCCTTGGCTCACACCTGCACGCCAGTTCATAGCGAAACCCATGCCACTTAATTCAGGGGTGTTCTTTCCCAGTGCAGGAAAAGACGCAGGCAAAGTTCCGGTGGTCTAAGTCAAAGAGAATCAAGGAGATTCGTACGCAGGAATGTGACGATGAGCTTCTATGGAAGTTCATCACAAAGGTAGAGAATATTGGAAATTATTGAGGAGATTTGAATCGCCGGGGAGAATCTCCCCGGAAGGGAGAGGGTCAGCAGGAGGATAGCCCCTCGATTTTTTTCAGCTTTTCTCGAAGTGTTTTTCGGTCGATTTGAAGTATCTCGGCGGCTTTTGTTTTGTTGCCCTTCACGCTTACCAAGACATTGCGAATGTATTCGGCTTCCACTTCAGCTAAGGTTCGATCCAAGCCCGTTTCCCGCAGGGCGGAGAAACGCATGAGTGAAGGCAGGTCAGAAACCTCGATAAGATCACTATCGGTCATCACCACCAAACGCTGAACCACGTTCTCGAGTTCCCTCACGTTACCGGGCCAGTGGTAGTTTCTCAGAACTTGCAGCGCATTATCGGAGAACCGGGGCGTTGCTTTCCCGAATTCTTCGGCAAACTTGGCTGCGAAATTATGAGCCAGAAGCAAAATATCGTCGCCTCTCTCCCGCAACGGCGGCATGGCAACGGTGAGTACATGGAGGCGAAAAAACAGGTCTTCGCGGAAAACTCCCTTCCCCACCAAGCTGGCCAAATCCTTGTTGGTTGCGGCGATGATTCTGATGTCCACCTTTCGCGAGCGGGAGGCGCCGACCATGTAGACCTCTTTATCCTCGAGCACCCGCAGAAGCTTGGTCTGCATGGACAAGCTGGTATCGCTGATCTCATCTAAGAAGATGGTCCCGCCGTCGGCGGTTTGAAAGAAGCCGGCGCGGGATTCGGTGGCTCCGGTGAAGGCCCCCTTGACGTGACCGAATAGTTCACTCTCCAGAAGCCCCTCAGGAATGCCCCCGCAGTTCACCGGCACAAACGTAGACGAGGCTCTTGTGCTGCTATAGTGTATGGCCCTGGCCACCAGTTCCTTGCCCGTCCCGCTCTCCCCCGAGATAAGTACGGTCGCCGAGGTTGACGCAGTCTTGGCAATGGTGGTCAAGACCTTCTGCATCACCTCCGACTCCCCAATTAGACCATAAGGCGCCGAGGGCATCTTTTGCAATCGGGCTTCTCCCAGTCTGCGCAGATGCAGCTTATCCAGCGTCCGCCGGACCGCGGAAAAGAGTTCCTCATCGGTAAAGGGTTTGGTCAGATACTCCTCTGCCCCGGTTTTGATTGCCTTCACCGCCCCCTCTATCGAGGGATACCCGGTGATAGTCATCACTTCAGTGTCCTTGCAGTTCTCCCGCACGTGCCTGACCAGATCGATACCGCTGACCTTGGGCATCTTCAGATCGGTCACCACCAGGTCAACGGCCGTTGTCTCGAGAACCCTTATGGCTTCGCTCACGCTGGCGGCAGCGAAGACCTGATACCCTTCCGACTTCAAGTTCCTCTGCAGCACTTCCAGCGTTTGTGGAGAGTCATCGACCACCAGAAGGCGTTCCTTCTTTGTGGGAGGTGTCATCTCACTCAGTCTCCTCTACATCAGGTGCTCCGGCCAGGGGTAATTTGACCTCGAAGCGCGTCCCCCGCCCCACCTTGCTATCAACTTTGATTGAACCCCCGTGAGAAGTTACAATCCCATGAACCACGGCCAGGCCCAAGCCTGTTCCCTGATCCACATCTTTGGTGGTGAAAAACGGCATGAATATCTTTTGCGCAACCTTATCGCTCATTCCCACGCCGGTGTCTTCCACCGTCAGTGAAATGTACCCGTCGCCGACGTGAGTTTCGACAGTGAGCTTGCCCCCGTCGGGCATAGCCTGCACCGCGTTGACCACCAGATTGACCAGAACCTGTGTCAACTGTCCCGGATCGGCAGTTATCTCCGGCAGATCGGGCGAGAGGGAGCGAACGAGCTCGATTCCCTCCTTGGCACACCGGGATTCCAGGAAATAGAGCCCCTCTTCCACCAGTTGATTCAAATTAACCTGGGTCTTCTTGGGCGGCATTCGCCGGGCGAATAGCATCAGTTTCTTTATTACCTCCCGTGCGCGCAAAGAGGCGAGCACCGCCTTCTCAACATCCTGTTCTGCCTGCTCGGGGAGCCCCGGGCATTTCTTCGCCAGTTGGGCAAAGCCCAGGGCATTTCCCAACGGTTCATTCAGCTCATGAGCCACGCCAGCCGCCAGCTGTCCGATGGTGGCCAGACGGTCGGCGTGCCTGAGCTGGTCCTGGAGTCTGGCCCTCTCCTCCTCTGCCTGCCGGCGCTCTATGATGATGGCCGCTTCTCTTGCCATGGCATCGATTAAGCTCCGCTCCTCCTTCAGAAACGGGCCTTCGTCCAACTCAGGTCTCTTTTCAAGGTAGATCACCTCGACGGTGCCCCGGCGTTCTCCGCCTATCACGATCTCCGCGTTCTGCCTCTGCCCCCCCTCCTGGAAGCCGGGCGTGGTGTAGGAACGTCCATCCAGAATGATTCTGCCTGCGGCGATCTGTGGATAGAACCATGCGGGAGGAATAAGCTCTGCGATGCCCTGCATGATCGCCTCCAAGGATATCCCTGGTTTTGCGGAGAGTTGAGCTATTCCGTACAGACAGGTCAACTCCTTTATCCGTTCACGCAACGCCACCTGAGCAGTTCGCTGCACCATAGCCACTCCAAGCGTTTGAGCCAGACCCTCATATAACTCTATTTCCTCATCCAGAAAGTAGTCCTGCTTCTTGCTTTTCAGCAGCAGCAATCCGACATTGTCCTCGTCAACCACCAGGGGGAAGAAGGCCAGCGACGGGTAATGCCCTCCAAGGCAGGAGCTTCCATCATCCGGCTGTCGAGCGGGAACCAGGCGCTTGACTTGCAATTTAATGGCGTCTCCGGTCCAGAAACCCGCGTTTTTGGTGAAGAATGGCAGCGAATGATCAACCTGACCCAGTATAATGGCACGGCAGAGGTTTTCCAAAGCCGAATCCTCGTCGGAACAGGGTATCATCCTGCCGTCCTGGGCCTTTGTGCAGGGCCTTTGCTCGCACGTAAAATGTGACTCACCATCTCTGCCTGTTTCGCAAAGGAAATACCTCTCCTGCCTCTTGAGCCGCAGCTCAACCACGTCACACCCGGAGAAATCGATTAGCATTTTCGAGACTTCCCGAGCGAAATCGGTCCTCGGAAGCCCGCGGTTGGCATAGTGTAAGATCTTGTGAGATAGAGCGCGAAAGTCCTCCCCCAACTTGCTGGCAACGGCTCGGGCTAAAGTTCGCTTTGAACTTTTGTTGTTCATGGTCACAGCTTATTCTAATGATTTCGGTGGAATTGTCAAGGCTAATCCCGGCTCAACGGTGTCCCGGGATTGTCAACCCGGGTTGACTGCAAAGCTTTAATGGTCACGTCTCATTGCCTCTCGTCATAGGAGACGACTGCAGGGCAGAGTTTATTGGCGGTCATGGTTCTTCTCCGGCCGCGAGCCTCCTTTTAGGAATCAGATTTTTTGCTTGACAAACGATTATGGTATCTTCTTAATAAAGCAGCCACCTCGTGAGATCGAGGAAAGGCTGACTGACCTTCCAGTGTGAGACCGAAAATGAGGGTGAAAAGGTCGAACTCAGAGTCTGTTTTAGCATTGAATTCTGGGGAGAAGTCTGATGGCTGACAGATCTGTCGACTTGCTTTCTCTGGAAAGCGACCTGTGGAGAAAGGGCTTCAGAACGGTGGGAGGCGTGGACGAGGTCGGGCGCGGCCCGTTAGCGGGACCGGTTGTGGCGGCATGCGTGGTCTTGCCCCAGGATTTCTCCGTGTCCGGGGTGGATGATTCCAAGAAACTAACTGCCAAGAAAAGAGAGAGGCTTTTCGATCAGATCATGGAAGGAGCCGACCAAGTCGGAATCGGGATCGTGGGGGAGAAGACCATAGATGCTATGAACATCCTCAATGCCTCCTTGAAGGCCATGTTCAAGGCTGTCCAAAAGCTGAAGAACATGCCCGAGTTCATCCTGGTGGACGGAAATCAAAGGATCCCAAACCTCCAACTTCCCCAGATGCCGGTGATAAAAGGGGACTCGAAGAGTCTCTCCATAGCGGCGGCATCCATAGTGGCCAAGGTCACCCGGGACAGAATTATGCTCAAATATCATGAGGAGTATCCGGAGTTTTGCTTCGCCGACCACAAGGGTTACGGCACCAGGACCCACGTGGAAGCTTTGAAGGCTTTCGGGCCATGCCGGATACATCGAAAATCGTTCAAGCTGGTCAAGCTGTGCCGGACAAATCAGATTAATCTGGATACGCACCCCGCGCCGGGATAAATTCCCGCCGCTATGTGGAGAGAAAAACGCACAAAATACATAGGGCGGGGTTCATCCTGAAGGGATTTCCCTCGATCCTGAGATCTTCGGGATCGAAGGACACCCTGAAGGGCATTCAGCCCCACCAAGCACCCCCATCATGAAAAGATACAAACAGGAGTTCGGAAAAAAGGGCGAAGCTCTGGCTGAAGAGTATCTGCGAAGGAAAGGCTTTCAGATTCTGAGGCGTAATTACAGATACGGACACAAGGAGATCGATCTGATCGCGAAGGACGGAAACACCATCGTTTTCGTGGAGGTTAAGGCCAGCAGATCAAAAAGCTTCGGGGCGCCGCACGAGAGGGTAACTCTGAAGAAACAGAAGAATCTGATCGAGGCTGCCAGCGATTTTATTCAGAAGGAGAAGACAACTGATTGCGATTTTCGATTTGACGTTTTGGCTATAAGTTACCAGAAGGGTAAGGAGGATATAGATCACATAAAAAACGCATTCATGGTCGTTTGAGCTCCTGCCTTTTCTCCTCTAATTGCTGGACTACCTTTTCCCAAACTTTTCCCCAGTCATGTGGTCTCTGATTCAATCGGTCCACAAAATCATTCATCTCATCCCTGGTTACCCCGGCTTGCCGTAATATCTTCTCCTGTTCCTCTGCCAGCTTGAGGCTATCTGACCTGAACTTCTCCGTAGCAATGGAGAACTGAACGTATACCTCCACGAACTTGTCCTCCGTAAGGTCGAGCGGCGACATCGGCCCGCGAAGCAATAGAAAAACAATGACACAGAGGACTAAACCAGCGACTATGAATAGTTTTGTTCTCGACACCATCTTAAGAATCCGAAGTATCTCGCACCCTGTCTGCCGGAGGTAGATCCCTGCCCGTCCGGCAGGCGGGCGCCTCTGGTATGAACCATACGGTTCATACCTCTGGCGGAAAGGGTGCGGCTACCGTCCTATTCGGTGAGTCTTTCAAACTTCCTTAGTTTTAGGAATACAGTCTATGACCTTTTTGACTCCCGCAAGATATTTCTTCTCTGATATCCACACGCTCATGGCTCTGTATTTACCGGAGGTCTTATGAAATGAGCCTTCCCAGAATCTGAATCGCTCAACGTCAAACTTCGCTTTAGGATCAAAGAAAGTTCCGGCTTTTGGATGTACGTAAATACGCAAATCTTTTCGAGTGACATTGATGGTAAGAAACTCCCGTCCCTTACAGAAGAAGGAAACGGACTTGCCATCGTCGGACTTGATTTCGTCTATTCTGTCAGCCAGAGCATCTATTATATACTCAAAGAGCTTATGAAGAACTTCGACCGTTTCCTCCTTCTTAAGCCTCAGAGAGCATTGCTGCCATACCTCTTTGCTCACCATCTTTTTCATTTTGCCCCTCTCCGGCTTCGTTCATGCTTTTTTGAAACCTACCGCTCACATATTATCCTGAAATCTCATGAAAGTCAAGTTCTTTCGCAAGGCGACTTGTAGAGACCAAACACGAATCTTACATTTCAATCGCTTCATTTTTCCCAAACGTAATCACCGTGAGGCACTCGAATGGTCGTGAGGGGTCAGCTTGGTCCGACCGTAATGCTGCTGCATTATTATCCCCGCCACGATGAAGATCAACCCGATTATGGTTGAGATTAAGATTGTCTCTCCCACAACGAAACGAATTAGTACCAGAGATACGAATGGTGAAAGGTAAATTAAGTTGCTCACCTGTGCCGTCGTTCGAGATAACTTCAGGGCTTTCAGCCACAGCACGAAGGTGATCCCCATTTCAAAAAGACCAACATAAGCTGCCCCGGCAATCCCTGCAGCGGAGGGAATTCGCAGTCTTGAGGAAAGCAGCATCGCTATCAGTATGAAGACGACCCCAAACAAAAAATTCAAAAACAACTTGGCCACCTCGTCGCGCTTGTCTTTGATATTATAAATCCAGAACAAGGCCCAGATTACTGAGCTTCCCAAAGCCAAGAACACGCCCGTGGGGTTACTGAAGGTCAATCCGAATATGTCTCCCCGGGTCGATATTACCAGCACACCGAAATAGCTGATCAGAATCGCCAGGATGCTTTTGAGTCCTATTTTCTGCCTGAGTATCGGTATCGACAGTAAGACCAGCACAATCGACCAGGTGTAATTCAACGGCTGGGCCTCCTGCGCCGGAAGCAGGGAGTATGCCTTGAACAGAACCACATAGTAAAGGAACGGGTTCAGAAAACCCAGCATGGCGGATCGAAGATAATCTTTTCCCGAGTACTCTTTGAAAAAACTCAGCTTATTCTGGATCAGCAGAATCAGAAAGAAAATTATGATGGAGGCAATCGAGGAGAAAAACAGCAGTTGAAGGAAATCTAAGTATCTTAAGGAGACCTTGAAGGCAGATGCAACAGTCGACCAGAATAAGACGGCGGTGATGGCGTAAAGATAAGCTTGTTTCTGTTTTTCCATCATGCGCTCCAGGGATTTCTTGAAATGCCGTGGCATCAGCAAGCGGCTTCAACTCAAATCCAGCTCCATGAATTTGGCGCCTTCGATGGGGTTGTAGCGATACGACTCAATTTCTTTGAAGCCTAACGAACGATAAAGCGCTATCGCTTCTTTCATGAACGGCACGGTATCCAGGCGCATGTGCTTATAACCGATCTCGCGAGCCTCTTCGATGATGGCCGTTGCCAATTCTTTGCCGATTCCTTTCTTTCGAAACTCCGGCCGCACGTATAGCCTTTTTATCTCACACACGCCTTCTGATATTTTTCGCAAGGCCACGCATCCGGCTAACTGCTCATCATGCATCGCCAACAGCAGACGGCCATCGGGCGGCGCGTATTCACCAGGGAATTCTGCCAGTTCCTTCTTGAACTCCTGAAAGTGCAGGTCAAAACCCAACGAGACAGCATACTCCATTAGCAACTCCCGCGCCTGAGGAAGATATTCTTCTGAGTCGGCTTGAATTAGCTTCAGCATATCAAGGACCACCTATGCCATCATCCCAAGCTTCTTTAAAATTACAACCATAAGGTAGTAAAGGAGAACCATGACCAGAGCTGAGATAATCAAGGCCGCATAAAAAGGCACTTTGTTCTTCAAAAGCAGAGGAAGCGTGATGAACAATGATAGAGAAGGCAAAACCATCCAGAAGATGCTGGTCGAAAGCTGGGAAACCTTCTCGATACTGGCCGTGTCGATATAGAGCCAGATCATTGCCAGAACAGACACGATGGGTAAGGAAGCTAAGATTCCAGCGGTCAAAGAGTATCTCTTTGAGATTTCGGATATGGCAACTATCAAAAGGGCTGAAATTGTAAACTTCAGGACGTAATAGAGCATTTCTTCTCCTTCCCGTGGACCGTTGATCCTAAAGCAGAGTGGACGATCTAATGAGTGACGAAATTATAAATCCCATGAAATAACGCTAATACCACCAGAATATAAGCTAACGCATGATGAGTCCTCACCTTTACCTTCCCTTTCTTCATGAGCCGCCCGGTCACGACAGTGCTTATCACGCAGATGAGGGTTACCAATCCCGATATCACGCCAAACTCCAATCCTTCACCCTCTTCTTCATGAGTATCGTTCGCCGGTTCAGTATGAGCGAAAACCAATGGCACTGCTAAGAATAACAGCGCAATCAAGATGATTCCGGTCTTGCCGATAAGATCCTTCAAGATATTAGCCCTCCTCAGCTTGAGATTCGATTTCAAAAAATCCTGGTGAAGTCCGTCCCGGAGTAAGCTGGCATTTTAGTTCTTTCCAATATAAAGTGTAAGGAGGGTTCTGCAAGGGAAAAGAGAAGTAAGAGGCAAAGCGACTCAACGGGGCACCATAGTAACACGCGGTTTTATGGATTATTGGGCGAGATTCGAAATCAATCCTGATGCCGGCGTTCAGGGAGATCCTCGCCAAGATGGATGTTGATTATGGGCAACAGTCGAAAAGGTGGTGGATTGTTTCCGCAGTAGTTGAGAAGTCCAATTTGCACGCCCTTAAGCCGCCCGGCCCGGTTCAAGACTCCGATGGAGAGGCCGGTGAAGTTTTCCTTGGCCTTGCAGTACCCTCCGATTGCCAGACCAGTTATATTTTGACCCCCGACTCCCAGCCCCCCAACCGCGATGCCGGTTATATCCTGGCCTCCTACTCCTGACCCACCGACCGTGATGCCGGTTATATCTTGGCCTCCCACTCCCAGACCTCCAATGGTGATGCCGGTTATCTCCTGACCGCCAACGCCCAGACCTCCGATGGTGATGCCGGTTATGTCTTGCGCACCTACACCCAGCCCTCCGATCGCGAGACCTGTTACGTTCTGCGCTCCTATGCCCAAGCCCCCAATGGCTATTCCGTTTATGTCCTGAGCCCCAACTCCGAGCCCCCCCAGGGCAATGCCGTCGATGTCCTGGCTGACCATGCCCAGTCCGCCAATAACTATTCCATCGACATCCCCGGACGCAAGTCCGAGACCCCCGAGAGCGATGCCTTCGATATCCCCGGTGGCAAGACCTACTCCTCCGATTGCGATTCCCTGAACATCTCCCGCGGCCATCCCTATGCCTCCGACTGACAGGCCGGTTATCTTCTCACCGGCCATGCCAACCGTACCGAAGGAGATACCCTTCAGCTCCCTGGCGCTTAACCCGACCAAGCCCACGGCCAGACCGTTCATAACCGCATCAGGATTCTTTTTCGGTATCCAGAAGGTGAGATTAATGCCATTAATCTTCTCAACATCTTTATCAACAAGATTGAAGCGGAGTCCATCAAACTTTTTCGAATTACCGAAACTTATGCCCTTTCCTCGAGAGGGAATATCCAGCGATGAGGCAAAAGAGCTACTGATACTCAACGTCAAGAAAACAACAAGGTAAGCCAGACAGCGTCTCATGATAATCTCCTGATTGGGATATTAACCAGTTCGGTACTCCATTCCGGTTCAGTCTTAACCATGTCAGAAAACAAGGATAACCAACCGAGCGTTCTTCTGCAAGATAGAAAAGATGGCTGGCTTTTTAATCTACGAATCTTCGGTCTGGAGGTTCAGATTTTTTGAAGATACAGGCTTCCCGCCTTTTCCACCAGCCAGGGAGGTCATCCGATTTGACAATGGGGGACGAACCCAGCACCTAACTTAAGTTAGGTGCTGGGTTGAATTATGATCCTTTGGAGGTGTTTATCATCTAGCGGATCAGCACAGCAAAAAAAACCCTCATTTCGCTGGCTGGGGAAATGAGGGTTTGATGAGAAACAACCTAAGGCACGAACCATGTGGTTCATGCCAGAGAGGCAGCAGATTACTCGTTGAAAAGAAAGACCGATTCCTGATAAAACTTGGCTTTCTTGCTCTTCATCCGGTAAGACAGAAGCTCTTTTAAAAACAGGTTCTTCTCCGAGAGCGGCGCCTTGGAGCCCAAAACCGAACAGGAGATCTCCAGACCCAAAACCCATTGGGGAATCACGAACCTGGTCACGCCGAAGGGGAAGAGTATACCACGGGATACCGAATCAAGCACTTGTTCCTTTTTAAATACGGGAAGAGTGTTTATGACGGTACTCTTCTCGAAGTCATCAAACACCGAAGACGGATCGACGTCCAGGACGGGATGATAAATCTCCCAGGAACTGCGATAGATTGCTATGATGCTGAAGAGACTTCTCACCCGTTTTTCCATAGACGTATCCTTTTGACTGAGCACCAGCCCGGAACGATCCCGGAAAAGAAGATGGCAGACGGTTCGCGGATCCTCCAAAGCCTCCCTTTTCCAACTCCACTCGCAGGGAGAGATTTCAAGATCCAGCTTCTCGAGCTTCTCTGTCAACTGATTCTTGCTGATCTTGAATATCAGATGATCCCAGGACGAAAGCTCCACGCTCTCATCCATGTAGTTCACCTTCTGGACAAGCACATTGGGAAAACCCAACAGCCTCAGAGCGGAAACCCGATCGATCCCATCCAGAACCAAGAGTCTTCGACTCTCTTTAAGTGCAAAGCCGTCCGCTTTGTTCTTCGCGGGAAGATCCGCCACTAAGACGGGATTCTTCAGATGTCCTTCCCGTTTTATCTGATCTGCGAGCCGGCGGACCCGGCCAAAATCGCAGGTCTGGTGAAAGATCAGATCATCCAGGTGAACAAATCCAAGTTTGAATAAGTTGCTCTTCATGGTCTCGCTTTCTTTGGCTTCAGCATCGGTGAAAAATCATTTCAGTTGGTGATTTAAGCAAATTATATGCCGTCGAAACGAGATGCTCTCCCGACCGTCAGATTTGTGATGGCAAACTTAATCTGTTGTTGTGTATGGGATTACTGCTAAACGAGAAACTGCTTACCTCAAGCCAAGGCGAGAGTGGTAACGGAAAACCAAGTTTTAGCTATGGTTCTGTGCAAGGACTTTCATACTTCTTGCAAGACCCAAAGAGAATGAGGCGCTTTTGGGGGAGGGATTATCGGGCCGGCGGAAAGATCACTCTTCCGGCTGGCTGGTAGCAAACACGTATACCTTCTCTCTGGTCATGACCGAAAATCTGGTTGCATCAGAGGAGAACTGCACCCGGGGAAAGAGAGCACTCCAGAGTTGGTATGAGAATTCTCTCTGCCAGGTGATCTTCCCCTCCCTGTCGAAAATATAAACCAATCCTCTGGTATGTCTGTCTTTCGACTGAGCCTCTCTGCCCTTATCAAAATCTATCCCGGCGATTATCCTCTCCGCTCCCGGAGATACGTCCACCGAGATAAACGACAGCTCGGTTTGATCCAGAGTATGCTGCCAGAGCAGCTTACCTCCTGCGACTTCAAATAGGTAAAGATTCTTCTTGTCGAGGACGGCGAGACATTCACTCTCCGGGGAGAAGGACATGGCTCTGACTAATGGATCTATCTCCCTGGGATCTCCAATCGGCTTGCCTTGATGAAAAAACTTCAGATTACCATCCAAAACTGTCGCCACGTAGTCTCCGTCCGGTGAGACGGCGAACTTGTCACATGTTCCGAAATTATCTTTAAGCTGCCCTGACTCATCAAACGACTTCAGACCGTCTTTTGCGCTGCTGGCGAAAAAGTATTTGCCATTTGCCGAAAAAGAGACCCCCTGGAGAAATCCCACCTTGGTGCCGAAGATCAGTTCTCCGGCCTGATTATAAAATGCTAAATGAGATTCCGGGCTTTCCCCATTGGCGGAAATCCCCACAGTCAATTTGGCTCCGTTTGAAACGTAAAACTCAGACACTTCGGGATCTTCGATCTCCCACAGCTTCTCTCCATCAGCCGAATGAAGCTCGAACCTCTCAGCCCCCAGAAAACCCACAGGCACGTCTTTGGAGTAGGTGGTTATTCCAAAAAACCCCCCATCGTCGGAGGCAACCACCCCCTGATTCGGTTTTAGGCTCATCTGAAAAGACCTTTTCCCTTCAGGTGTTGACACCCATAGCTTCTCCCGTGACAAGGAGACCACCTTCCCGTCTAAAATGTCACCGCCAATTATCCTTCCTTCAACCGGCATCTCAAGAACCAATTCGGGCTCAAGGGCAAAACCGAATTTGAAAGGAAGTAATATAAAAGCCAGAACAAGATATCTTCGTAGACCTTCCAAGGTTACCTCCGTCGAAGAATTCGGGATTCGAAATTTCGCCTGTCACTCTCCCAAGAATGATTTCTTGATTTCATCATTTCGCAGCAGATTCTCTGCGCTGTCCTCTAAGAATATCTCGCCAATTCTAAAAACGTAGGCTCTGTCAGCATACTCTAAAGCCATTCTGGCATTCTGCTCTACCAATAATACGGTAGTCCCCTCCTTGTTGATCTCCTTAAGCTTGTCAAATATGGTCTCTACGTAGTTGGGTGATAGACCCAAAGAAGGTTCATCCAACAGAAGCAATTTGGGTCGAAGCATCAAAGCTCTGCCGATCGCCAGAATCTGTTGCTCGCCGCTTGATAGTGTGCCGGCCTTCTGCTTTCGTCTTGAGCCAAGCACCGGGAAAAGGGCAAGAACTGTATTCAATGATGCTTCCCTTGTCTTCTTGCTGCTGTTTGTGTAGCCGCCCATTTCAAGATTCTCCATGACGGTCATTGTGGGAAATAGTCTTCTTCCCTCAGGCACAAGCGAGATTCCTCTCTTGACCAGATCATGCGGGGGCACGTTTTTTATCGACTCCCCGGAGAAAAGCACTTCTCCTTGTGCGATCTTTCCATCCGAAGCCTTGAGCAATCCACATATCGCCTTCAAGGCTGTTGATTTCCCTGCACCGTTGGGTCCGATCATCGCCACCATCTCACCGTCGTTCACAGTCAGGGAGACGTTAGTCAATGCCTGAACAGTGCCATAATGCACGGTCAGATTTTTTACCTCAAGTAGCAACTCTTCTTCTCCCCAGGTAGGCTTCAATCACCTTCTCATCTTTGGACACCTGGTCAGGTGTGCCTTCGGCGATCTTCTCTCCGTAGTTCAATACGATGACTTTCTCCGATATCCCCATGACAATCCTCATGTCATGCTCAATAAAGAGAATCGATTTCCCCTCGTCTCTGAGCTTTTGCAGAAGATTGAGTATCTTCACCCTCATCTCCGGAAAGACCCCAGCCGTAGGTTCATCTAAAAGAAGCAGATCGGCGCCCGTAGCTAAAGCTCTGGCGAACTCAAGCAGTCTCCTCTGGCCGTGGGACATGTTCTCGGCCAAAGCATCTTTTTTGTCCACCAGACCCACAAGCTCCAGATAGCTCAGCGCTCTCTCCGTGTTTTCAGCTTCCTCTTTTTTCATGACAGACGTTTGCAACAAGGCGGAAAGCAGTCTTTCTCCTCTTCTGTATTTTGTTGCCAAAAGCATGTTATCCAGGACTGTTATCTGAGGGAACAGCCTGACATTCTGAAACGTCCTTCCCATCCCCATCCTGGCGATTCGGTGGGGTGCAAGCCCCGCGATTCTCTTTCCATTGAAGATTACATCCCCCCTATCCGGAGCAAGGAAGCCGGTCAGAATATTGAAAACCGTGGTCTTTCCGGCGCCATTAGGACCGATAAGACTGGTTATCTTTCCTCTTTCAAGTGAGATGCAGAGGTTATTGACAGCCAAGAGGCCATCGAATTCTTTGGTCAGGTTTTTTGTCTCAAGTATGTTCATGGCTCTATCTGAAACGATATCTTCCTAACAGTCCCTGCGGTCGTCTTATCATTAAGAGAACCAGCAGAAGGCCATAAATCATCTGTCTGGTTGGAGCCTCGATGGAGCTTGGCATGCCCAGAAACCTTAGAAGTTCGGGAAGTACCACAAGAACAGTTGCTCCAACTACGGAACCCGGTATGCTCCCCATCCCGCCGAAGATTATCATGAGCAGGATGGTAATCGATTCCATCACGGTGAAACTGGAGGGGTCGATGAATGTGATGTAGTGAGCATACAGGCTGCCGGCGATTCCAGCAAAGAACGCTCCTATCATGAAGACGATTAGTTTATATCTGGCAGTGTCTTTTCCTAAGGCCTCGGATGCGATCTCATCCTCCCTGATCGATCTCAGAACTCTGCCAAAGGGTGAATCGACCACTCTCCTTAGCACGAAAATGGTTACCAGAACAAAAACACCGACCAAGATCAGATATGCCCACAAGGGATCAAGCGAGAAGCCGAAGATCGTGAATCTCGGAATTCCGGGTAGCCCCATTGGACCTCTGGTTAAAGAGACCCAGTTCTTTGCTACAGAATAGACAATCACTCCGAACCCAAACGTGGCCAATGCAAAATAATCCCCTTTCAGGCGAAGAGCGGGAAAGCCAATTATCGCACCGAGCAAGAGAGCAGCCAGGGCGCCGGCCAAAAGACCTATCCAGGGGGAAAAACCGAGATTCAGCGCCAACAAACTCGAGGCGTACGCACCCACGCAGGAGAAAGCCGCATGACCCAACGCAGGCAAACCAGTGTACCCGACTATGAGGTTGAGACTCAAAGACAGGATGATGTAAATTCCGGCGATGATCAAAATGTGTAAGAGATACTCCATCCTTAGATCTTCTCCTTCTCAGTTTTTACGCCAAAGATTCCGCCCGGTCTCAATAGTAGGAAAACAATGAGGATAGCGAAAGCTATAGAGTCTTTCCAGCCGGCCTGGATTTTCCAGATTCCTAAGTTCTCGGCTATGCCCAGAAAGAACCCGCCCAGCATAGCGCCCGGAATGCTGCCGATGCCTCCGATTATCGAGGCTATGATACCTTTGAGTATGGCTGAAAACCCCATTGTGGGTTCAATGTTCGTTTCCAAAGAGATCAAAATGCCAGCGGCGCCTGCCAAGGCGGAGCCAATGGCAAAAGAGGCAAGTATGGTCTTATCCGGGTTTATTCCCACAACAGAGGCTGCAACCGGATCATCCGAAACTGCCCTCATCGCCTTGCCCAGCTTTGTGTATTTAACAAAGCCCCAGAGAACAGCTAGCAACCCGCAGCTAACGACCAATATCCAGATCTGAATGGGGGTGATGACTGCAGAAAGAATATGATAACCCTCTCTAACCGGACCAGTTCTCAGAGTAAGAATCTGAGCGCCATAGATAAGCTGGATAAAATTCTGCAGGAAAACAAAAACTCCGAAGGACCCAAGGAGGAAAATGAGATTGGAAGCTTTCTTAAGGCGCAGAGGATAATAGACACCTCTATCAATGATAATTCCGAGAAGTGCGCACAGACTTATTGATAAAAAAAAAGAAATTATGGGATTGATGTGGAGAAGGATAAAAAAAGTATAGGCAAGATATGCACCTGCAGTGTAGACGACACCATGCGCAAAGTGGAAGAACTTAACGGTGCGGTAGATGATGGTGAATCCTAACGCAATGAGAGCATAGATGCTTCCGGCAATCGCTGAGTTTATCAATATCTGAAACATATCTGTGAGGAAGAACTCCTAGCGTAAGGCCTTTAGCCAAGTCTCGTATTTCGCCCACCTTTCTTTCGCTTCCAGGATCCCTTGAGCTACGTTTTCGTTTCCCGGATTGACCCAGTAAAACGATCTTATCCAAGTGGGGAAGTTCCAGACGGGCATTAGATATGTGTCTTTCCCGTCTTCGAAGTGGAAAAGCCTCAGTCCCATTATGTGGTGAATCCGGCTATCTATCGAAACCATCAACGATATGTCCTTGGAGGGACTACTCGTCATGCCGTATCTCAAGATCGCCGCCGTGTATATGTAGGAATCATTCCAGAATCTCTCTCTGTGTTCTTCGATATCTTCACCCATTCTTGCGTAGTCTTCCCTTCCATGCCTCATTATTCTTTCAATACAGCTGCTCAGAAATCCATCTCTCTGTTCCAGTCTCTCCAAAACATCTTTGGCAAGGAGGATGTCACTCAGCAGTTCTGTGTATCGCCGGAGGACCACCTCGATTCCCAGAGTCTCGCGCATCATTGTAGCCATTCGAGAGAACAAAGTCCAGCTTCTCTTGAGTTGATTCTCCAGGGTGCTGCTCTGGAGCAGCTTCGGGTGAACGGTCTTTCTCAGAATGGGGTGATCTAATCCAGAGGGGTCCCAGGCGAATATGTGCCATTCGGAAACCAGTTCCTTCAGCGTCTCCATGCTTCTGGAAGCCACATCCAGAAAGAACTCGATTCGATTCTGAATGAGATTCTCAGCAATGCCCTCTCTCCCTACAGTGTAAGCTGGACAAGTCAGGCTAACAAGATTTAGTGGTTTGCCTGTTTCGAGCTTTTTGCGAAGGGCATCTGCGGTGACACCCAAGGTCTCGTTATTCACAGGTCGTAGCTCCATCCGCAATCCGAGACAGACCTCTATGATTCTTCTTGCTGTCGGAGAACTGCCCGAAGTGTTAAGGATGTATGAAATCGTTTCATATCTACTGAGCATCTCCTCGTAGATCGAACGCGCGAACCAGGTGTCTCGGTTGCTGTACTTGACAATTTCATACATGGTCTCCGGGGAGATCATCTCGAGGCAGTTGGAAAGCATCCGGTGACGGCGCTTTCTGTTCATAATCTTGACCATGAACACCACTGGATCAAATCGATCGGACAGTCGAAAGAGCTCATTTACCATTACTACCCCACAAGGTTTTAAAATCGTCCATGAATCTGTTGAATACTGTGGAACCTCCCAGGATCACAAAATGAGGCGTTGCTAAGGCATACGATCCCTGAAGAAAATTACCAACGAACAGCACATTATCAAACAGGTTCAGACATGCTGAAGGTGTTGCGTCATAGGGCCTTTGAAGGTCCAATTCCGGAACGCCTTTTATGAGGTTCGACAGCGATGTCTTGTAGTGGATGATTTCCGAATAGAACTCTTTTGGTGGAGAGAAATGTAAGTCGATTCCTCGCTGGAATGCCAGGGGAGAGTGTTTTTGGACAACTTTAGGGGAGGTTTTCATCTTCTCTTCAAATGTCGTAGCGAATTCCGCTGACATATAAGGATTTAGGTACAGAATCTCAATTTTCACTCTCCTGTCAAAGGCGTTCTTGAAGTGTGGTTTGAAATCATCGATGTAAGGTATGTAAGTCTGTAGGATTTTGATGTCGCTATGCGCTGTGTCAATCAGGTACTTAAAGAAGCCTTGCTTTCCCTTGTTGTTTCCGGTCATTCCAGGGCATAGACCTTCGGGTAAGATTCCCACATTACCAGCTTCGAATAAAGAGTCAAGTTCTACCATTGCTGAGTCGAACTCGGCATCCTTAAATTCCAGTATTTCCTCCTTCATTTCTTCAGGATCCCCATCCTTGGCTATGTTATGTTGTCCTCGTGAGCTAAAGCGTTGCTGCCAAGACGGAATCAGCAAATCATGGAGTTTTTTGCTTACGAAGATTTTGGTATCGTAGTTCGGCGGCGGATACTGTTTTTTGACATACGCCGACATTCGTCCAGGCCTGGTGAAAGCATTAGGTTCAGCTTCGCTGAGGATATCCCCCCCGAGCTCGATACTGCTAACGTGAATGCCAATGCCAATGGCCAGCCCATGAGAGTTGAGTTTCTCGCCGAGCACTGCTTGGTTTAAACAGAGCGAGAAATGCAACGCAGAAAGAGCAGCCAGATCCGGCCACGGGCTGCAGAAAGCAATCTCCAGGTTGTCGCCCTGCTCGCCAACCCTGAAGTATGCCTCGCATTCTCCGCCTTCCTTTCTGTAAGAGAATACAAATCTCGCTTTTTCTCTCAGAGATTGCGCCGCTTCCTTGAACTTCTTCTTGACGAGAGGGTACTTCTTAGAATCTGACTCTGGGTATTTTTTTGTTTGAGTGGAGCCCCTGAGATCTGCATGTAGCGCAATCAGGCATACTTTCCCAAGGTCCGCAGGAAACTGAGTCTTAAAGACTGATTCAAACATCTCTATTACTCCACAAAAATGAATCTTCCACCAACCACTTTCTTGGTTGCTACCGGTTTTGTGACGTCTCCGTTGCTGTCAAAGGTCGTCAATCCACTAACTCCCGGATATTCCTTTACACTATAAAGAGCCTTCTTGATTGATTCGGCACGATACTCATTCGTTTCTAGCACGGAGGCCACTATCCTCAGCGCGTCGTACGCGTGTGCAGCAAACATCTCCGAATGCATCCCTGTTCTTTCGAAGAATTCGTCATCAAATCTTCGAATGTGAGTCTCAGAGCTACTCGGATCATACCACGGAGCGGTGTATATTAAGCCTTCAGCGGCGTCCCCAGCAATTTGGAGAAGTTCAGGACCTTCAATAGCATTACTGGCTAAGAACTGGATTCGCAAGCCAATCTCCCTTGCTTGCTTGACGATGTTGGCTCCCTCGGTGATATGGGTTGGGAGATAGACGCCGTCCAGCCGTTCCAGCTTCTTGAGCTTCGTCAGATGTGTTCTGAAATCTGTTTCTCCCTGGTCAAAACCCTCCGCCAAAAGGATTTCCCCCCCAAGTTCCTGGAAGCTTTGCACGAAGATGTCCTTATAGCTGAGTCCGTAATCAGTGTTGATGAATAAGACCGCCATTCGCTTTAAGCCCAGCTTATTGTATGCGATTCTCGCGATTTCCGTAACCTCCTGGGTTCCACTGATGCGCACGCGAAATACGTAGTCACCAGCTTCAGTGATCTTTGGGCTAGCCCCAACTGTTGAAAGAAGAACCGTCCTGGTTTCATTCGCAACTGGCGCGCAAGCTAAAACTTCACTACTTCCGATAAGGCCAACTATTACAGGTACCCTATGAAGATTCACCAATTTTCTGAAAACGGTCACCGCATCCTTGGGCTCAGACCGAGAATCCTCAAGCAATAACTCAATTCTCTTGCCATTTATACCTCCGGCTACATTTATTTGATCGCGGGCTATCTCCAAGGCAGTCTTGGACCACTCACCATATTTTGCTAGCGAACCTGTTAAAGGAAGGATAACCCCAATTCTTATCTCCTTTTCCTCCTTTGCACATCCGAGAATAAGTCCAACAGAAGCTACTGCCAGAATCAAAATGATAGTTATTAATTTCTTCATCTACTCCTCCTTGCTTTCCAATCTTCTTGCAACCTCTCTACTATCGTGTCTTTCTTAGGATGTCTTTCCGAAATTTATTTTTAGCTTTTCATCTAATCCTAAATTTAGTTGATATAAACTACTTATGCAAGCAAAAACTTGCCTTCTTTCCATGAAAACATGGCCCTCAATCAGATCTTCTGGGTCTTCCACTTCCCCCGGCTGAACCAGTAGGTCAACACTATTCCCTTGACCACGCTGGTTGAAGCTATGGCCCACCATACTCCGGTTATTCCCATGCCCCAATGAACCGCCAGGACATAAGCCAATGGGATGCGGGCTAAGGAACCTGAGATGGAGACGATCATGGGGGGAATGGTATTGCCCGCCCCTGCAAAGGAGCCCTCGAACACTATCTCCAACGCCATGAACATCTGGGATAGGGCCAGGATTCTCAAGTATCCGATTCCGATCTCAACCACTTGTGGATCGGAGATAAAAATGGAAGCGATCTGCCTGGGGAAGGCGAAGAACATCAAGGCCACAAAGCCAGTGAACAAAACCGCTATGCCGGCGGTCTGCCAGGCGGCCTGGGCCGATCTTTCCGGCTTGCCCGCTCCCAGATTCTGGCCCACCAGGGTGGAGGCGGCTATGGATAAGCCGAAGCAGGTCAGAAAGGAGATCGACTCCATACGGTTGCCGATCCCTAAAGCGGCAATGGCCTCGGTTCCAAATAAAGCTACGATCCTGTTTATGAACAGATACACCACGCTGAAGAGTATCCAGGCTGACGAGGCTGGAATGCCGACG
>JBARPX010000169.1:0-1515 GCA_049643405.1 Candidatus Zixiibacteriota bacterium
GTTCGACTGCCGGGATAACTACCACGGAATACGAGCCGGGACTGCTCAAGGATCTGCCCGAATTCTACCAGAGAATCATTCCCAAGGGAGCTGATTATCATCACGATTTAACCTGGGGGGATGGGAACGGTTACTCTCACGTCAGGGCCGCATTGCTCAAGTCGTTCTATACGGTTCCCTTTGTCAACGGGGAGATGATCCTGGGCACCTGGCAACAGATCATATTGATAGATTTCGACAACCGCAGAAGACAGCGGGATATCGTGGTACAGATAATGGGGGAATAGGCTCGGCCTAATTCGGGGGTATTTTCGCAAAGGCGTATTCCCCTCAGTTTCCCTGCCAGGTTCACACTTGGAGTAAGAAGGACAGGAAACATGTCGCTGTCCGACAAACTCAGATTCAAAACTCTGGAGTGGGCAGGCGATCACTTAAGGATATTAGATCAAACCAGACTCCCCGAGGAGACGGTCTATCTTGCGTGCCGCACGGTGGACGAAATCGCCTCAGCCATCAAAGATCTTAAGGTGAGAGGCGCACCGGCCATTGGGATTGCGGCAGCCTTTGGAGTGGCGGTGGGTCTGCTTAACAGGGAATTTCAAAGCCGGAAGGAACTTGAGGATGAACTGAGCAGAGTTATCTCCGTTCTGGCTGGCACCCGGCCCACGGCGGTCAATCTCTTCTGGGCGCTGGAGAGAATGAGAAAGGCAGCACAGCAGAATAAAAACGAAAATCCTGAGAAGATAAGCAAGTTGCTTTTACGAGAGGCGATCACCATCCATGAGGAAGACAAGCTGATGTGCGAGAGAATCGGCGAGTTCGGCGCAAGTCTGCTGAAGGACGGCGACACCGTGTTGACCCACTGCAACGCCGGAGCGCTGGCCACGGGAGGAATCGGGACCGCCCTGGGAATTATCTATACTGCAGCCTGGCAGGGAAAGAAAATCTCGGTCTTCTCCGACGAGACCAGACCGGTGCTCCAGGGATCCAGGCTGACCGTATGGGAGCTTAGGCAGCAGGGGATAGACGTGACGCTCATTTGCGACAACACGGCCGCCTCGGTGATGAAGAGCGGAAAGATCGACTCGGTCATAGTGGGCGCCGACAGGGTGGCGGCCAACGGAGACGTGGCCAACAAGATCGGAACCTACAACGTGGCTGTTCTGGCACACCATCACGACATCCCTTTCTATGTGGCTGCTCCCACTTCCAGCTTTGACCCAGCCATCTCCAATGGCGGAGAGATCGAGATAGAGGAGAGATCGCCTGCGGAGGTCACAGATTGCTTCGGCAAACGAACCGCACCTGTTGGAGCAACCGTTTATTGCCCCGCTTTCGACGTCACGCCCGCCGAACTTGTCACCGCGTACATAACAGAAAAAGGAATCGAAAGGCGTTAACAGTTAAGAGTTTAGAGTTCAGAGTTTAGAGTTTAGAGTATTACTTTAGGGGATACAAGGAAAGCGGTTTTCTGATATTAGACTATGCCTTCCAAAGCAGCTTTCTTAGATAGAG
>JBARPX010000170.1:0-22816 GCA_049643405.1 Candidatus Zixiibacteriota bacterium
CTGGTGCTGTTGGTGATTTTCGTTTTCCTGCGCCACTGGCGAACCACCATCATCCCCATGCTGGCCATCCCCATTTCGCTTATCGGCGCCTTCTTCATCATGTACATTGCCGGCTTTTCCATCAACATCCTCACTCTGTTGGCCATCGTGCTCTCCACCGGCATCGTGGTGGACGACGCCATCGTGGTGCTGGAGAACATCTACAAAAGGATCGAGAAGGGGATTAATCCCCTGGAAGCCGGATTTGAGGGGTCCAAGGAGATTTACTTTGCGATCATCTCCACCACCATTACGCTGGCCTCCGTCTTCTTGCCCATCATGTTTCTGCAGGGACTTACCGGGCGGCTGTTCAGGGAATTCGGGGTTGTGGTGGCGGGCGCCGTATTGATTTCCGCATTCGTTTCCCTCACGCTGACTCCCATGATGAGCGCACGGATTCTGCACAAGACCGAGCATGAGAGCAAACTCTTTGAATTGAGCGAAAAGTGGTTCAACCGCCTGGTCTCGGGCTATCACCGAGCTTTGCGCCGGTTCATTTCGAGAAGATGGTTGGCGCCGGCGATCATGGGTATTTCCCTGGCCATGATTTTCGGATTGGGGTCTTTGCTGCGCTCGGAGCTGGCGCCCATGGAAGACAAGAGCAGGTTGATGGTCAGCTCCACAGCTCCGGAGGGGACGTCGTATGAGGCCATGTACGACTATATGAAGAAGATACTGGCCGTAGCCGACACGCTTCCGGAGAAGGAGTTGATCGTTTCAGTGACCGGGCTTGGGGGCGGGGTCAACAGCGGCTTTATCAGGATGGGCCTGGTGCCTCCGGGCGCCCGAAAGCGAAGCCAGCAGGAGATTGCCGATGCCCTCAGCCGGGAACTGAGAAGCTATACCTTCGCCAGGACTTATGTGACCCAGGAACAGACCATCGGAGGCGGCCGGGGCAGGCATCTGCCGGTGCAATACGTCGTTCAGGCGCCAACCCTGGAGAAGTTAAAAGAGGTGCTGCCGGGCTTCATGGATAAGGTTCAGACGAATCCGGTATTCGAGGTCGGAGATTTGAACCTGAAGTTCAATAAGCCGGAATTGACCGTTGAGATCGATCGAGAACGGGCCCGGGCGCTGGGCGTCACGGTCAGGGACATCGCTCAGACGCTCCAGCTTTTCTTCAGCGGACAGCAATACGGGGATTTCGTGATGAACGGCAAACAGTATTCCGTGATCGTGCAAGCCGACCGGTCTGATCGCGATGAGCCGCTGGATCTAAGCTCCATCTATGTCCGCAACAGCCGGGGAGAGTTGATTCAACTCGATAACATGGTGAATCTCTCCTATCGGAGCAACCCACCCCAGGTATATCATTACAACCGTTACGTGTCTGCCACCGTGTCGGCTTCTACGGCCAAGGGCTACACTTTGGCCGACGGGATTGCGGAGATGGATAAAATTGCCTCCGCCACGCTGGACGAATCGTTTTCGACCAGCCTGGCCGGGACGGCTAAGGAATATGCGGAAAGCTCGAACACCCTGATGTTTGCATTCCTGCTGGCATTGATCCTGGTGTATCTGATTCTGTCGGCGCAGTTCGAGAGCTTTCGTGATCCGCTGATTATCATGTTTACGGTGCCTTTGGCGTTGGCCGGGGCGGTCCTGTCGCTGTGGCTGTTCGGACAGACATTGAACATCTTCAGTCAGATAGGCATCATCGCCCTGGTGGGTATCGTGACCAAGAACGGCATCCTGATCGTTGAGTTCGCCAATCAACGCAGAGCCAAAGGATTATCGATCAGGGAAGCGGTAATCGATGCCGCATCGCAACGATTTCGACCGATCTTGATGACCAGTCTGGCCACGGCCTTCGGAGTCCTGCCCATCGCGCTGGCATTGGGCGCGGCGGCGAAGAGTCGTCAGTCGATAGGAATTGTGATTATCGGTGGGCTTCTGTTTTCTCTGGGTCTGACGTTGTTTATTATACCTGCGCTCTATACGTATCTCTCGAGCCGAAAAAGCCGCGACGGAGGTTCGAAAGCACCGGAGGAGCAGGTTCCTACGGTCACAAATGCGGAAGGCGGGATTTGAACCCTTTGGGAGCCTGGATAGAAGCTGTTGATGGATGGGCTATTGCGAACGCCGGTATGGATTTGCCGATTTCGTGATGGCCCACCCAAACCCATCGAAACCCACGTAAACCCGACCTCACCTGAAACAAAATTGAAACAGGCCTGGGACACCCACCCCCACGCTCGTCTTTTCAGAACGAAAAAGCCCCACTCAGAATTTGAAAGAAACACTCCCCCCGTACAGAACCACCGTCCCCCCAAACCCCCTGCTCAGATCAAATGGGGAGGTCCAGGAAAACGCCGCTCTTCGGTTTTCCCCGAGTTGACCTTCGGGTTATTAGGACGTGACGAGGGTCGGCTCTAACTTCATATAGATCAACGCATTTCCTTTTCCCTTCTGAAGTTAGCCCAAATCCTGATTGTCCGTATTAGTCTGTAATAGTCCGGTTTTGTCCGTGAAGAACGAGGGCCACCGGATGCAAAACGGAAACACCTCAGGTTTACTGACCGCTAACCTGTTAAACACAAAGAGGATATTACGGGTCGCCGTCGGACTGGCACCCCGACGTCCCATCCCGATAAGGTTTGAGCGATCCGTGGCTGACAACAGCGCATTGCGGAAATCATCTTGTGTAGAATCGTCCTGGGATCATTAAGCTGACAGTGTTTAGCATCTGGCTGAAGGGAAGAAAAGAGAACCGGCACGTCCGTGCGAGAATTGGATTCCCCGGAGAGCGATCCAAAAAATCGTTAGCCTGAAGTGAGCAATGTTCCAACAGTGGCTCAACGAGAGATGAGGCATGTCACCAGGGTAAAAAACTAAAAAAACACTTGACAGGCCCGGTCAGGTATGTATATTTGCAACAATGATGCTTTAGTGTTCCTGTGAGTCGCCTCATAGGAGGATTGCAAGAGGAGCAGTCATTCACAAAAGGGCCTGATAGGATAGCCCGACGTGTGTTTACTCAAGAAGAGGGCGGCAAGGCAGAAGAGGCTTTCTCTTTGTAACAGTAGAAGGGAAGGGTACGCTTTGAGTTGATGCGTAGCCGGTTTCGTCGAAACCGACATCAGGAGTTGGCTGCCCAGACAGAATCCGCGTCAACGCACGAACCTCAGAGTTGGATGACAATTGATGCCCACGGATGTCAATAGAGGGGTCGTCCTAGTGGAGAGCAGGAAAACACTTTTATCCCTCAGGTGGTTGAGCAGTTCCGAATCGCTGGCCAGAATAGTCAGCGGCCAACTTCACAGGGGGGGGAGGCTCGTCACCTGTGTTTTGCTCTTGTGCCTGGGATTTCACTTTCTTGTCTCCAGCGTGCACGCGCAAGGACCCGGTTTGTACAAGGACGGGAAAAAGATCCTTGATCTTGGAGAGATGGTGGATTCCTCCTTCCAACCAGCGGCGGCTCCGCGTTTAGAGCAGACCGCGGGGATGAAGCTTTTCAGGGAGGTTTTTGGGGAGAAGATGCCGTCAAAGGACACTCCACAGAAAAAGTATATCCGCTTGGTGCTGGAATGCCGCGATATCGTCGAGAGCATTGCGTCCTATCGTGACAGTGACTTGGCATTCATGGACGGGATTGGTCGATTGCTTGTCTTAGAGCAGAGACTATTACAGGCCAACAAGCTGCTTCTCGACAAATTCAGTGAGATAGGAAAGAGCCTGAAAGAGAACGGATACCCGGCAGAGAAAATCGATCGGCATGCCGAAGTGATCGAGGGTCATACCATCGCCGCCAATCGTCTGTCTGAGTTGCTGGCAAACCTTCGGTCGGCACATGATTCCAATGACCAGGCTTCTCTCGAGTTTCTGATTCAAGAGTTGAAGCGGTATTTTATCGATAATGTATTCAGGAAAGATCCCCTTTTGCTCAGCTCCCAGCCTTTGCCGGTGATGATGGAGGTCAAGAAAGCCCCTGTTGTTCAGGATCAGCTACCCCCAACCATTCCTTATCCGATTATATCCAAAGACGGCCCCGATCCGGCCGACCTGGATTCGACCATCGACGTGCAATTCACTGATGATGTTATCGCCATGGCTGATTCACTGAACAACTCGCCGGTTGAGATGTACAATTTCGTGAGAGACCACTTTGAGTTTGAACCATACCTGGGTTCCCGAAAAGGGTCACAGCAGGCTCTTACACACAGGCGCGGGAATGATTACGATCAGGCCTCGCTTCTTATCGCCCTGCTTCGGGTATCGGGAATCCCGGCGCGATACGCCACCGGGACCGTGAAGATGACGATCGATCAGGCCACCAACTGGCTGGGCATCCAAGACAAAAGGAATGCGGGAAGCATTTTGACTACCTGCGGGATGGAAGGCATCATTTATATCGTTAACGACGATACCGTGGCAATTAGCTGCCGGCGGGTCTGGGTAGAAGCCTGGATTCCGTTCATAAACTATCGCGGCGCCATCAACGACAGCACCGGCTTCATGTGGGTGCCCATGGATCCGACTTTCAAGCAGTACTCTTATCAACCAGGGATTAACCTGCCGGCGGAGATAGGTTTTGACGCCGAGGCCTTCGTGAACGACTACATCTCCACCTTTCATTCGGAGACGCCGGTAGAATTGTTCAGGCAAATGCTCCTTGATTCGTTGGCCGTATATCACCCGGGGGCGGACTATGAAGACTTAATAACAATGCGAAGCGTAATAAAGGAAACCGATGGAATTCTGCCCGGCACTTTTCCCTATACGCTTATGTCGATGGATAGCACCTTTTCGGAAATCGCATCTGCTAAAAGGTATTATATTGAATTCCATCTTTATGACGGTTCCGGGATGGATCTGGATTACACCATCAGCCTGCCGGAGATCGCAGAGAAGCAGGTGACCATATCATACGTGGGCGCAACCGCAGCCGACCAGGAGATCATCGACACCTCTGGAGGGATTTTCAACGTGGATCTTCCTTATCTGGTTGATTTGAAGCCGGTATTGAAAATCGACGGCTGTGAGGTGGCACTCGCCACCGGCGACGTGATGATGGGCACGACCCATTATTCAGATATGCACTTCACCGCACCGACCGGAGCGTCCAATCAGATGCCTACCGTGTCCAACGTAATCATTGCCGGCAATTACCAGGGAATAGGAATCGACGCCGAGGATGCCTTTCCTTCCTTCTTTGACGTTCTTGAGACGTCCTGCGACGAGGAGTACTTGGGGCAAGAAGTGCACCAGACGGCTCTGACCTATTTGAACAATGTCGACGTGGCAGGAGACGAGCTGTCTGATCTGATGCACCAGGTGGTAATAAACGACGTGTCCGAGGCGATTGTGGGAAATACCATAAGAGTCCTTTTCAGCGGAGGATTGCCCGTATCCTTTGAATGGACCGGGATGATCGTGGACGCGGACCGGAAAATCATCGGACCGTTTTCCGTCGACGGAGTTGACAACGCTTGTGATTACATGCGCCTGGGGGGTGCTGACGGCTCGATTCAGGAAAACGTGCTGTTTGAGACCAGATTCGAGGAAGAGGCCATATCGGCGATTAAGATTCTGGAGCTGGCCAGCGATTCGGGAATAACGATCTGCGAGATCACCACGAGCATCGCGGCCGACTGTCCGGGAATCGATCAACCCTCCCACGTAATTACTGCGATCAATAATGCCCTGGCGCAGGGGCGTCACGTCATTATTCCGGAGAGAGGGTTTACCTATTACAATTGGACCGGCACCGGGTGGATTAGTATTGACCCGGCAACCTGTGCCGCTGGCTACATTATCTCCGGTGGCCACAACGGCGGCGCCACAGTGCAAGAGTGGGATATAACCATACCCGACTTGTTCTGCATTCAGCCCATCGGACCAGTCACCGTCACGCCGTCGGCAACCGGTGATTTGTATTGCTCTGAAAGCAGTGCAAAATGGACGTTCACTGTTCCGACCATAAAGTACTGGGGCAAGGACGAGGACGGCAATTGCCAGCTGCTGAAGAGCGAATCCAAAGACTTCCCGGTTAAGTACACGATCAAGTACATCGCAGATAATTGGGGTCCAGGCCAATATATCTTTAGATGCGGGTCATACACCGGCGACTGTGGATGTACCATGATTGACAAGACGGTAACCATTGTTGAGCCGGAGATAACCGGCGTGGAATTGCTGGCCATCTATTGCAAAACTGAGACTATGACAGCTACAGGGACTCCGTCCGGTGGCACGTTCAGCGGTTGGACATCAAGTGCCACCGGTGTAGCCACAATTGACCCAAACACAGGAGAGATTACCGCCGTTGCAGACGGCTCAACTGATATCACTGTCGAATACAACTATAGTGGAGCGACTTGCGTCTCTGCACCTTACACTGTCACCGTTGCCCTTAAGACTCTATCAGCTATGAATAGCTGGAATGATGGCTGGGATGTTGGATCTATTCAGACTACTAATAACTGTTACAATTATGCGACCGATATTCAGACTAATACCCGTGCTCAGCCAGGATATGCATCAACCGGCTCTTATCTATCTCAACCCATAACATGTACTAATGCGTCGCAGGGTGCGACCTCGGACGGCCTCATTCCTGTGACTATAAATGATCTCAACGATCCATGCGGTGAGGTATCTCAACTGTCTAACGGTGGCCAAATTGTGGCCTTGATAGCCAGTGGCCCCGGGCACGTTGGGCAAACGGATTATCACTGGTATCGCATGGAGGACGACGGAACTTGGACTCATAAACCTGGGGGATGGCCCGCCACAAACGTGGATGTGAATGGTGCAACCATTACGGATCCTCGAACCGCCGCCTGGTCTCCATACTATGATGAATTCTGCGGGTTTTTCTACGTTGGAGCCGGTGTGAGCATTAAGTAGAGAAGGATAGATGGGATCAAAAAGGAGTAAATTACCATGAGGAGTTGTTCGGTACTAACGATCGCATGTTTAACTTTACTTGTCGTGGTCTCAGTATGGCTTGGGACCTTTCATTCAGATTCAAATTTGGCTGCGCAAGAAACGGAGGTTAGTGTGAAGGTCACGCTTCTGGCATATTCCGGAAGACCAAACCCCGTTTTCGAACTGAGCGAGAATGAGATTGATATTCTGCTGGACAGGCTGGGACCGATTCCGGATCGATCAGAAACTCCCCATCCCAAGTTCCCTTTTTGGCCAATGCCCGGGATCGCCGGCTTTCTGCTCGAAAATAACGGCGTTGTTGGCCTTCCAGACCGGCTTCACGTTTACAGCGATGTAATATCTATTCCTCGCCCCGAGGGGAGCGTGCTCTTCGAGGATACTGGTGACATCGACGCCTGGCTCGTGTCACTCATCAAAGAGAAAGCTATCAAGGATGTCCCTTGGGACATGCTGGATGGCTACGCAGATAGAAGTTCTCTGGAGACGCAGGCCAGATACCAAGCGTCCCATGTCTTAGCGCGCGGCATCGAGAAGGAGAATGTCCACATAGTCATTGGCGAGATAATAGATGCCAAAGGCATAGTACCATCGGAGAACGATAGCATCGAGCTGAACCTTTTTCAATTGGTTAATCTGAATGTTTTGGAAACCATTCGGGGGGATGTCGGTGACTCAATATTCGTTCTGTTTTCAAAAGAATTAGTAGAGAACCTTCGCTACAAAAGTTTCCAACCTGATGTGATTGGGTCGAGATGGATGCTGTTTTTGGAAAGTCCCTTTGATGATGAGAAACCGGTTCAACCGGAGATCATGGAAATATTGAAGACTATTGATATCGGAGAGCCTTCATCCCCCGCCAACGTTTTTACCATTTACTACCACGGATACGGCTCACTATGTGTGGAATGGCCGGCATCGGTCGCAAGACCGAAGACATTGCCGATTGAGAGGCCCGAGGTTGTGAATGATATAAAATCAATCCTGCGGATTCGCCCTGCTACACCCGATTTTGAAGCTGACTCCGCAGCCTGGCGACAATTAATGGAAGAATCGCGAACTGACTTTGGCCAGACGCTGATAAAGAAGGTGGTGGAAGGCAGGTAGGAGGAATTGGGGAGCAAGAATCTGGTGGAGTATTGATATGAAATACCGAAGCTTTCTGGGCGGCATAACCATCCTTGGTTTCCTTTTTAACGTTTCTCTCGGCAGCTTGACGGCCCAAGGATCACCAATTGAGGACGCTGTCGACTGGCTCGTCGCGAACCAAGACACATCCGGGCTATGGGGTACGGATAAGGCAACGCCCTTTCGAGACGCGACGGTTATCGTCGAAATACTGGGGAGACTCGGGGCCGATTCCGCTACCATCGAAACGGCGTGGAGCGCGATCGATGCTCAGGTAATCACATCCACCGACTATCTTTCGCGCAGGATTATTGCGAAATCCAGTATAGGCGCTGTCTCCGCATTGCTGGTGAACGATCTCGCTAACATGCAAGGTGATGACGGCGGTTGGGGTTATCAGAAAGGCTATGGTAGTAACGTTCTGGAAACCGCGCTGAGCTTGAGGGCGCTAAAAGGGGCGTTTTATTCAAATATGACCAAACTGGGGTCGGGGGTAGACTATCTTACTTCCCAGCAAAATGCTGACAGTGGATGGTCATTTGTTTCAGGAGATTCAAGCCAAGTGTTTTATACCGCTCACGTCATTATCTCCCTGGCGATGCTTGAGGGTGACTTCAGTGTTTCCACCCAGATACAAGGTGGCGTGAACTGGCTGAAAACACAGGCGCATGGCGACGACGGATTTGGCACCAGTAGCATTAGCAACCCGTACGAAACAGGCCTGGCAATGGCGGCTATGGTTAAAGGTGATCCTACAGCCACGGAAATCACCGATGCTACGAATTATCTCGAAACGACCCAGCTTCCTAACGGCAGTTGGAATGATCATGCTTACAGCACTGCCGTGGCCATATATGGGCTAAATCATGTCGGGCCTGACCTTGCAGTTTACTCATCAGACATTATATTGTCCAACCCGACCCCCACTGATTCCGAACTTGTGACTATTTCAGCTACAATTCATAACCGGGGGGCTCTCAGCGCTGACAGTGTTCTTGTGCGCGTTTCTGACCATTTTTCGCCAAATAACGATTCTCTGTCGTCCATTCCCAGCGAACAAATTGGCCCGGATATGATTATCCCTGTGCTACTTCCCGCTGAAGACACTACGTTACAGGTTGTGTGGAATACTTTTGAACTGGGTGGGGACCACAATATTGTCGTCGAAATCGACCCACTGGACGAAATCGGTGAGCCGGAAGAACTCAATAATGTCAGCCAGAAATCCGTTCACGTCTACTTCCCGCCCGATTTGGTCATCGACGACGACGGTATCGTGTTCGATCCGTCGGAACCGGAAGCGGGAGAACAGGTCATAATCAAGACCACGGTGAAGAACACCGGAGAAGTTATAGCAACCGATGTATCCCTGCAAGTATGGGATGGCGATCCTGATGCCGGGGGAATTCCGCTTATGGGATCGCCATATATAATCTCTTCCATCAATCCTGGTTCACAGGTTACGCTCAATCTGAATATGGGTGGTTACTTCTCCAGCGAAGGACCCTACGACATTTATGCCTGCGCCGACCTGGACAACACGATCAGAGAAATAAGTGAGCTTAACAACTGCAATTTCGACACCCTCTGGGTCGGGCCGCAACCATACCCGGTGGGATTGTACGCCGGGCTGAACCTGTTGGGTTTGCCTTCGACACCGGAGGATGCGCCGACCTCGTTCACGATGATACCCCAGATTCCCGACTGCAACGAAATCGACGGATGGGATCGGATCTCGCAGATGTGGATCAGTGCCGTGGATATAGGCGAAGGCACGATTGTCGGCGACGATTTTGCCATAGAACTGCGAGACGGCTTCTTTGCCCGGGTAGGCCTACCGGGCCTTGCTACTTTCTTGGGAAGGTGGGTGACCGAACATGGGAGCACCTATCTGGAACAAGGTCTCGATGTGGTATCCATCCCCAACGGGGATGCGTGCTACACAGGATTCACTCTGATTGATGACATCAGTACCTGTGTGGAAGCGCATTCCTGGGACGGCAACCTGCAGGCATGGGTATCTGCCATCAAGATCGGTGAAGGCGAATTCGCCGGGGAGGATTTTGCGGTCACCCAGGGCTACGGGTACTTTGTCAAGGTGGATGCTGCCGGTGATTGGTACACCAGGACCTGCGATACCGTCACCATTCTGCCGGATTTGTTGATTACTGAAGATGATATCTGGCTTGATCCAAACCCAGTGCCATCCGGTGATAGTGTGGGGCTCTGGGTCAATATTGACAATATCGGCACCGATACGGCTTTCTCCCCTAGGCTGGACATTTACGCTGGAGATCCCGATGCAGGTGGAACTCACCTGGTAGGAGGAAACCTTCCTGTGACTCTTCCACCCGGAGGATCCAGCGGCTACTATGGGAACAAGGTCGTATTTGAAGGATCCGGCTACGTGGACATATACGGGATTGCCGATTTGTATAACACCGTCGAGGAATTGGATGAGACCAACAATCGAGCCTACCAGACTCTGCAGGTTACGGCAGCGATACTTGCAGCCAGTTCACATGCGCAAGGTAATGACCCAACCTCGGCAAAACCAATAGCGTTATTGACGAGCGGAAGAGGCAGGTCCCTTACACTCAACCCTGAACTCATGCCGGCTCCTGTTCAACCGAGTTCTTTGCCTTCGGTATCGGAGGAAGGCCCGGTCGCAAAGAGGTCGGCCAAAGCCTCTACCTCTCTTACCGCGACGAAGATTGAGCATGTCATCGTAGGAAATCATAGCAGCTCTTCAGTAACCGTCACCTGGACCACCGATGGGATGGTTGATGGATGCGTCAATTATGGCACCACGCCAGCTTTGGGCTTCGCTAAGTGTGAGGGCGAACCTGGCAGCGAAACACACACGGTGGTGCTGGATAACCTGACGGCGAATACGCCTTATTACTTCGAAATAATCTCCGGTGGAATTGTGGATGATAACGACGGTAACTATCACTCATTGACTACGACTTTGCCTGGCGCAGGCGTGCCCTCCATCATCTATGGTCGCGTCAGTGAAGTGGGTACGGGCTTGCCGGCCTCTGACTTAATTGTGTCCGGCAGGTTGGAGCGTGGAGGAATCAGCTCGTATCCTTTGACCGGACTAACGAATTCAGACGGCAGGTGGCTCTTGAACCTCGGTAACCTTAAGAACCCAGTTTCTAATAATGTTCTACCTTACGAAGCGGGAGATACGATTTTCCTGCAGGTTCTGGGGGGAGGTGAGGGTTCGGGCGCGGATACGATAGTGATCTCGGGCGCCAGCCCTCAGGATTGTGGAGATCAAGAGATCGGCATCAGCACCGGGGTGGAGGAGCCAACCGGGCCGGCAGCGGGGCCTCTGCCAGAGCGCTTTTATCTCTCCGCTAACTATCCGAATCCCTTCAATCAGAGCACGATCATCAAATTCGGTCTGCCGGTCGCCGGTCACGTTGAGCTGTCAATCTACAACATCGTCGGCCGGAAGGTTGTGACTCTTCTGGACCAAGATTACCAGGCGGGGAACCACGTGGTCACGTGGAATGGTGAGAATGCTGATGGACGCTCGGTTTCCTCGGGGATCTATTTCTACCGGGTCAAGTCGAGAGAATTCACGCAAATAAGAAAGATGGTGCTGCTGAAATAACTATGAGCGCAGGTCTAAATATGGGTGACGGGGCTTCAGAGCCTGTCTCCTATCCGTGTGGGGGCGGGGTCTGATCTTGAAACTTTAAGGGAATCGTTGCTTACGGCGAAGCCGGCGCGAATGGGACATCGTGCCAAGGTGTGAAGGAGTGACGGATGAGCAGATGGAAAATGATGTTGGCAGCGCTACTTTTGGCCGCCCTGCAGGTTGGCTTTGCCTTTTCGTCCGCTCTCGGCCAGATCTCCAACGTCCAGGTTTCGAATCTTACCAGTTCTTCCGCTAACATAACGTGGACCACTTCGGACACCACGGATGGGTGCGTGAATTACGGTCTCACCACTGCATTGGGTGACACAACCTGCGACCCAAGACCGGATGATGATATCCACCAGGTGGTGATCACGGGTTTGCCTGCTGAGACCACTTACTATTTTGAAGTAATCTCAGGGGGGATAACCGATGACAACGGGGGCGCTTATTACACCTTCATCACTACGGATGTCGCCAGCGGGGTTCCCTATGTCATCTTTGGCTATGTGCTGTTGCACAATGGTTTGAGTCCCATTGCAGCGACCATTGTTAGCGCGCAGGTCAAATCAAACGGTAACACTTCTTATCCCCTATCCGGCCTGACCGACACCAGTGGCGTCTGGTCTTTAAACTTAGGCAACCTCAAGAACGCGGCGGATGGTACGGTCCTATCGTACAGTACCGGCGACAGCATCCTCATTGATGCACAGGGTGCCGCAAACGGAGTTGGGGGGGATACGACTATGGTTTCGGGATCAAGCCCGCAGTACGCCGGGACTATCATGTTCCCCAACCGGGAACCAGTCTTAGAGGCGATCGGCTCGCAGCTGGTGACTGAGGGAGATACGTTAGAATTCAGGGTGAGTGCCACGGATCCGGATCAGGATTCGATCGGATTATCGGCAGAGAACAGGCCGACCAATTCCAGCTTCACAGATTCCGGCGATGGAGCGGGCTCATTTGCTTTCGCCCCGGGCTTTACTCAGGCCGACACCTATTATGTGACCATTATTGCCTCGGATGGATCGTTGTCGGATTCAGAGGTGGTGGAGATAGTTGTTGCCGAGGCGGGGAACCAGCCTCCGGTTTTGGATTCTATCGGACCCAAGAGCGTGATGGAGGGCGATACTTTGGAGTTTGGGATACATGCATCGGACGTCGATTTGGATTCGATCATCCTGGATACTGTGGGTGTCCCCTTAAATGCAGAGTTTATGGATTCCGGCAATGGAGGAGGCTCGTTTACCTTCACTCCTGATTTTGCTCAGGCGGACACCTATTACGTGACCTTCGTTGCCGAGGATACAGTGGGGGCGACAGATTCGGAGGTGGTGGAGATAGTGGTGCAAAACGTTAATCGGCCCCCGGTTCTGATCTTGGATCCTTCGATTGACAGCGCTGACGTAATTGTGGGTGATACGTGCATTTTACACCTCTGGTCCACCGACCCTGATGGTCAAAACCTCACCTTGAGCACCGATATCCTTCCCACCAATTCAGATTTCTACGATAGTGGAAATGGAGGCGGTCTGTTCAGGCTTTACCCGAGGCATATGCAGGAGGATTCAGTATATCATGTGACCTTCATTGCCTCCGACGCCTTTCTCGCTGATAGCCAGACCGTTGCCATGAGAGTGATAATCACCCATGTTCCTGGTGACGCCAACGGAGACAACTCAGTAAACGTTGGCGATGTAGTCTACTTAGTTAGCTATCTCTACAGGAATGGTCCTGCTCCTTTGCCCGAGGATGCCGGAGATGCTAATTGCGATGGAACAATTAATGTGGGTGATGTGGTTTATCTGGTCAGCTATCTCTATCGAGGTGGACCGCCACCAGGTTGTTAGGATCTTGCGATACTGGCAAACGGTCGCCTAAAACGTGAAGACCCCGGCTCTAAGTCGGCTGAGGTTTTTCTCAAGGAACGGCGTTTCAGTCTGCACATTGATTTCCCTGAAAAGCCGAAGTCAAGGCGTCAAACCTAGGACTCCGTGTCGAGCGGCAGAAATCCAGGCTGCTGCGCCAGAGTCTTTGGAACCCGCAATGCTCGCGTGACTAATCGGCCAACGGAGGGAAAACGGAAACAGGCTGGCATCCACCATCCGCAAGTTGTTGAATTGGAGACAACTCACTGAACGGATCATCGGGATGCCATCCCGACGGTTAGACATACGTCCTTGGCAAACGTTGCCTGAAACAGACTAAGCCGTTTTGGCTGCGCCTAACGTCATATTCGAAAGGGGATTGTTAGAAGAAATAACCGTTCCTTTAGCGCTCCCCAAGTTCCCTCCCACCTCCGGTTCTTTGAATAAATCCAACCCAGAGAAACAAAAAAGTTGATTTTCTTACCGCGTTTAGCTCTCAGAATATCTTTAATACAGGTAGCGGGGGATAGGGGCTGTTCAGGTAGCCTACACGCGAGATTGTAATCAAATGTGAACAAGAAGGAGGAAGGATTGCGACCAGACTGTAATAGAGCTTTGAGAAAAGAGAATCGAAAGTTGCGTCTCCTGCTCCTAATTCGAGAGATAGAAGCAGGAGCAAGGGAGAAGATTACTCAGGCGCAGATGGCAGAGGAGCTGGGGGTAACGGAGAGATATGCGCGGGAGCTTAATGGAACGAGGCAGTCTCTTGGCGATTATGTCAAAGGGTTTTCTGTTTTTTGTAAGGAGACTCCGTATCACCGGATTTTGAGAGTCAAAATGGTTAGGTCGTCTTCGAATTGGCTGCTGCCGGTGAAGTCTTCCACAACCTTGGTGAGCTGTTGATTGATCTGTTCCGGGCTTCGGGACAGGTTTTCTCTCAGATACTTCTTCAATCGTTCCTCGCCGAACTGGTCGTCCGTGTTCCTGTAGGATGCTTCGGTTACCCCGTCCGTGTAGATAAATAGCAAATCCCCGGCTTCCAATTGTATTTCTGTATCCTCCCAAGTAGCATCGGGAAACGGCCCCAGGAACAAGCCTCCTTCGGAAAGCTCTACGGTCTCTCCGTCGGCGCGGCACAGAATGGGATAGTTGTGACCGGCGTTGCCATATAAGAACGTCTTGGTGTTCAGATCCAGGATTCCGTAGAAGAGGGTCACGAATCGTCCCGGGGTGGCAATCTTGGCCACCGCCCGGCTCAATTCCGGAAGCAGCTTGGAGGGACGAGTCATTCGTGGCGCCAGGGTGCGGACCACCGACTGCAGGTTGGACATCACCAAAGCGCCGGATATGCCCTTGCCGGATACGTCTGCCACCAACACTGCGATCCTCTTCTGATCCAACTCAATCACGTCATAATAATCTCCCCCTATCTCCTTGCAGGGGATTTGCAGACCGGAAATCTCCAGGCCTTCCATTGTCGGTATCTTCTCGGGCTGGAGTTTTTTCTGGATCTGATGAGCCGCCTTGAGGTCGGAGGAGATCTCCTGCAGTTGGCCCTCCTGCTGCGAGGACCTCAGCTTGGTGTACGAGAAGTTTACAAAGATCCCAATCGCTCCGGTCACCAAGCTAACGGCAACGAGTTTCCCGGTCGGAAGGATGGTGATACTCAGGGCTACGAGAGCTGTCCCCACAGCTACTATCAGCAGGGTTAGGGTCACGATCAGACCAAGATTCAGCAGGTGGCGCTTTCCCAGAGCCAGAACCGAACTGCACAGAATCACAAAGATGCCCAGAAGGAGGGAAAGATGACCCGGAAGCGTTGTGACCACATTGTTTCCCAGCAGGGTCTGGGTAGCATAGGCTAAGAAGAACACCCCGGGGAGCTTGCGGTCTTCAGCCGTCTCCGGCAGATCAGGGACGGGCGACTTGTGGGTGTCGGCCAGACCGTTTTCATTGACGCCAATCAGAACTATCCGGTCCTTAACCAGGGTTTGCCAATTCCCCCCTTTGAGAACATCGGCATAGGGAACTGTCGACAGACCCTTTTCAGGCGACGAGTAATCTATGTAGAATGCCTCCGTCGATAGCAGGCCTGCCGTTTTTCCTGAGAACTTTGCCACCGCAGCCGCTGGTAGGGAAGGGTACCATTTGCCCTGCAACTCCCTGCCGTAATAGGACTGTCTGGCCACATGATCGGGACCGACAGGCACGTTGACCAAGCCCACCTGGTATGACGAAGAAGGTATCGCCGGCACAGGCAGTATCACACGCTCTTCCTGAATGGATGCGCTCGACCCGGTCACCTTCAGAGCCTGGGATTCCATAACGCCGGCCAGAATCACGTTCCCGGCCTTGTTCAGAGCCGACACAAAGGGTTTTAGGTCCAACTCCGGGTTCAGCTGATCGAAGAGGATGTCAAAAGCTATGACCTTTGCTCCCGCGTCACTCAGGCGCTCCATGACTTGACCGTGTTGAGTTATATGGCTGGAGATGGGAAAATAAGGGGGTCGAAAGCAGCTTTCCCTCGAGTACCTGTCAATGGTAACGACGACCACGTCCGGCTGTGTCTCGACCTGAGGCCTCAGGTTCAGCCCCAGATCATACATCTTCAGGTCAACCAGCCTGAGCCAATCGTACTGGAAGCAGAGGAGGGCAAACAGGATTCCCAGAACGGCGGTCAATCCCAGGCGGACAGGGAGTCTCAGGAGTGCCTTTAGCATGAGCAGTCAGTTGTCATGTTACTTGCCAGAAGACATTTGGGTAGCCATGAAGTAGTCAAAGAAGGCATCCTCGCGAAGCCCCATCATTCCCTTAATTTCGGCACGCAGCCCGTAGGCTTCCGGATCAGAAGGCGAACCTCCCCAATGAGAATCGATCAAGTCGAGAGCTTTATGGTAAAGATTTAGACTCAGGCAAAGCCTGATCTTGGCGAAGATGGGTAGGCCCTGATCAGTGAGCGCCTCAGACAGTTCGGAGCGGGCATTCTCAGGTAGTATCCTGAACTTGGCGGGTCTTGATCTGAGAGCAGAATTCCCGATCAGGCCCTCGACCACCCAATAATACTCTTCTCCCGGATCGAACTTGCACCGGTCAGGTGGGCACTCCAGAGCGGCATCGGAGGTCGTACCCTGCCACAGAAGGCGATCCCAACTGTACACCGATACACGGTAGAGCGGGATGCCCTCCACCTTTCGCCACTCGAAGGTGGAAGGTTTTTTCAGAAGGCTTGAACCCGGAGCCGGAAGGACCAGTAAGGGAATATGGCTTTTTCCGGTTTCAGAAATATCAGTCTTGTCCGGCACCCTGGTAGCCATGACCACCTCGGAGCCCTCCTGTTCCTGGGCAAACAACATGCCCACAAGCGCCGAACCCAATCGGGTCAGGACGCTTCCGCGTTCCTGGTCGAGGTTCTCGTTCATGGTGATGGTGGCAGGGCCACTGAACTTTCTTACCGTGCTGTCGGCCATCACCAGGACAATCCAGCTTTCCGGTCTCAAGTCCAGCTGTGCTCCAGTCCTCAAAGTCATGCCGGGTCTCAGCAATCCGGCCTTCTCACCCGGCATGCTGGATTCAACTACCCCATCGAGTTCCAATACCTTACCCAAGATCGGATCTGAGGCAAAGGCCTCATGAGAGAAAAACAGAGCCACTCCACAAAAAAGAAGCAGACAGAAGAAGTTAGAGGGATCTTTCCTGAACAGCACCTTCGACATCTCTGCTGATCTCATCTTCCTTACCTCCAATCTCCAAGAGCTATAAAAGCTCCCCAGCTAAAAGGGTGATCGGCTTGTTTGTTTTCACGCAGATCGTTTATTTTCTGCAAATGAATCTCTCTCATGATCTCAGGCAGACTCTTCCTACTCGATTCGTAAAGCTGTGACATCATCTCTGCCGTCTCCTTGTCTGATACCGGCCACAAAGCACTGATTACCGTCCTTGCGCCTGCCATCTGAAAAGCCCGTCTCAACCCGTAGACTCCTTCGCCATCTTTCACCTCACCTAAAGCGGTTTCGCAGGCGGAAAGTACGGCTAGCTCAGTGCCGTCAAGGTTCATGGCTGTTACCTCTTCTGCGGTCAGTATTCCATCCTCGACGCCAAGCTCGTCTGCTCCCTCGCCCTGAAGATTCGCTCCGGCAAAGAACAGACCTGACAGCAGTAACGGATTTTCGCCGATGTAGCCCACCTCGGAATCGAATCCCCGTTGTGTTGTAGCCGGCTGGCATCTTCCCTCCAGAAAGTAACCATGTGTGGCTAGGTGGACTACCCGGTTCCCCGGAGCATCTCTCTTGAAGGCCTCCTCGCTGGCGCCCAGGCCGAAACAGATGGTGGTCGGCTCCTGGCTGGTGGAGCTCCAGCTCTCGGCTATCTTTTCCACCTCGACTTTTGTGCCGGGGAGTTGGCTCAAAGTTGTGCCTCTCAGCTCCTCACAGGCGGAACGAACGTTGCGAGTCGCCTGATAGGTCAACTCAGAAGTCGATTCGGGCGCCGCTTCTGACCCGGACAGACGGGCCATGGGGGTGGCATCGTAGTCCGGATCTCCCAGAGCGAACAGGCCGGCCGCTGACCTGGCTTGGTCCTTAAGCCGCAGTAGATCGCGACCCGAAGAGAGATAATGGATGGGAAGCTTCTCAATCAGGTACTCTCCCTCCTCGTTCATCAGCCCGGCAAAGGACATGATGTTCAGACCACCGTCCGGAGCTACGAAGACCAAATCCTCGTTGGATATCTGGTTCTCAATAGGTTTCCAGATCTTATCATACAGGGCCTGACTTATTCGCTGAAAGTCCACGCGATCGACGATAGATGGCGGGTTGGCGGCGGTGGAAACGGCCAGCATGTGAGCGCGGTATTGGTCGATTAAGGAGTCAGTACCTGATGCTTGGCCCAAATCCTTTACCAGTATCTCGCCGAAGCTGTTCAAGGTTATGGCCAGGTAATGGGTAACGTTCTCCTGAGGTTCCAGCGAGAAATAATCATACTTCATGTATTCAACCAGGATAGCATTCATTGGCAATAGGCTGAGGATTTCCGTCACCTTTTCCGCATCAATATCCAGCGCATCCTGAAGGTTCCGAAAGCCGGTGCTGTTGCGGGCCAGGGTGCTTTCCAGCCGCTCCTTGTCGTGACTGGCCCTGTCCAGCTTTTCTCTACAGATCAGCGGGCCTTCATCGGCCGTCCCCTCGACGTAAAGCTTTGAGAGCAGCGTACGAGCGTAGCGAAGGGAATCGGCCAGGGCTCCCAGCTGATCAAGCATAATCATCTCTCTGGCCCGGACGAAAATGGCCTCCGAAGCCTGTCCCTTGGTGGAGAACATGACGTCAGCCGCGGTGTAGTCAAGTTCTTCGTCATCTAAGTTCAGATCGAAGTATGCAGAGAGTAGGTTGTTCGCCGATTTCCACATGAACTGAGAATAGGTCAGCGCATCCTTCTCCGACATCACGGCTGATCCTATTCGGAAGTTCTTCTTTCTGATCTCGAAGGCCCGCTTGCCCATCTCCAGGCTCTTTTCTAAATCACCTATCAGGCGGTAGTAGTAGCTGAAAGACTCCAGGCACAAAGCCACTTTCGGGTGCTCAGTCCCCAGAGTCTTCTCAAACGTTTCCAGCGCCCGGGTATACAGGGGACCCGCCTTGGGATACTTGCCCTGGTCGCGGTAGAGGTTAGCCAGGTTGTTCAGTCCCATTCCCACGTCCGGATGATCGGGTCCCACGGCTTTCTCAAAGATCTCCAGGGAGCGTTTCAGGAGAGGCTCGGCCTCGGCATACCTGCCCTGATCGCGGTAGACATCGGCCAGCTTGTTTAAGCTGTATGCGGTTTCCGGGTGGTCAGATCCCAGGGTTTTTTCAGTGACACCCCGTGCCTTTTCGAAGAAGTCCTCGGCTTCAGCATACCTTTCCTGACGGTGGTAGAGGTCTCCCAGGCCGTTCAAGCAGTAGCCCACAAAAGGATGATCAGGTCCAAGGGCGCCTTCAAAGATGGACAGCGCTCGCCTGTAACGTGGCTCGGCCTGGGGATACTTACCCTGTTCGTAGTAAAGGTTCGCCAGGTTGTTTAAGCTTATGCCAACGTAAGGATGGTCCGGGCCGAATTTCTGTTCCGATATACCCAATGCCCGTTGGTAAAGCGGTTCGGCTTCACCATACTTGCCCTGTTCAAAGTATAGATCTGCCAGATTGTGTACGCTGGAGGCGACATTGGGATGGTCCGGGCCGAAGGCCTTCTCAAAAATAGCCAGCGCCCGTTTATGCAGACGAATGGCTTGCCTGTACTTACCCTTGTCATAGTACAGGTTCCCGATATTGATCAGGCTGACCGCCACGTCCGGGTGGTGAGCCCCCAGAACCTTCTCCCTGATGGCAAGCGCCCGCTCGTGAAGAGGCTCCGACTCGGTATATCTGCCCTGGTCGTCATAAAGGGTGGCCAGGTTGTGCAAGGCCTTGGCCAGGTCAACATGCTCAGGGCCAAAAGCCTGCTCTCTTATTACTAATGCCCGCTTCCAGAGAGACTCCGCCTGGTCATAGTCCGCCTTGTAGTAATGATAAGCTCCCATCTCATCCAATACGAAAGCAACCGATGTGTCCGATTCCCCCAATTCAGCCTCGGCCTGCTCCAAGGCCATATTCCCAAGGACGATGGCCGAGTCGTAGTTGGCCGCGTTGGACAACGAATCCGCTTCATCCAGCAGTTGCTTCCAGGATTCTGCGAGCACGGAGGGACCGTTGATAAGGGAAGCCAAGACGGCACAAACAACAATGGTTATCAGTATCCGTTTCACCATAGACTTACTCCTCAAGAATAGGCGAAAACCCTACTGCCTGGATGCAGCAAATATACTTCCCCGCGACAGATGTTGTCAAGCAAAAAGAAACGCGAGAAGTCAGGCAGATCAACCCGCAAAAAGACCGGATAAGCCGAGCGCCTCGGCAAGGAGCGGTCAACAGCCTATCTAACTATGCATCGAAAAGTGTCGAATACAAAGATAGACATAGGGATAAACCCAGAATGTGCTTGACAAAAGGGCTTAATGACAGTATCTTAACGGTGGAAGGGAATCGGCAGTTCTGGTCTGATAGAGCCTGACAGGAGTGTATCAACTTGCCTTTGAGTTTTTCTTAAGGTTTCAACCAGAGGAACTGAAAAAAGATCTTGGTCCGACAGACTAAAGACATTCTCCAATAGTGCCCAAACCTCAATACAGGAGGAGTATCATGAAACGATTCGTTTCAATGATAGCAGTTCTATCTATCGTGTTTCTGGCCCTGACATTTTCTGTCAGTGCCGCTGTGCCCAACATGATTTACTACCAGGGACAACTGACCGATGCCTTGGGGGCACCCCTGGATACGGTCATCAACATGACCTTCACCATTTACGATGACTCGTCGACGGGTGCAGCCGTCTGGTGGAGCGAGACCCAGCCGGGCGTCGTGGTGAGCAACGGGTTATTCACTGTTCTACTGGGCTCGGCAGGGGGCGCCATCGTCGACACTGTATTCAGGGGCGACTTCAGGTGGTTAGGCATTCAGATCGCTTCTGATCCTGAAATCACTCCCAGGACCAGGTTGGTGACGGTGCCCTATGCCCACCGGGTATCGACGGTTGACGGCGCGTCCGGCGGGCTCATTTCGGGTGATTTGGAGGCTACTGGCGCCATTGTTGCAGGCGATGTTTCTGGGGGCTACTTTGTGGGCGGTGCACTCTACGTCGACAATGCCGGCATCGGGGTGTGGCCGGATCCAATGGCCAACCTGTCCGTAGCACAAACCGGGGACTTTGCGGCATTCTTTGGCGGTGACGTCTTGGTTACCGGCTTCTTGATGAAAGAAGGGGGAGGTTTCAAGATCGATCATCCGCTTGAACCTGAGAATAAATACCTTTACCACTCCTTCGTGGAGTCTCCCGACATGAAGAACGTTTACGATGGCGTGGTTACACTCGATGCCAGGGGAGAGGCAGCAGTCGAATTACCGGACTACTTCGAAGCGGCCAACAAAGACTTCCGATATCAGCTTACCTGTATCGGCGGCTTTGCCCCCGTGTACATCGCCGAGGAGATATCCGGCAACCAGTTCAAGATCGCCGGTGGAGAACCCGGTATGAAGGTTTCCTGGCTGGTGACGGGCATCCGCAAGGACCCGGTCGCCGAAGCCAAGAGGATTCAGGTCGAGGTTGAGAAAGAGCCGGTGGACCGGGGCAGGTATTTAAGCCCTGAAGCTTATGGGCTAAGCGAGGAATACGGGATTTATCATAAAAGGCATGAGCGCGTGGAAGGGAAAACGCAGGAAAAAAGCGTTGGACAGAGGGACTGAAAACTGTCGCCGGATGGAACGCCCAGACGGGCGTCCGTATGGACGGATTAAACAGAACTCATTGCAGGTCCGAAGTGGCGAAACCCTTCGGACCGACATACTGGTCAGGAAACTCCAAACCCAGAAAGGAGTGAAGCATGAGACGCAATGTTTCACTAACAGTTATTCTCTTTGTTATGTTTTTGGCAGTGGCACCTATGGCCACAGCCGATGTTCCGAACCAGATGAACTACCAGGGGCAGTTGACCGACGACCTGGGGGCGCCGTTGGACACAATCGTGTCCATGACGTTCACCATTTACAGCGATTCCTCGGGAGGAATGGTTCTCTGGACCGAGACTCAGACGGGCGTGGAAGTCAGCGGAGGTCTGTTTAACGTTCTCTTGGGATCGGGCCCGCCCATCCCGGATACCGTGTTTGCTGACGATTGGAGATGGTTGGGAATCCAGATCGGTTCTGATCCTGAGATTGCCCCCCTGACCAAACTGGTCACGGTGCCCTATGCCTTCCGGGTGGCTACGGTGGACGGCTCAAGCGGCGGAGTGATTTCGGGTGATGTATCCATTCAGAGCGATCTCGATGTAGACGGTGATCTATGGGTGACCGGGAAAGCGAAAATCGGGTGGGCCAATGGGAACACCGGAGCCTACGCTTTTGTCGCTGGAGAAAGCAACAGCGCCAGCGGGGATTGGAGCGCGGTCAGCGGAGGACGAAGCAACAGCGCCGAGAACCTTTCTTGTGCCATCGGCGGGGGTCAGTGGAATACCGCCAGCGATTATTATGGCACGGTTAGCGGTGGATCAAGCAATACAGCCAGCGGCTTTGGCGCTACCGTGAGTGGTGGGACAGACAACACCGCCGGCGATCTGTTGGCCACTGTTGGTGGTGGCGACGAAAATCTTGCCAGCGGTGATAGGAGCACTGTCGGGGGG
>JBARPX010000171.1:0-1759 GCA_049643405.1 Candidatus Zixiibacteriota bacterium
CGACTGTATTTGTTGCTTTCCTCCCTGGTGAACCTTTTTTCATCCTTCTTCTTATGAAGAGAAAACCATGGCGCGGCGGTTTGGCTTTGCCGGAAAAGCCCCACATAGGTAGATGTCTCGTTGCTCACGTCATCATATTGGGCAAATTCATAGGTCAGGTCCAGCTTGATTTGGCTCCACGCTATCCCAGTGCCGAAGGAGATCACCTTCCCCTCCACCCACGATCCGCTGTTCACTCCGTAGTCGGACTGGAGAAAACGGGGCTGGTCATAGAAAATCGTATCAGTCCCAATGACGTCGAACTGCGTGAAATCGTTTCTGAGATAAACCTCGCCGGATTCCAACTGAGCCGTGTAAAGCTGGGGATCGGTTCTGAACCCTACCCTTAAGGGAATGTCTCCAAGGCCGGTGCTGATTACATATTCGGCGCCGATACGAAACTGTGTCAGGTCTCTCCAGTTGAGGCTGGGAACCAGGGGGGGCTCGCTTCCTTCCTCTCCCCACCAACTGTCCGTGAGGTAACCGCCCGTGGTCACTTTGTCGCCTTCGGGATTAGCAATGTTTCTCTGGTAAGTAAGCTCGGTCTTGGAGTAATTCCTCCACTCTACATCCGCGGCAAGTGTGAGGGAGTTTACCTGGTAGGAGCCGCCGAACCCGACCATGGTCGGCATGTCCCACTCTCTGTCGGTATCAAAAAACGGCGAAAATAGATAGGAGAAGGGGTGAACCTGGCCTTCCTCAATGACATCGGCATAGAGCTTTACGTCATTCTCTTCTTTCAGGGTGAAGGGAGTCTTCACCACACCGGCCAGACGCAGCTTCTCCAGAGTATACATGAGTCCCAGGGTGAAATTGAAGCCCGAGTACTCGTTTTCGGTGTGAGGACGAAGCCTCCATCCGTTGCGCTGAGTCACATCAATGAGGGGTAGCAGATCGTCATCATTGGGGTCGATGTCCAAACCCACCACCGGATAGAAGAAGTCGGCATCGGTGGTGAAGTTCCCAGTGTAAATGTTGACTCCTGCTCCAAAGGCAAGAGATTCCATCAGTTTGGTTCCCAGCGAGAAGTTGACCACATTTAGTTCGCCTGTCGTCTTTTCAGTTATCGGAGGGAGCGTGTAGTTTTCACTATACACCGTGGTATCTCCCCCAGACCATAGCATCACTTCGTCTATGACTATGGCGTACCGGTTGTCTTGATAGATGTCCGCCTGTTTCTGGTAGAGCCCGCTGAACACCACATCCCTTTCCCCGAGGGTGAATGGTATGATCACGCTGGCAAACGAGATGGCATTGACATCATGCTTTTGCTCATCACCGAAGCTATAGTCCCAGGTGGGCGAGTCCTGGGTGGAGGTATACTCTGTTCGGCCCATATAGGAGCTGAAGCTTAAGTTCATTTGAGGCTTGTCCAGTTGCATAAGACCAGCTGGATTCCAGGAGGCGGCACTTGGATCGTCGGAAACAGCGAAAAACGCACCCCCCATCGCTCTGGCTCTGGCTCCGCCGCCCAGAAAATTATAGTCGGTGAGTTGAAACGGCGTAAAGAAAAAGTTCTGTATGGTGGGATAGTCTGTGGTATCCACCTCAATATCCGGGCCAAACATCTGCCCACCGGAGGCGGAAACTGCAGTCAGCAGACAAACCAGTATGACCAACCCTGACAGCCTTAGCTTCATTTTGCATGACTCCTTGGTTAAAGTTTGATTCTCAGCTTTTTTCAAAACCTTCCGGTCCGCGACCAAGCGGTCAAAATCAA
>JBARPX010000172.1:0-7889 GCA_049643405.1 Candidatus Zixiibacteriota bacterium
TGTGGCTCAAATACAACGATCCCAACTTCTCCCGACGTTCCGATGGATACCTCAGCTTTCACCTTCAGGAGACTTTGAGATTCTTCGAAAGCTGTTTTGTTTCGGCGGAATACATCGCTAAATTCTATGAGGACGAAAATAAAGTCGACACCAGGGCAGTAAGAATAAGGATGGAAACCCTCTGGTAGCGCGATCGAGGATAGAAATGAAGACCAAAGATGTCCAATAGGCCTGTCGGCCTACGGCTGGCAGGCATATCTTACCTACAGTTTCCTTACCGCACTGAAGCCAAATGGGAAACATCGGGCCAAGACCTGGAACCTAACAGCACCACTCGCCGTATGATTAAGATGGTGACGGATCAACTCTTGAAACCAGATTTCTAGGAGGTGAGTTCGATGAAGGACCTGCAAGAGGAAAAGAAGAATGTTGAGCGAACGTTGCGCTCTTTCTTCGACGGAGTGGATAAACTGGATGCTGACACGATCAAAAAGGCTTTGCATCCGCTGCAGCGGTCTTTTTCCATTACTCCGAATGGACTCTGCGGAATGCCCGTGCTGGCTTGGGACAGGTTCATTCAAGACGTGAAGAACAACCCTGACAGTGCCTTCAACAAAGGGAGCAAGAAGAAGATCCTATCAATCGACATCACTGGCACCGCGGCGTCGGCAAAGGCAGAGTTGGCATTCTCTGACGCCGTGTACACGGATTACTACAATCTTCTCAAGTTTGGTGATGAGTGGTTCATAATGAACACGACTTATCATACCAGGCGGCTCAAAGACGAGCAGTGACGCGATTAGGTCTTTTGGGTCACTCCACTCGTCAATGTTGATCAACTTTGCGCGGTGGTTGCTAGATTCGAACGCCATGAGATTCTTGGGATGGGCCGTACCTTAGCACATCCGACCTACTGGCCGACGTTTTTCGCACACCGAAAGCCCACCGCGAAATCGACCCAATTGGAGCGCAGGGCATTGCGGAAATATACTGTGTTGCATGAGGGGCCGGAGTGCCAGCCGCCGCCGCGAATCACCTTGAATTTGCCATCCTCCGGGCCACCAGGATTCGTCACGGGGCTCGCCGCGTAGTAGTCTCCATCGTAGTAGTCTGCCACCCACTCCCAAACGTTGCCTGCCATGTCATGCAGCCCGTATCCATTGGGGGCGAAGCTCCCCACGACAATCGTCCCCCCTAAGTCTGCCAGGGTGTAGTTTGCCAGACTGGAATCGAGTTCTTCTCCGTTGGGGAATTTCATGCCAACTAAACCACCCCTGGCTGCATACTCCCATTCCGCTTCGGTCGGCAGCCGCTTGCCGGCCCATTCGGCATAGTCCCGGGCGTCGATCCAGCTGATGCCGATGACCGGATGGTTCGGAAAATCCTCTCCGCTGTTGAACTCCTCCATCCCCCAGAACTCCGGGAAATGTCTCCCTGTCTCTTCACAGAATTTGGCGTACTGGCTGTTCGTGACTTCGTACTTGTCCATATAGAAGGAGTCGACGAAAACCTTGTGAACCGGGCTGCAGTCGCCTTGTTCACCTTTGCCCATCAAGAAATCGCCGCCGGGAATCAGAACAAGCTCAGCCTGCGCCTGGCCGGCCTTCTGTGGCTCCTGATTTGACTGTGAGAAAGACATCGAGAAGCCAAGAGCCCAAATAGATAACATGGCTATTACAGCCTTTGGGGACAGTCTCATCTGTAACATGTATCCGCCTTTCGCTTGTCGCCGGTTTGATACTCTGCCATCATAGATATGGTACTGGTTTTTGAATAGGAAGTTTGCAGGTGGGAAGAGCGCATTGGGACGAAGTCGAGCATTTCGGACAGACCCTTCCGAATCGATTTGTTCTTGACATTTCCTGTCCTCTATTCCTTATTTCACCCGACAGTTCATGTTTCGGTAACAGAAGAAAAAGGAGGAATCTCGTGGACACCATCCTCTCACAACTGCAGGTGTGGGTGACATTCTACGGTCTCAAGATTATTGCAGCGATCATCATTCTCATCGTCGGTCGCTGGGTGGCAAAGGCGGTCAGGAGTTTCATTAAGAAATTGCTGACGAAGAAGGAAGTGGACGCAGCGATAATCTCTTTTACCAGTAGTCTGGCCTACTTTGGGTTATTGGCTTTTATCATCATCGCAGCGCTTGGACAGCTCGGAGTTCAGACTGCTTCCTTCGTATGCATTATCGGAGCTGCCGGACTGGCCATCGGTTTGGCGCTGCAGGGCTCACTGGCGAATTTCGCTGCCGGTTTTCTCTTAATTCTATTCCACCCCTTCAGAGTGGGGGATTATATCACTGCCGGTGGAGCCTCCGGCACGGTTGAGGAGATTCGAATCTTCACCACCCAACTCAATACCCCGGATAATAAAACCATCATCATTCCCAATGCAAAGTTGACCGGAGACAACATCGTCAATTATTCTGCCAAGGATACCAGACGGGTGGATTTTGTATTCGGTGTAGGTTATACTGATGACCTTCAGAAGGTAAGACAGGTGTTGCAGGGGGTGGTGGATAATGATAGCCGTATTCTACGAGACCCTCCTTCCACGATAGCCGTGAACGAGCTTGCAGACAGCAGCGTGAATTTTGTGGTTCGGGTGTGGGTCAAGAGCGGGGATTACTGGGACGTGCACTTTGACACAATGGAAAACGTGAAAAAGCGTTTCGATGCTGAGGGCATCTCCATCCCGTTCCCGCAAACCGACGTGCACTTGTACAAAACTGAGTGACGACTTTCGAGACAGATACAAGGCCCGTGTTACATGCTTGAGACAATGAATCGCGCCAGCGTTGTGTCTTCACCTGCACTTCGACCGATTTTCTGCGTTTTGATGATCTCGAGGTTGTCAATCACACTCATCTGAGCCGGCATCACGATTTCCGTTTGAACGAGACTCTGAACATCGGGGGGCTTTTCCTCGGTAGGCAAAGACAACTGCTTTGCCCCGACGAATATCAGCAGGACCAAAACTGCGCCAAGTAGGGGCTGATAGACCGGAATCCGATGTTGAAGAAGATCTCTGATGTGATGCCAACCCCTGGCCGCGATTCCGGCCCGCTCGGGTTTCAGGGCTTCCATACGCTGAATGATGCTCTCGCGTATCGCAGGGTCGGGAGCAAGTTTCTCCGTCTTGACTTTCATTGAGTCCTGCAGGTTCGACAGGGTCTTCTGATAACTCCGGCACGAATCACAGCTTTCCAAATGCCCTTCTACCAGCAGACTCTCCTGGCTTGTTAACTCATCAAAGTTCTTCTTGATCAACAAGAACTCGATCTCATGGCATTTCATGTTCTTATTCTCATTTGATTTTTTCATTTGTGGGTACCTCGGTTTCATAAGGATTGAAAGCACGTAACTTGCTTGCTAGCTTTTTGGTCGTATGAAAAAGTCTTGATTTGACCGTCCCTTCAGGACAGCCCAATACCTCTCCGATTTCCTTCATAGAGAGGTTCTGCTGATATCTCAGCAAAAAAGCGCTCCGGTGACCGTCGTCAAATGTCTCCAATTCCGCTGACAGCGCCCTTTCGAATCTCTTTTGATCGACATTCTTTTCCGGGTGACGATACTCTCCTTCACAATCATCTGATGCAGCGTCCGCAATGAGGACATTTTGAGCCGATTCTCTCACCTCCAGGCGGCGGTACTCGTTCTTGCACATGTTGTAAGCCACGGTGAAAACCCAGGTGGAGAATCTTCTTTCGGTGTCGAATAAGCCCGGTTTCTCAACGATCTTCAGAAAGATGTCCTGCAGAAAATCCTGGGCTTTCTCTTCGTTCCCGCCCAGCTCCCGAAAGAAATAGAGCAACAACCGTCGGCTGTAGCGCTCATAAAGCTCATCGAAGGCAGAGGTATTACTGCGCTGGATGAGTTCCATCAGCCTTTCGTCGCTGAGCTTCTTGTGTCTATGCTTCAAAAGGGCCATAAATGAGTCTGGACGTCTCTCGATGGTCCAACCTTCAACGTCTATGATCCACAAGTGATACGCCCCTACCGACATTCCTTTTCAATCTCCGCCACCATTTCTTTCTTCCCCGCCTTCCGGGCTAAATCCAGTGCGAGGTTTTTCCATGCTTGCGCCTTGCTGTCCTCGCCGCTGGCCTTGTAATGCTCCGCCAGCATGATCATGGGCGCGATGTAGTTTAGGTTCATGTGGGCTATCAGGTCTCTTGCCAGATAGCTGTCACCGTACCAGTCTTGTTTCAGGTAATCCAGCCTCAAGATTTTCTCAAGGTTCTTCTTCAGCAGAGCCAGATTGTCGATTCTCTCCATGCTGTATTGATAAGCCAGTCCCACGATGTAGAGATCATCCATGATAGACTCGATGTGCTTTTCGTAAACGGTCAGGGCGAAGTATATGGGAGTATCAGGAGATTCTGCAGCGATGATTTTGCAGAGCTCCGTGAGAAACTCTTTATCCTTGGACTGGGGCAGTTTCCCGAGATCGATGCTGATGTTCTTCTCCTTCAATTTCCTTTTCAGGTATTCATTACTTGCCCGGATGATGGACTGGTTCAGGAGTGTTACGTCTTTCCTAATACCTTGAGCCTGCTGGAGTACCCAGATGGGGTAAGTATCATTATCACCGTTGGTGAAGAGGATGGCGTTTTCTTCGCAGGACGTCAACACATTGTAATTGTAATTGATCAGACCGGGGGCGATATCTTTGCTCTGGTACAACTTCTCACAGAACTCTTTGAGCTTCTTTTCCTGGCCGGTGAACTCATAATGTGTGATGAATCCGTAGTAGGTGTCGACCCGCTCCGGCGCAAGCTCGTAAGCCTGTTCAAGAACAGAGACGTCGGTAAGGCTGTAGCTATTCCAGAACTTGAGAAGGTAGTATTCATAGGTGCCTGGGATGGCCTCGCCCATGTCCTCGATGATCTTCTTCAACCTGGTCTTTTTGTCTTGGGTGTCGATAGTCTCCACGTACCGGGCATATCGATTGGCGTTGTAATAGTTGTACCATGCCTCCGGATTCTTGGGGTTCTTGTCGATTTCCTTCTTCCAAAGCTCAGCCTGCTCCACATACCACTCGTTCGGCCGCATCTCGTAAACGATACGATACACCTTTTCCGGCTTGGCGCCTTCTGACTGCCCGATGCAGGCGTAATCCAGGCACAAGAGCAGAAAAACGCATGTCCAAACTACATAGTGAAATCGCTTCATCATCTTGATCCTCCTTGCCTCTGGATTTGTGTTGAATTGGACATTTCGCATATTAATACACTTCAGATTGATAAGGGTTCACCGGCATTCTCCAGTATGCCACTTGAAGAGAGATCATTCCTCCAGACGATATAGGGATGTCTGACAAAAGAGAACGAGAAACGAATTTGGAGTGTTCACCTTCAGGTGAACCGTCTTGTGAGCCGGGGAAGCCCTCTTGGGTGTTTGCGTGCCCGTCGGGTCCCCCGACCCGATCCCGCAAAATGCGGGACCAGATCAGAGGACCTGGCAGGCACCCAGAAGCCAGCCTGTCTGCCACGAAGACGCCGACGATATTTGTTGACATAATCCAGACAAATAGTATATTCATCCCTTAGAGAGGAGTTTTATGCGCATCTTCTTGGGCCTTCTTGTAGCCTTCATTCTTTTTGCTTTTCTAACTCAGGCGGTAGCCTTTGCAGACCGGGAAAGCGAAATTGTCGCACAGGCTGAAACGACCGGCCAAGTCCAGACAACCGATCAGCCTGAAGGAGATGAAGCTCAATCCGATAAGGAAGAGGTTAGCGCTGCCGACCAAATAGAACAAGCAGTGGAGCAGGCAGAAACAGAGCCGCCGGGCGTGCTAGATATACTTTTCACTCCCAAGTACATCGCATTCTTACTCATGGCCGCCGCCGGCTTGTTACTTCTGCTGGGCCGGTGGATAAACCGCTGGGTCCGGATCGCAATGCTGGCGCTGGCCTTTATACTATTCGGGCTTGATTTCTTTTTCCCGCTTCATCCCAGCCCCATGTGCGGCGTGACCAATCTCTTTATGTTCAAATTCACGGCAGGCCAGTTCTTCCCGCTCTTCGTTGCTCTCTTCCTGGCTATGTTCATACCGAGCTTGATCGGCAGGAAGCTTTTCTGCGGCTGGGTCTGCCCGCTGGGAGCGCTTCAGGATCTGATCAACAAGATTCCTTTCAAATATCGCTGGAAGCAGTTTAACTTTACCGCCTTCAACTCCACCCGGATGGCTCTTTTAGGGATGTTCGTTCTCACCTTCTTTATGGCGCGAGAACAGATCGCCACGCTGGCAGAAAACGTTGGAGCCAACTTTTCCGACCGGATGTGGACCGCCTTTTCCGCTTACAGCCTGTATGAGCCCATAAACTTCTTCGAGCTTCTGCACTGGAATATCGACACCCTCTGGATCATCATGTTTGCGGTCCTGATAATAGTCAGCCTGATTTTGTATCGCCCATTCTGTTATGCTATCTGTCCCATCGGGGCATTGACCTGGTTCTGTGAGAAAATCGCGCCGGGAAGAATTCGGGTCGATCGTTCTGCCTGCACCCAGTGTATGGAATGTGTCGAAGCCAGCCCCTGCCCGACTATCGCCAAGCTGATTGACGAAAAGACTAGGTCCGCGCCCGACTGCACCTCCTGTGGCGAATGTCTGAAAGCCTGTGACAAGAACGCCATAAAGTTTAGCTTCAAACGCTAACCGTTCCAGCCCCGGATTTTGCCCATCTTCGATCGCTCTTTACGTGCCCGTCGGGTCCCCCGACCCGACGGGCTCAAACCTGCCAGGTCAGGGGACCTGGCAGGCACAGAAAAGTTTAGCTTCAAACGCTGACCGTTCCAGCCTCCGATTTTACCCATCTTCGATCGCTCTTTCTATTCCCGTGGCCGCCGGGTTCCCCCAGGATGACCGAGAATTGTCATTCTGGGAATAATGTCCAAAAAGTGTTACTCAAACCAAGGTTAAAGTGTTTAATGGTAGCATTTTAGGCACACGATTATTGAAACGTTTTAACAATTGGGTGATAATATGAGACAAAAAGTGGTGTCCGCATTGTCTGTCATCAAGGATGCGACGCAATGGGAAGAGTCGCCACGGAAGACAGAGGTGGCTCTGTCGTGCCTGTGGGCGTATGATCAGCTGAAAGAGCTCTTTGAACAAGTATTTGAGGCAATGCGTCTGGGTTATTCGAATTTCACCTGGTCCTAGCATCTCTGCCTTCGGTAAAAAAGCAATACCTTTTGAGCATTATGCCCATTCTGAGCCCGTAAAGGCGAAGAATCTCGCATCTCAACCCGCATAAAACCGAGATTCTTCACTCCTCTTCGCTCCGTTCAGAATGACACTATGGGAGTTCTCGGTCAGCCTCCCCCGACCCGATGGTGTAAAGCTGCCAGGTCAGGGGACCTGGCAGGCACAGAAAAATTCAGTTTCAAACGCTGACCGTTCCGGGCTGGGATTTTATTTTTCTTTAATTCCTCCTTCCATCTTTCTGTCAAAGAAATCTCTTGCCTCTTTCCGACTTTTTTCTTAAAATGGTCTAAGACCGGAGATTCCTTCATGCCGGTCTAACCTGAACTGCTGTTCAAACCAAGAAGGGTGGGAGCGCAATTTCTTATTGCGCCGCAGAGGCCGAATGAATCTGCGTGTGGATACTGTGAGCACGAGAAGCAGTCTGTCGAAATGCACGACGATTCTTGTCCAGGTCTTCTTGGCTCTCATTTTCTCTCTGGTTTTTGTGACGGCGGCCTTTTCTCAGAATGATTTCTCTTTGGCCCCTGGCGTGTTCATCAATGAAGTGCTGGCTAACGAACCGGGGTCTAACACCAAGCTGGAATGGGTAGAGCTCCACAACGCCGATTCAGTTGAGCACGATATGGAGGGTTGGGCTTTCATCTGCAAGGATGATACTACATGGATTCCGGCAG
>JBARPX010000173.1:0-3918 GCA_049643405.1 Candidatus Zixiibacteriota bacterium
CTGGATGCAGAGGGAAAAGAGCAGAAGGTCACCAAGATAGCTCAGATTGGCAACAGAACGTTCTTCAGGAAAGACGGACTCTGGGTGGACAGTGAATACGAGGGCAAGAACGAGGCAATAAAGGTCAAGAGTCTCTCCGAGGCCTACTTCAAGCTCTTAAGCCAGGCGCCGGAGATAGGTAGGTTCCTGGCTCTGGGAGATGAGGTCATATTCTTTCTGCAGGGTAAGGCCGTACACATCTCGGATGAAGGAGAGAGCGACTTTACTGCAGCGGAGCTGAGGTCGCTACTTGGCCGGTAGCTCCTGTGAATTATCCGGACTGATTCAGAAACGGACGGGTCCTGATTCCCGTCCGTTTTTTCTTCTCTCGAGCGCCAGCACCTTGTCGAACAGGCTTCGACCCATGGCTGGCAGGCATGTTCGACCTACAGGACTTTCATCCGCTAAATCCGCCCAGATGGACGCCCGCCTGGGCGCTTAATCCTTCAAGCTACGCCTTCCCTTCGACCCTGCACTTCGTCCTGCCCTTCGGTCCTGAGACCTCAGGGTCGAAGGAAGACTCAGTGTCGAAGGAAGCGCACTCACCCATACGGGTGCCCGTCTGGGCAGTGCGAGGCAGGACCGAAGGGCAGGACGAGTCCGTTCAGGATGAATCCGTTGACAGCAGGTTGTCAAGAGGCCCTCGGCCATATTTGACCTACAACCTGGAGACCTGAAGGTCTCCGCTACATGTGCGGGCAAAGCAAATCAAGAAAAAGGCAGGAGGCTTTTTGCCTCCTGCCTTCGTATTCATCCGTTTATCAGTTCAATCCGTTGGCATGAACCGTACGGTTCCTGCCGTTGACCTACTTAACCAGCAGCATTTTCTTCATGTCCGAGAAATCATCGGCCTGCATTCGATAGAAGTAGATGCCGCTTGAAACCGAATGTCCCTGCTCGTCCTTGCCGTCCCAATCGGTCACATACCTGCCGGATTTCATCTCTTCATCCACCAGCGTCCTCACTCTCTGTCCCACGATATTGAAGACGTCTATCTTCACGTGAGCCGCCCTGGAGAGCCCGAACTCGATATATGTCTCCGGGTTGAAAGGATTGGGATAATTCTGCGACAACGCAAACTCCGTAGGTCTGGTGTCGTCGGAACCGGGTATCTCTCTGACGCTGGTGAGGCTGGGACTGAAGCAGATGGGCATGTTATGTCTGGGAATGAAAACCGTGGCGTCCGCATTGGAGAACTGTAAGCGTCCGGTGGGTGGCCAGAAGCAGGAATCGATGCAGATGGTCGTGGTATCATCAATGGTTATAGTCATGGTAGCCCAGAGCACGCGGCTTCCTTCCTGGTACCGTGGGTTAGCAGTCCCCGTGATAACCACGGAGAGCCAGAAGATATTCGATTGAGTGGTCAAATCCAGGATTCTGGTATCCCACTCCAAACCCATCGTCGCAGAAGACAGATCCATCATCCAGTTGTGCTCCTGCGGATCGGCCATGCTGGGCAAATGACGGAAGATGCTATTCTCAAGAATGCTATCCGGGTTGGGTTTCAGGTCGTTGAAGCCACACTTATTTTTGTTCGGGTCAATGCTGGCGTTGGCAGCGGGATTGGTGGAGGTATAACACAAAGGAATAACCAAAGCCTGGAGGGAGTCTGCCAAGGGGTCCGGGATGTCGTGCGTGAGGCGTAGGGCAGCTTCAACCTCGGCGGGAAAACTACCCAGATTGGTGTATTTGTAAGGATCAACATATAGCGTGTCGCAAATGCCGCGATCATTTGGATCTTCAGGGCAACTGCCCCAGGCGACGTTCACCCACACGAAAAAAACCGCAATAGTCAGAAATGAAACAACCTTTCTCATCTTGGCGCTCCTTTGGTACAGAGTTCCATTATTTAGATACGAAAAAGATTCGCCAAATTACTTAGGAGATGTTTCTTTCTGAAACCACCGGGCCGAGTAAGTCGGCCACCGCACTGGAACTGCTCTTCTGGACTTGGAAACCTGTCTGCAACTACAAAATAGGCTAGCCAAAAAAGGCAGGAGACTTTCGTCTCCTGCCTTCGCATTCATCCGTTTAATCAGCTTAATCCGTTGACCGTTGACCTACTTAACCAGCAGCATCTTCTTCATGTCCGAGAAATCACCGGCCTGCATTCGATAGAAGTAGATGCCGCTTGAAACCGAATGTCCCTGCTCGTCCTTCCCGTCCCAGTCGGCCAAATACCTGCCGGATTTCATCTCTTCATCCACCAGCGTCCTCACTCTTTGTCCCACGATATTGAAGACGTCTATCTTCACGTGAGCCGCCTTAGGAAGGTTGAACTCGATATTCGTGGCAGGGTTGAAAGGATTGGGATAGTTCTGGGAAAGGGAGAATTCGGAGGGTCTGGTGTCATTGGAGCCGGATATCTCTCTCACCTCATTGCCCGCAGTACCGACTCTGAAGCAAACGGGCAGACTGTGTCTGGGGATGAAGGACCTGCTGTCATATCGAGTGTAAAGCAGCTGACCAGTCGGGGGCCACCAGGTGCTGTCAAGACAGATGGTCATGCTATCTTCAACATTGAAGGTGACCGTAGCCAGAAGTACCCGACTCCCTTCCCACCAGGCCTGATCTTGCGAGCCGGTCGCAACCACGTTAAACCAGAAGTGCGCAGGAACGTAAGCAGTATCCTTTTCCTGATTATATACAACCAAACCGCTGTCACTTGCCACTTCTACTAGTCTTGTATCCCATTCCCTATCCGAAAAGTCGCGCGCCATAAGAGCCTGACGATTATAATAAACGGTATCCGTCCCCTCCACTATGTGTCGGAAAACACTTCTGCTGAACTGCGGATAGACCCAAAGTGTGGCGTCAGTGTTCCACCACGCACTGACACTACAGTATGCGGACGGATTTGTGCGGGTGTATTGGAGGGGAATAACGATGCCGCTCAACGAGTCGAGTGCATCATCCACAATGTCGTGGGTCACCAGCAATAAAACCTCCACGAACGCGGGAAAGGAATCTACCTGAATAAACGGCGGGGTCGAATCCATATCGGCCTTGTAAGGAATAACGTACAAAGTGTCACACTCTCCCTGATCGTATTCTTCGGGGCACTGTCCCCAGGCGATATTGGAGATCAGCAGCGTTGACATTGCCATCACAAGAAAAATCAAAAGAAACCTTCTCATTTCACTCCTCCATGAAATTTATGGTTAAAATCCGTTTTTTCCGTCTATCAAAGGGCTGACTGCCAAACTTCTTTCCCCGTTTGCAGCGTGTAAATCCGTTGAGCCATATTCAAACGACGCGTCTTGTGTTCCCTCTCTTCACAAACGGTCGATTCTATCGTTCGTTCGCTCTGTTTTCCGAAGCCTGATCCTTAATACCTAATCCAACCTATTAGATATCTTTTTAACTCTTCACCTCCTTCAATTCCTGTTTGCCAAAATTCGGCTATAGTTTTTCACCAGTCTATATAAAAAGATAAAATCCGGTTGTCAACAGAAAAATTAAATATTTTTTTGCCCGGACGCTTCAGTCCCCGTTGTTCCCCCCGCCTGCCGGTGGTGTTACCCACCAACGGCATACAAAAAATGGGATAGCCCCTCTTCAGGGGCTATTCCTGATCGGACAGGGGTTGCCCAGACGAGCGGACGCCCATACGGGCTCGTCTGAGCCCCCGTCTGGGGGCACGTCCGTGCACCCCTGTCCGTAGAGAAGGGGCCGGGGTTCAACCCCACCCCATCAAGAAACAGCACTGGCCTCAAGCGGGGCAAAAAAATGGGATAGCCCCTTTTCAACAGGGGCTATCCCATAAACTGTGCGCTTTAGATAAGCGCTCTTCCTGAATTTAAAGAATCAGTCCTTACCAGTACCAGATACCCGGGCAACTGGGTTGCGGACCACCCTTGTACAGGAAGCTTACCGTGT
>JBARPX010000174.1:0-19765 GCA_049643405.1 Candidatus Zixiibacteriota bacterium
GGATCTGAACGAACCCATAGGGGCCGGCGAAGAAACGGTAAGCCACAAAGGCAAAGGCTATAAGAAGCAGAATTCTCTTGACAGTTCTTCCTCTGCTGGCGGTGCGCTCCTTGACCCTCTGGAAGAAAGTGCTCCGCGGCGATGTTCTCTTTTTTCTTCTTCTGGGCATATTGTCCCTTAAATATCCCTCTCCCGCAAGAGGAGAGGGAGCCTCTCTCCAACAGGGTCTCCCTCCCTTTATGGGAGGGATTAAGGGAGGGTGATAAGTTCCATCTCTCTTTGCCTTTTGTCAAGCAGGCTTCGCCATACTTGCCCTACAAGGTTACTCGGCAATTAAGGCGCAGGTAGTGGCAAGACCACCGCAAAACAGGACTTGACCAAATCCCAAAGTAGTTTGGCTTTTTCGGGAGAGAGTGCCAAACCCATCGAAATAGTCGCGATAACCCCGATCGAGGTATGCACCCAGTCCTTTTTCCCCTGCCGTTTTGCCGCCTCCTTCAAATACCCGATTTGTCTATCAACAAAAGCTAATTGCTCTCCCTGCAAGCCAAAATTCTTTTCTATTTGTGCCCGCAATTTATCTAAGGCACTTATGATCTTTTCTGCTTCAAGGTATGAAAGGGGTGCGTTAGATATGTCTGCCGTCCCGATGAGGGTTTCGTGTGGTGCATATTCTTTCAATTGTCCCCAAAGATCAAGCCCCATTTCCCCTTTAACACGAGATAGCCATTGTCGAAACTCAAGGAGAGCCTCGTCCCATTCATAATAGGCCTCACCCAGTTCTATTTCCAACTCAAGCTCGCCGGGCGAAAACTTGCAAACAAACGCGCCATCATCCGATCGGTCGAACGTAAAATAGAAATCAGTGCCCTTGTATTTAATTACCGAGACGAGGTAATCCTGGCTCTCATCATATCCGGTTCGCTCCTCAGTCCACTCGAATCTCGACGGTTCCATACCAGCCTGCTGAATACACTCGAATAGGTCGTTTTTCCACGTCTTGCGAAGCAAGAACTCGTTCATGGCAACCTCACCGAAACACGTTTGTGTGAGTCAACTACGTGCTCTAGAACTGGTCGACATCGTTTTGTCAAGCGGGCTTCGTCATGCTTATCCTACAATTATCCTATGCTGTAAAAGACTCTCTTTCCCAAAAACTGGGCCCTTGCTCCTAATTCTTCCTCTATCCTGAGGAGACGATTGTACTTGCAGATCCTGTCGGTGCGGGAAGCAGAGCCGGTCTTTATCTGACCTGCATTGGTTGCCACCACAACGTCGGCGATAGTGGTGTCCTCTGTTTCGCCGGATCGGTGGGAGACCACTGCGGTGAAGCCGGCTTGCTTGGCCATCTCTATGGCATCCAGCGTCTCGGTCAGCGTTCCAATCTGGTTGAGTTTGATCAAAATGGAATTGGTCGCTTTGAGCTGAATTCCCTTCTGCAATCTCTTCATGCTCGTGACGTAGAGGTCATCCCCTACGATTTGAATCTTATCTCCCAGCCGCTGGTTCATCTTAACCCATCCGCCCCAATCGTCCTGCGCCAGGCCGTCTTCGATCGAAATAATAGGATATTTGTTCACCAGCTCCTCATAGAAGCCGATCATCTCATCAGAGTTGAGCTTTTTGCCTTCGGCTTTAAGATCGTAAACTTTTTCCTTCTCGTCATAAAACTCTGAGGCGGCGGGGTCCAAAGCTAAAAGTACGTTGTTTCCCGGTTTGTATCCCGCCTTTTCAATCCCCTCCAGGATCACCTCCAGTGCTTCCTCGTTGGACTTCAAATCAGGGGCGAATCCTCCTTCATCTCCCACGGCGGTGTTGTATCCCTTTCTCTTCAGCACGCTTTTGAGATGGTGAAATATCTCGGCGCCCATTCTCAGAGCTTCCTTGAAATTGGGCGCGCCCACCGGCATGACCATGAACTCCTGCAAATCGACATTATTGTCTGCATGCGATCCCCCGTTGACAATGTTCATCTGAGGGACGGGAAGGATCTTGGAGTTGACTCCGCCGATGTGCTGATACAATGGCAGGTCACAATAGAAAGCAGCGGCCTTGCAGGCGGCGAGGGAGACGCCGAGAATGGCATTTGCCCCCAGGTTGCTTTTGTCCTCCGTGCCATCCAGGTTGATTAGGAATTTGTCTAACGCGACCTGATCCAAAGCATCCGGTTCACTCTCCATGAGTCTCGGAGCGATCACATTGTTGACGTTGTCCACCGCCTTGGTCACGCCCTTGCCGAGATAACGATTGGGATCCTTGTCTCTTAGTTCTAACGCCTCATGTTCGCCGGTGGAGGCGCCGGAGGGGACAGCCGCCCTTCCAAGAGATCCATCCTCTAGGACCACGTCCACCTCCACGGTCGGATTCCCTCGTGAATCCAGAATCTCGCGGGCATTGCATCCAATGATTGCCGGCATATTGGCTCCTCTCCTCCTTTGGGATTAAAGACGATTTCTGTTCTTGGGGACAATCTAAATGAAGCAAGTAGATTTTTCAAGAGAAAAATCAGGAGAATGGTGAAAAGGAGGGAAAGATGCAAATTGTCGAGGGGAATGGCCCGGCTGAGTCGAGTGCGGTAGTTGCCTGATTCCCGGACGCCCGGACGGGCCCGTCTGGGGGACCGTCTGGTTATCAGGCGTAATTGAGCTCGATAAATCGAGCAACTACAGGTTCTGTGGCAGAAAGACTCCGCTTCAAACGGGGCCTAATATTGTAGTTGCCTGATTTATCAGGCGTAGTTGAGCTCGATAAATCGAGCAACTACAACGGCTACAGAAGCTGCGACCGCTTTCTGATCGCCCATTCGATGGAGAGACAGAGGACAAAGACAGCCAGAAGCAGAGGATGATTCCAGAGTGGAATTTCCCTGGTCTTCTGCTCCTCTTTTTCCACCAGATCGAGGTCATTGGCCAGATTTTCGATCTCTTCTTTTTCGTAATATCTGCCCCCGGATACCTCGGCTATTCTTTTCAGAAGATCGAAATTCGTTTTCAAATCAGAGTCTTCCACGCTGTACTCCTCTACCAGGAATTCACCCGCTTTGCTACCGATCTCCTTGCTGTCCCGGAAGACCTTGCCTTCGAAGGAGTATTTTCCCGGAGGAAGCGCTCTCAAGGTGGCGGTATAATCACCCAGATCATCCAGCCCCAGATTGACTATCTCGGAGTCAGCCGAGGCTTCTGCTTTGATATTCGCCATCACCGAGGCATCCCCTATCTTCTGATAATTCTCATCGAATATCCTGGCCTTTAAGGTTATCCTTTCTCCTCCCATGTATATCTTTTTGTCGGTGAAGAAATTTATCAGGTCCATATCCTCTCTCACCACCAGCCACCGGATCGAGTTGTTCCAGAACGTTTGGTAAGCCTGGTTGTTTTTCCCTATTCCCCATAGGAGGAAATCCCATCTCCAGAACGGTGTTACGGTTATAGCCATCACCTTCCCTTTTCCGTAGTTTCTGACCGCCATTCCGGGGGAGAAGGAGTCAGGATTTTGGGGGTTTCTAAACCCGGCCAGACTTGTGGCATCTTTGGTAACGGGACCGAGAATGGCAACCCCCAGGAATGGAGGGAGGTCGGACCAGGTACTTTCATTCTCCTCTAAGTTTTCAGCCAACCGGGTGACCGGATGAAGCTTCCCCTCTTCTGTCAGCTTCAGAGTGAGACTGGCAGAGGAATAGGCTATTTTTCTTCCCGTGGGATTGAAGGGCACAAGCGAAGAGGCCTCCATGAAGCCATGACTGTCCATAAACTCCCTGCCCAGGAGGAACAGCACAGAACCGCCTCTGCTGAACACGAAGTCCTCGATCTCCTTTTTGTGTTTCGTGAAAATGAATCTCGGCGGATCAACAAAGGCCAGGATGTCAAATGAGCTCAGTCGACCTTCATCTTGCGGGAATCTGCCCACGACAGGTTGTCCTCTCTTCTCGTAGACCAGCGTCTCGAGCTCCACATTTTCGTCTTTTCCCAAAGCCCTTTTCAAAAAAGTGTACTCCCAGTTTAAGCTTCCGGAGATTAAGAGTATCTTGATCTTGCTCTTCAGGACTTTTAAGGTGAATGAACGGCGGTTGTTCTCACTAACCGACTCCCCATCCAATGTGGGAAGGGTCAAACTGTAACGATGCAGGCCCGCTTTTTCCGGAGTTATGTTAAGTTCGACCGCTTGGGTTGCCCCGGACTTGCCCAGGCTTAAGTTTTTCCGGGCCAGCGTATTCTTGTTTTCCTTCAAAGCAACCTGAATTTTGGAGTCATCAAAACCGGTATGGGATATGTCTACCTGAATGGGAATCTGATCACCCACGTATCCGATCTCGTTGTACACGATCCTGTCTATGGAGAGATCTTTGACGGGTTTGTAGTCTCCCACTCCGCAGGCGTAGATGGGAAAGTCGGTTGACCTTGCCACCAGCACCGGATCCTCTCCCAGATTGTTCGCCCCGTCGCTTAAGATCACCATGGCCACCAGATTTTGCTCCTTGAGTTTCTGCTCCACCGAGCGCATAGCTTCCCCGAGGGCGGTGGAGGGACCTAACGAATCCGGGAATCTCTCTTCGGTGTCCAGCGGGAGAACTGAGTCGGCAAAACCATAAGTCCTCAGCTCTGCCTGCGAGGAGACGTCTGCAAAGACTTCGCGCGCTAATAGATTCTGAAGTTCGTCTATTCTTCTGATTTCGGTCCCTTTGAGATTCATACTTCGGGATGCGTCCAGAAGCAAAGCCACCAGAGGCCTGTGGACGTGTTTTCTGGCGATGGTCAGAACCGGCTCCGACAAAACGAGAAAGAGAGAAAACAGAGCCAAAATCCTCAATCCCAGAAGCAGACTTTTTTTTCTTTTACTCAAGGGGGGAAAGGTTCGACGGTAGGTGAGAATGGCCAACAGTAGAGCCAGGACGAACAGACCGATCACCACCCCCAGATTTCTATCCTGAAGATTTAGAAGTAACTCGCTGATTCCAAACAAAGTATTTTTCTCCTCTCACAGGACTTATACAAGATACGCACCATTCCAACTCTTCGTTTTCGATAGTGGAATTAAGGGCAAACGGCGGTGAGTCCGGATCACGGACGACTCAGACTGTTTGGCTTTCGCTCGTTTTGAGGGGAAGCAATAAGTGATACTTACGGTTATCTCTCTCGTTCGATCACAAAGCTGACTAAGTCATGGAGGGATTTTTTGTATTTCGAGTCTCCGAGTTCGGAAAGGTAGCCCAGCGCCTTCTCTCCAAAGGCGCGAGCTTTCTTTTGGGCATACTGCACTCCACCGTTGCCCTTTATCAGAGAGAGGATTTTGTCAAAATCCTTTTGGTTGAAGTCGTTTTCCAGAAGTTTTAAGATCCCCTTTCTGGACTGTGTTCCGCATTCCCTCAATGTGTGTATCAGCGGCAGAGTGATCTTGCCTTCCTTCAAGTCATTTCCCAGACCCTTGCCCGTCTTCTCGCTTTCACCGACCCAGTCTAAAAGATCGTCGGTTATCTGGAAAGCCATTCCCAGGTTTTGTCCATACTCTTTCAGGCTCCCTTGCACCGCCTCTGTTGCACCTGCTGCCACGGCTCCGGCCTCACAGGAAGCGGTGAAAAGCGACCCGGTCTTCTCGGAAATGATTCGCAGATAGGTCTTCTCGTCTAAGTCAAAGTTATGGCTCTCCTGAACCTCGTTCATCTCTCCAATGCTTAAGTTCTCTGTTGCCTTGGAGATGGTGGAGAGGAGAGAGGAAGATTCAGTCTGCACGATCAGTCTCAAGGACTTTGCCAGCAGGAAATCGCCCATCAGGACGGAGACCAAGTTGTTCCATTTGTGGTTTACCGAAACCTGGCCCCTCCTGATCTTGGATTGGTCTATCACGTCATCGTGCAGGAGCGTGGCGGTATGAATGAACTCGATCGCCAGGGCAACGCTCATCACCTGTGGATTCGACGCAGAGTTTGCCCCGGAGCTCAAGCATCCGCCGAAGGAAAGAAAGACCATCGCGGGACGCAGCCTCTTGCCCTTCCGGTTAACCAGATGGGTGGCTACCTTTGAGATCAGAGTAGAATCGGAGTCGAGATTCTCCTTGAGCTTCTGATCAAAGAGCTTTATATCTTCTGTGACAGGCGAAAGTATTGAGTTAAGTTCCATTGTCTTTAGACAGGTTACTCTTCAATGTTACCAGACCCACAGACCGCAGTTGCGGTGGGTGAGTAATATACGTTTTCCCGGTCAAAAGTCAAACACAAAAAGGACGGCGCCTGACTCAAGATGCTGATGTCCAGATAGGCCTGGTTCAGGATTCGGCATTCTACACGATCTTGTGTTTTCTCTCGATCTGTGCAAGATATTCACAAAAAGCCTGCCTGACCTCATTCAGGGTTTCTATAGTGAAAAGCTTGAGTCTGAGTTCCTTGCAGCGGGACATTCCCCTGGTATACCAGACCATGTGCTTTCTCATCCTCTTTACACCTGTGGACTCCCCGTATTTCTCTACTGAAAGGTCCACGTGTTGAAGGCAGACGTTGATTCTCTTTTCAAGCGGTGGCTCCGGAAGAAGCTGTTCACGTTCCAAAAAAGTATTGGTCCGGGAGAAAATCCAGGGATTGCCAAAGGAGCCTCTTCCTATCATTACCGCGTCGCAGGCGGTGCGATCGAGCATGTTTTTCGCATCCTCCGGGGAGAAAACGTCCCCGGATCCGATCACCGGTATGTCCACCGCCTCTTTTACCTCGGCGATTATGCTCCAATTGGCCTTCCTGGAAAACCCGTCTTTCTGCGTGCGGGGATGAACGGTGATGGCCGAGATTCCGCACTCTTGGGCGAGCCTTGCCACCTCCAACGCCACCAGGCTGCCCTGATCCCAGCCGCTTCTGATCTTTACCGTCACCGGAACTTCCGAAGTTCTCTTGACTGCCGAGAGTATCTTCTCGAGAAGCTTCAGGTCTTTCAGCAGGGCTGCCCCTCCGTTTTTCTTAACCACCTTTCTGACCGGACATCCGCAGTTTATGTCGATCAAATCCGGCCGCGATTGGTTGATCAACCGGCAGGCTGAAGCCATCCTCTCCGGGTCGGAGCCGAAAATCTGCACCCCGATCGGTCTCTCATCAGGTTTGAAATCGAGAAGCCTCAAAGAGCCGGGGCCATCTCTGGTGAGTCCCTCTGCTGAAATCATCTCGGTATAGACCAGAGCCGCGCCGAAGCGTTTGGCCAGGAGCCGGAACGGGCTATCGGCGATTCCAGCCAAAGGAGCCAGGATCACCTTTCCGGACAGAATCAAGTTTCCGATTTTCATGTCGACAATATAATAAAAACCGACCCAGGGTGCAATCGACCATAAGTCGATTTCTCTTATCGAGTTAATTGGCAAATTTGGCGGAATCGTCTAAACAGATTGACAAGGGTTCGAAAATAGGTTATTCTCCTGTGTAAGAATCGAAAACAAAGGGGGAAAGATGCCAGAGATTCTGGTAAAATACGAGGATAAGGTGATAGAAAGGGTGGTCACTCAAAAGAAGAGGATTAGCATAGGAAGGACGGCGGACAACGACATAGTCCTGGATAACAAGGGGGTTTCGAGAAAGCACGCCACCATCGAGTTCGACGCGGATTCCGCTTTGGTGATGGATAACGAGAGCCTGAACGGGGTCTTCGTGAATAACAGAAAGGTGACCGAAGAGGTGTTGAAAGAGCATGATCAGGTTACCATCGGCAAATTCGACTTAGTTTACCATCCGGATGCGCCCAAAGAGACTAAGCTGGCGGAATTCGATGGAACTATGGTTCTGAAAACCCGCAGACAAAGGGAGCTTTTGGAAAAGGACAAGCAGGCCAAAGAATTGACTGGCGTCGCCGGCGCTTCAATTCTGTTGGGGGAGGCGCATGCCGCGCGGAAACAGTTTGCCTTGAGCAAGCCGGTGGTCACGTTTGGCAAGGGGAAATTTGTTAACATCCCCGTTAAGGGCTTTCTGGTGTCCAGGATTCAGGCCAAGATCATAAAGGATAAGGACGGCTTCGTATTGGTTAATGTGGGACGCAGGGGTAAGACTAAGGTGAACGGCGAGAGCGTCCAAAGGTGCCGCCTCAAGAACGATGACCTGGTAGAGGTGGGCAGGTCGGTGTTTCGATTTGTGCAGGGAAGCGACAAATGAGGTATGGGTTCTTCTCAGACGTGCATTCCAATCTGGAAGCCTTAAAAGCGGTGGTGGCGGACTTCCAGAACGAAAAACTGGACCGGGTCTTCTTCCTGGGAGACGCGGTGGGGTACGGTCCGGATCCCAACGAATGCACCTCCATCATCGACCGGGTGGCGGACGTGAAGCTGATGGGAAACCACGATTACGCCGCTTTGGGTCTGATCGAAACCAACCTGTTCAATGAGTATGCACAAAAGGCCATGGAGCTGACCAAGGGGCTGCTGTCGGAGAAAAGTTTGAAGATCTTGTCCGGATTTGTCATGGATCACAGATTCGACGAGTCTTACCTGGTTCACTCCACCCCAAGGGAGCCGCAGGAGTGGAACTACATCTTCGACTTGGACGACGCTGAAGAGAATTTTGACTTCTTCAGCAAGCAGATGTGCCTCATCGGTCATTCGCACTTTCCGGTCATCGTCAAGAAATACAATGAGAGACACTGCTTCCTGCATCAAGGAGCCAGTACCGAGATAGAGAAGGATTTCAAGTATATCATTAATATCGGTTCGGTGGGACAGCCCCGGGACGGATCCAACCAGGCCTGCTATCTGATCTATGACGCCAAGAAAAGAATTGCCAGTCTGAGGAGGCTTCCCTACGATTACAAGAAGACCCAGGCGAAGATGAAAAAGAGGGGGTTTCCTCAATTCCTTATTGATCGGCTGGCTGTGGGAAGGTAGCCGAGTCAAGAGGACTTTTTGAATTCAAAATAGACTATTCGGGGGGTGCTATTCGAAGGCGCGGACGTCTGCTGTAACAGCAAACGGCAGATACTCACTGATTCTGACAGAGCAAGCAGTCGGCCGACGGCCTTTACACCGATATTTCGATTGATGCCAGCAGGTTGAATCTGATTGCTCGAAAAACACGGGAAGCCCACCTTAATCTGCTAACACGTCACGAGGAGGAGAGTTTTCAGTGGGAAAGTCTGAGAGCAACACCGGAACTCATAACTTAAGATTCGCTTTCCAGGAGAGACTCAAGAAATTCTCAGGGCTGATCCTTTACGTTCTGATAACCATTCTGGTTCTCAGCCTGTACGCGGGAAAGTACGGGTTTTTAGAGCGGTTATCCGTCCGGACGCAAGACGGGATGTTCACGCTCAGAGGAAAGACCGATACGCCGTCGACAGACGTCGTGATTGTCGGCATCGATGACAGATCCGTAGATCTCGTCGGCAAATGGCCCTGGCAAAGAGACGTTCTGGCACAACTTGTCTTCGCTATCTCGCAGGGGGAACCGAAGGTGCTGGGGTTGGACCTCTTCCTTCCGGAGCAGATCGAGGAGGACACCTCCGGACGGACAGGCCTTTTGGCCCAGTACATGTACGCAGCCGACAACGTGGTAATTCCCATGTACTTCAGTCTTTCTGACGTGGGGATTGCTCCTGAAGCGGTGCCGGATCCGATAAGGAGATCCGCGGTCGGAGTTGACAGCGACTTGAGCAAAACTGCCGCCTCTCTCATCTCTGCAAGACAGATATACTATCCCAGCCCTGCGTTGGTGGAGGCATCTTCAGGCTTTGGGCATATCAATATCGATTATGATAAGGATGGATTGATCAGACGGGAACCACTTTTGATCAGCTACGACGGACACCTGTATCCATCATTTGGAATGCAGCTGGCGCGTGAGTATCTGAAGATCAAGGAATCTCAGCTTGAACCAGGGAAGGAAAAGGGTATAGCTTTCGGGAACGTCGCCATCCCTACAGATGGTAGGCGACGAATACGCCTGAGTTACCGGGGGCCGAATTTGAGCTTCGACCGGATCTCTGCCATAGAAGTGCTGGCCGGCGAGGTGGATCCCGAAGTGTTCGCACAGAAGATAGTGTTAGTGGGTTTGACCTCGACCGAGTCCAAGACCTGGGTAAGCGTGCCGGCATTCGGGGAGATAAACGAGGTGGAAAGAATCGCCACCGTCACCCACAACATCATCCACCGCGATTTTCTCAGGAGTCTTCCTCCAATCTGGAATTTTCTGATCATGGTTCTGATCGGAGTCTTCTGCGCAGTGGTGCTGCCCAAGGTGTCTCTGACCCATCGAATAGTAATTCTCCTGGTTTTTCTATTTGTGGTCTTCAATTTCAGCTACATTCTTTTCTCCTCCTTTGGGATCTTGACCAAACCTGTCTATCCCCTCCTGGAGCTGGCGTTTTTTCTCTTGGTTGCTCCCGCCATAAGGCTAAAGGCGAAGGAGAAGAAGGGAGAAAAAGAAATCCCGAAGGCGGACGGCGAACCAGCAGTGGAGGAAGCCGGTCTGGCTCTGGAGACAACAGCAAAAGAGCCAGGGGAGGCGACCACTCAGGAATCAACACAAGTTGTGATCAGGGTTCCGGAGAGCGAAGGAGCACAAGATGGACAATCAGGGACGGTCGGATCGAAGACGGGAGAGATGAGCGGGGAGGAATCAACAAGGGAGGAGACCGCCAAGCTCTCAATGACCCCGACTCCTTCAACTCCGTCAGAGATAGGCTCCACCCCGTTCCCTGGAGGAGAATCTCCATCTTTTACCCAGTTCGGCCGCTATAAGATCGTCGAGGCTATTGGAAAGGGCGGGATGGGGATGGTATACAGGGGAACGGACCCGATGCTGGACAGGCCGGTTGCCCTCAAGACCATCAGATTGGATTTTCCCCTCTCGCCGACCGAGACAACCGAACTTAAGGATAGACTGATTCAGGAAGCCAAGGCGGCGGGCAGACTCTCGCATCCGAATATCGTCACCATTTATGATGTTGGCGAACACGAAGGTCTGCACTACATCGCCATGGAGTATCTCTCAGGCTATTCCCTGGAGGATTTCATAAAGAAGAAGGGAGAGTTGAATTACAGGATCGTGGCCAAAATCATCATGCAAACATGCGATGCCTTAAGCTACGCCCATCAGCACGGGATCGTTCATCGGGACATCAAGCCGGCCAACATCATGCTTCTGGAAGATTTTCAGGTTAAGGTTATGGACTTCGGCATCGCCAGGCTGGAGACCACCTCGCTAACTAAGAGCAACGTGGCACTGGGAACTCCGCAGTACATATCGCCCGAGCAACTGGAGGGAAGACCGGCAGACAAAAGATCGGATATTTTTTCGTTAGGCGCGGTGCTGTATGAGATGCTCACCAGACGGAAACCGTTCGAAGGGGAAAACATCAGCTCCCTTATGTATCGCGTCCTGAATCACAATCCTCCACCTCCTTCCAGCATAAACGACAAAACTCCCCTGATGTTCGATCGAGTTGTATCCAAGGCCATGGCCAAGAATCCTGACGAGAGGTACCAGGACGCCGAGGAGATAAGCCAGACCCTCACGGAGTTCGTCTCCAGCTTTGTGGTCACTCACGGCATACGGATTTAGCTGGGACGGATGAGTCTCTTTGCCAGTCGTCAGCATTGCAGCCGGGACGGAAAGAACGTCAGCAAGAGGAGACTAGTGGACACAATTCGTGCCCACGTTAACCTGTTGAGACGAAACGGAGTTAGTCCCTGTGCTTCAACTGGCCCTTGAGCCGCTTTCCTTGTCTTCCGCCTGCCTCATCCTGCTCCTGTTTATTGAAAGTCGGGCGCTATCGACGCGACTATTTTCTCTTGACTTTGTTAAGTAGTCGCCGTATTATTCAAAACAGTTGCCGGAGTGGTGAAACTGGTAGACGCGCCGGACTCAAAATCCGGTGAGGCTTAAACCTCGTGTCGGTTCGACTCCGACCTCCGGCATTAATCATCCGAGATATGAATCAAGGGCTCTGAGGCAGTCTTTCTTCAAATCCACCTTAAGGTTGCCCGAACCACAGAGGTAGTGCTACGGGGGCAGGTGAAAGAGGAGAGACGTCGCCGTCTGTGTCTTCGGCAATGAGAGATGTCTGATTTTAGGCTTGACAGATTTCGATTGATGATTTATCGTGCGTCCGGAGGTTACACTCAGCCTTGCCAGGCGGAAAAAGATAGACAGAGGCCAAGAACTACTTTCATTTGACGGGAGGTGATAAACATGGCAAAGACCTTTACCTGTCGGGATGTAGGAGTGGATTGTCCCTACGTGGCACGTGGCGAGACCGAAGAAGAGCTGATGGCCGATATCGCAAAGCACGCCAAAGAGGCCCACGGTTATACGGATGAGCAACTGAACGATCCGGAGATGATGAAGAAAGTGAAAGCAGCAATCAAGGAAGAATAGCCAGTAATTTGTGCAATGTCTGGCGGGGACTTAGCGGGCGTTGTCGGGTTAGCCAAACGCCTTTCTCGCTTTTGAGGTCTTGGTCGACATGTGAAGCGTTAGAACACAGCCATCAGGTGAGGTGCTGTCGTCTTCAGTGCTTCACCTTCTTCCTCGTTTCTGCGCTGGTGAAAATAATCTTGCCAGCTTCACACCCGGCGTCAAAAAACTCTCGACTTAAGACACGCACAACGTCAGAGAGTTTTTTGGTTGACAATCACGCGACGTCAGCGTATCTTTCACCTGGAAGCATGAGCATACAATGCTAAGGTGGGCACGAACAGCTTCTGGATTCAGGTAAAGGAATCACTCACGGAGTCGGCGCAGAAAAAACTGAGTAAAGGAGGTTAGGGTGAAGGGCAAGAAGCTTTATGTCGGGAATGTTGGTTATTCTGCCACTAATCGGGAGTTGGAAGAATTGTTTTCCGAGCATGGTGAAGTCAGGCAAGTCAACATAATTGAAGGTAAGGGCTTTGGGTTTGTTGAAATGTCTAACGTATCTGAAGCTGAAAAAGCGAAGGAAGCGTTGGACGGCTCCGATTTCAAAGGGCTTACCCTGAAGGTTGACGAAGCCCGCCCACCCAGGAATAAGGGAAAAGGAGATCGCCGACCTGGAAGAAGGCAGGGAAGGGATTCTCGAAGATATTAGAATGGCTGCAGGCTACTTCGCGAGTCGAGGTCTGTCTTTTCCAATAGTCGAAGAATTCGACGACCACTAGATCAGATCCGGGGAGCCGCAAATGATTGTGGGTCTATCAGCTCTTTGAAATAGCGTCTGCGCATCGCTAAATTGAACCCAGTGTACAGTTGGGCGCCGACTGCACCCCGCTTCGACAAACTCATACCGAAAAAACGCTTTATGATCCCGTCATAGGAGTATATGTGTCTTTGCAGCCGGGCGATGCCATCCAAGAGCTCATCCTCAGTCATACCCTTCAGTTGAAATAATAGCGCTCTGGAAGAATATCCATGGAGCCACCAATCAGGAGCGAGCAATCTGCGTTCCTCTGAGAGCCGTGCGTATAATCGGGTTCCGGGAAAGGGAGTAAGAATTCGGACCTGAGCGCCATCCAGACGGCATTTCATACAGAAATCGAGCGTCTGATCAAAGACGTCCTTGTTCTCATGGTCAAAGCCGAAAACAAATGCGCCCAATACCGCGATCCCTTCGCCGTGGAATCGGCGCATCGCCTCGGAAAAATCGAGCTTCGAGTTCCTTGTTTTCTTCATCCGGCAGTACACAGAGATTGCTTCGTCCCCCGTACGGGGGACGAAGCAATGACATTGTATCTTTCTTGCCCGAAAGGCTTCACCATTCCGGACCTACCATTACTCTCAATCAGCAGGCTGGCGGAGGTCCTCCTTTATAGAGATAACTGACCAAGTAGACGATGTCTCCCACATTGACTACCCCATCTAAGGTCACGTCTCCAGCTTCGACGGGGCAGGGCTCGGGGCCACCTTTGTACAGGTAGCTGACCAGATATACCACGTCGCCCACATTGATTATCCCGTCCACGTTGACATCTCCCCGGTCGACGTGAGACGCATAAACAAAGCCCGCTTCTACCCCGTAGTTGTCGCTTTCTGATAAGCTGATGGCCGACGGCTGTGCTCCGGAGTTGACCGGCATCTTGTAGTTGTCCGATTCCGATTGTCCTCCGAAGCCGTCCAGCACGTCAGTCACCAACTGGTATCCCTGGCGAGTGGCGGTCAGTGGCGCTCTCTGCGGAACGCTGGTGGGCGACGGCTCGATTTTGGCGACCGCCTTCCCTTTGATCTTCCCGGGCTGGATTTGCTTATCGGATTCAGCATGCACCGCAAGCGATGCTAAGAATGCCGCCGCCAAAAAGAACATAACTGCCAATTCGATCTTCTTCATCTTTCATTTCTCCTTGTTCTAAGTACCGTTGGTCCTTTCTCGTTTCTGTTCTTACGGTCTAATCCTCTCCCATCGAGGGAGAGCGAAGTAGCTTCTCCCTCCCTTGACGGGAGGGAACAAAAGGGAGGGTCATAGAATCATCGCCTTTGCCAACATAGCTGCCCGTTTTCCTCCGAAAGGCTTTGCCATTTCGGACCTACAGGATTAATGGCCAGCTGCCTGCAGTTTCTCCTCCATACGCTTGTGCATTTCATAATGGATGTCGTATTCCTCCCCCAGTCCATAAGCCTGAGGATGGAGATACTTGCCCCGCTCGTCAGCGGACTTATCAACCTCGACTTGAATTCTGTTTGCCTCGGCGAATTTGTCATGGCGGATGCCGGTTACCTGCCAGGAGACCTTCATCCCCGGCTTACCACCGGCTATGGTGAACTGATTGCCAGATATCTCTTGTGCAATGTAGACCGGCGCAAAACCACCGATGCATGTAAGCTGGTAGCGAAAGTCCATATTCAGGGCTTCAAAGTAATCCGGAAGTTCAATTGTTGCCTCTCCTGTGGCATCCAGTATTACGTTTCCGTTGTAAACGTTCATCATATCCGGGGATTCCACAAAGGAGTGGTAGAGGTATTTGTTTTCAGGGTCAAGGGGATGGTCGATCTGAAAGGAACCACCGCCCTTGGTCAAAGTACCGGTAACCTTGGCATTGCCTTGGAAGTATCCTGCCCAGCTATTGGCTTCAACAGCGGCTGCTCCGTAAACGCCATAATCATAGTTTCCGTCCTGGGCTGCTCCATAAACACCGTAGTTGGTGCCCGTGCCGATGTGGGCCCATGCGTTGAGAGCGATATTCAAACCTGAACCACCACCAACATTAGCATCGACGGCGCAGTAAGCTGCGCTTCCGGTGGAATAAACCTCGGCATATACGCCCTTATACCCGCCTACAAAATATCCTCCATATCCGTAGCCATCTGCTGGACTGGACCGACCATAAACTGCTGCAGCATTATAATTACCCGAACCCGTAAATTCCGAGTAGATTACGTTTGTAGCAGCGCTCAAATAACTTGATGTGAAATATCCTGCATAACGGTTATTGTGCTGGACATGAAGCTTACTATATGTATTCGGAGTGGTCGTCCCGATGCCAATCCTGCTGCCGGTTTCATAGATGGCTGAATTGCCGAGGGTCGTAGAGGCTGTGAATTTGGGGACGTAGTTGGCTGTGCCGCTTCCACCAATTCCTCCAGCTGCTGGTGCCTGCCAGGTTCCCACACCCGAAGCATCTGAGGTCAAAACTTTGCCAGTGCCGGCGCCGGTGGCCATTTTGAAACCACCTACGTCAGTATTTCCAGTTGTCTGCAGGTTCTCATTATCAAAATCGATGGTTCCGCTGGTTGTGGTTATCTTGTCGGTAGCTCCATCTATGGTGATCGAGCTTCCACATGTAATTGTGCCGCTGGCCTTGATGTTGCCGGAAACCTCCAATTTCTCAGATGGAGTGGCTGTGCCAATCCCAACCGAATCGGTTGCGGTCTCCAGCCTGACTGCGTTGCCATCGTCAGCCCAACCGCCGCCTCCAACTGCTGCTGCCTGCCAGGTTCCGACGCCATTGGCATCCGAGGTCAGAACATACCCGACTGCCTGATTGCCATCAACCATCTTGATGTTGCCAACAACATGCAGTTCCTCATCCGGGGCGGTGGTCCCGATGCCGACCTTGATAGGATCAACCGAGTTGTGAAAGATAACCGCATTGGGAGTTGAGGTGGTAAAATCACGCCCGAAAGCAAAAGTATAATCAGCGTCAGAGGAAATCCTTACACTGTCTCCAGCAGCCAAAGAAAAATCTCCCGCAGCAAGATTATACCAACCCCCGGGTACGGTTGCAGCATGGCCGCTAGCGGTGTTCAATATTCCACCTCCTGCGGTTGCTCTTAATCCACTGGCTATGTTGGAGTATCCACCTCCTACGGTTGCGGCGTTCTCACTGGCGGTGTTCTTGCCTCCACCTCCTACGGTTGCGCCCCACCCGCTGGCGGCGTTGCCTAATCCACCTCCTGTAGTGGAGTATCTATAGTTTTCCCCGCTAGTCCCGGTGATGCAGGCCACTCCAAGATTCACATGGGTGGAATCTGCATCGCCGTAAAGCACGTTGCCGGCTCGGGCTATGCCCCACCGACCACCGGTTATAAGAGTGGTGTCCGCGGTGTCGGTTATGCGGAGTGTCCAGTCGATGTCACCTCCCCCTGCTGCTGCCTGCCAGGTGCCTGCGCCTGAAGGGTCTGAAGTTAATACATAACCACTGGCAGCACCTGTGGGCATTGTAAAGCCTGTCACCTTTGCTGTTCCTGCCACATCTAATTTCTCGCCTGGGCTGCCCGTCCCGATGCCGACATTGCCGCCATCTTCAGCCAATAGGAGATTACTCGAATTATCCCCTGGTTTTATATGCAGATGTTGAGTGCCTGGCGGTCCAATCATCCCACCAGTGATCTCATTACCATCTATGCGACTGTAGTAACCTCCTACCTCATCCGTGTTAATTTGAAGTTCTCCACCTGTAACATGAAGCTTTGCTGCCGGCGCATCCGTTCCGACGCCCACGTTGCCGTCCAGACGGTAGATATCATCACCGGAGATGGTCCAGTCTGCGTCCGGTGCTGCGGTGGCTGAATTGAATGCATATGCCACACTCCCCATCGGCTTGAGCGGTCTCATCTCCGGGTCGGATTCCACCTGAACACCCAGGTATTTGACGCTTCCGTCAAAGACCGAAGCGGGTATGGGAGAACCCGCGTTTCCGAGAAGAACAGAGAATACCCCCTCTTTTATTGCCACGTCGTATTGCGTCTCGGTCCATTCCGCCGTGGTGCCGAACTCGTCGTCGTAAATGGTGAAGGTCATCTGGACCGTGTCGTTGACACAACCGCCCGAGGCGGTGGTCAGCTTGCCCTGATAATTCATCACGTTCGGAACCTCAGCAGATGAAACACCGGAAAGCAGGAACATCACGGTTCCCATTACCAGAAAGACAAAGCTTCTGCGCAGCATCAGGCTACTCCTTTGGTTTATCCGCCTATGGGATGAACCATACGGTTCACCCCTGTGGCGGAAAGGTTGATCTTTCAGTGAACAGAAAAGGCCCCGTTTTGCCGGGACAGGGGTTGTACGGTTTAATGCCAACCTTTATCCCGGCGGTCGAAAGTGTCTGCCGCTTTGTCTTTTTGCTGGGGACCTCCTTGCCAAAGGGTTTGATCGTTAGACATCACCTGCCGGATGCGTTTGTTTTCACTTTGGTTGAGCCAAAAGACAAGGATCCTCTGTTTTAGGCAGCCTCAGCTTGCGAGGGCCGATAAATTAGAAGCGCAGCTATAGGTACATTGACTTAGTCTGTTCTCGCATGGCGCAAGCAAAAATAACTTCTGCAGGATCAGAAGTGATCCAAGGAAAGCATAAACTTAATGGTGACTTTCAACGGCTATAGAGTCTTTGCCAGTAGAGAACTTTGGAATCCTTCTCCAAGGTAATGCATTGTCTAAAAATGTCAACGTAATTCGTTGAGTTTTCTAACGGTGTTAGTAGAGCACTATCCAAATGGGTCAACATGTTTTTGTTGATATTCTATACAGCTCTGGCTGGACTCAACAGGTGATACCAGACTGAGTACCCCGTTCGTTCATGGACCGGTTCCCTCTCCCACGAGGTATGAACCGCATGGCTCATACCAAGGGGAGAGGAAAAGAATTCGCGCGGCGCCGGACTCCGCCATGGGAGAAGGAGACTGGTTCCCTCTCCCTCTGGGAGTGTACAGACCGGGGACATAGGTAACACATGTTCGGAGACATAGGTTACACTTTGAGGTATAATGCCCAGTTTGGAAAGGAGGGTATTATGCCCTGGAAAGAGGTAACCGTTATGTCTCTTAAAAGAGAGTTTATTTCGCTGGCGACCAATGATAATGACTGTAACTTTAGTCATCTGTGCAGCCGATTTGGAATCAGTCGCAAGACGGGATATAAGTGGATTAAACGTTTTCTGAACTATGGTGAGGATGGCCTGATAGAACAATCTAGGCGTCCTGTCAATAGTCCAAGCAAGACGCTTCAGCAGATGGAGCAAGCAGTTTTGATGGTTCGTCAGCAACATCCAGCCTGGGGAGGTCGCAAGATCAAACGTCGTCTGGAGAATATGGGCTACCAAGCTGTTCCCGCTCCCAGTACCATCACTGCCATCCTGAGGCGAGGTGATTGCATTACTCAGGAGGAATCTGAGAAACATAAACCCCTGGTCCGGTTTCAAAGATCGGCTCCCAACGAGCTTTGGCAGATGGATTTTAAGGGACACCTTCCCTGTCCAGAAGGTCGCTGTCATCCCTTTACCCTGCTGGACGATTGCTCCCGATACGCTCTTGCTCTGAAGGCGTGTGAGGATGAAACCACAGAGACGGTAAAGGGGTGCTTGACCGGGGTTTTCCGACAATATGGGTTGCCTTATCAGATACTGATGGATAATGGTTCCCCCTGGGGCTCGGATCAAGAACATATCTATACACCACTGGCGGTGTGGCTTATCCGTCTGGGTGTCTTGATTACTCACTCTCGTCCCTACCATCCCCAGACTCTGGGCAAGGATGAGCGCTTCCATAAGACACTCAAAGCTGAGCTCTTGGGAGAAAGTATTCCCTGGAGGAGAGCAGAATCTCAGCGTCGTTTTGACCGGTGGCGCATGGTATACAACGGTGAAAGGCCACACGAGGCACTGAACATGGAGGTGCCAGCTAGCCTTTATCAAATCAGCCCGCGTACGTTCACAGAAAAGCCAGAACAAATACAGTATGCTCCACAAGATATAGTGCGTAAGGTACAGGCGGGTGGAAGAATCTTCTTGAATGGAGGTGAGTATAAGATACCCAAAGCCTTCAGAGGGGAACGAGTCGCTCTGCGACCTAGAACACAGGAGGATGGAATTATGGATGTCTTCTATTGCAGACAAAGGATTGCAAATATTAACTTGAAAACAAAGCATCTCGGTGTATAATAGTGTTACCCATGTGTCCGAACACCTGTTACCCTTCTCTCCGGTCTGTACATGGAGAGGGACAGGGTGAGGGCGGATCAGGCGTCTCCCTCACTCCCGCCTTTGGCGGGATTTTCAACTTTTGCTCTCCCCCAGGGGGAGAGGGGATGTTCCGGTCATTGCGAGGAGCCCCCGCCTTTGGCGGGACGACGAGGTCCCGCAACATGCGGGACTTCACTGCCAAAACGGAGGGCCTGCCCGCCCACAATCACATTCTATTATCCTGGGGTCCTTGTTCTGCCGCGCGAAAAAGTCTTGACTTTTGAGGTACGCAACTCATATTTGAATTTGAGTCCATTCTTCGGAAAGGAGCAGGCGCTCATGGGCGGGAAGAAACATGATTTCCGGATAGGGACCTCCGGCTGGTCATATCCCACCTCTGCCGAAGGGAGCTGGAGCGGTATCTTCTATCCTCCGGGCAAGGTGGACGAGCT
>JBARPX010000175.1:0-4099 GCA_049643405.1 Candidatus Zixiibacteriota bacterium
CTATTGCTGAGGGCTCGATGTTCGCCACCATCAATCTGGATGATTATGTGAGTGACGTTGACGATGCCGACAGCGATATGGTCTGGACTTACAGCGGGAACACAGAACTCACGGTTGATATAACCGACCGGGTTGCCACCATAACTGTGCCCGATCTGGACTGGAACGATTCGGAGACCGTCACCTTCCGAGCAATGGATCCGGATTCTCTTTATGATGAAGATGGGGCTACGTTTACTGTAACAGCGGTTAATGACACTCCGGTGGTCTCGGATATTCCTGATGAGACTATACCTGAAGGCTCAAGTTTTGCCACCATCAGTCTGGATGATTATGTGAGTGACGTTGATGATGCTGACAGCGATATGGTGTGGACATACAGCGGCAACACGGAACTGTCGGTAGACATAACCGATAGGGTTGCCACCATCAGCACTCCTGGTTCTGACTGGAATGGTTCTGAGCCCATCACCTTCCGGGCCACCGATCCTGGTGGTTTATATGATGAGGATGCCGCCACCTTCACAGTGACTGCTGTAAATGACACTCCTGTTGTTTCGGATATTCCCGATCAGACCATCTCTGAGGGTTCGACCTTTGTTACCATCAGCCTGGATGATTATGTGAGTGACGTTGACCATGCCGACAGTGATATGGTGTGGACCTACAGCGGCAACACGGAACTGACGGTAGACATAACCGATCGGGTTGCCACCATCAGCCCGCCTGATCTGGATTGGACCGGTTCTGAGCCCATCACCTTCCGGGCTACAGATCCTAGCAGTTTGTACGATGAGGATGCGGGTGCCTTCACGGTGACCGGGATCAATGATGTACCCGTACTGGATTCGATTGGCGCAAGGAGCGTATCCGAAGGGAGCACCCTGGAATTCCGAATACATGCCACCGATATAGACTTGGATTCCATTATTCTGGATACCTTGAACGTACCCCTGAATGCGGTTTTCATAGATTCAGGGAATGGGGCCGGATCGTTTGTCTTCACTCCTGATTACGATCAATCCGGGCTGTACGGTGTGACCTTTATCGCTTCTGACGGAAGCCTGGCGGACTCCGAGGTCGTATCCATAACCGTGGACCATGTGAATCGCGAACCGGTGCTGTCCTCAATTGGTCCCAGGAGCGTGCTTGAGGGAGCGCATATTGGATTTTTTGTTACCGCCTCTGATCCGGATGGCGATTCCCTGATATTGTCTGCCGAAAATCGACCCGTCAACTCGAGCTTCACGGACTCAGGTAACGGAAAAGGGATATTTGAATTCGACCCGGATTACACTCAGTCAGGAATCTATTACGTAACGTTCAAGGCCCGCGATTCGGATCTGGCCGATTCCGAGGTAGTCCAGATAACGGTTATAGAGGCGGGAAACCAGGCGCCCGCGTTGGATTCGAGTGGTCCCAAGAGCGTTGCCGAAGCAGAGACATTGCAGTTCAGATTCCATGCCAACGATCCCGATGGATCTATTCCAGCCCTGTTCGTGCGGAACAACCCGGCAAACTCCACATATTCCGATTCAGGGAACGGAGCCGGGACGTTCACATTCGCTCCTAACTATGATCAGGTAGGGATCTACCTTGTCACCTTTGCCGCTACCGACGGTGCTCTCATCGACAGTGAGGTGGTGGAGATCACGGTGACCAATGTTAATCGACCGCCGGTGTTAGACTCTATGAGTCCCAAGACCCTTGCAGAGGGGGACACCTTAGAGTTTAGAATACATGCTTCTGATCCGGATATGGATCTGATCGTGCTTGACACTGCGAACGTTCCTCTGAATGCGGTCTTCGTGGATTCAGGTAACGGTGCCGGATCGTTCGTGTTCACTCCCGACTTCACCCAGTCCGGAATCTACAATGTCACGTTCTTAGCTAACGATACGCTGGGAGGTGTGGACAGTGAGGTGGTCCAGATAACGGTGACGGAGTTTGGGAATAATGCGCCTGTGCTGGATTCCATCGGGCCACAGGCGGTGGACGAGGGAGATACCCTGGAGTTCAGGATACATGCCACAGACCTGGATGCAGATTCCATCATTTTAGATACCCTGAATGTCCCGGTGAATGCCGTCTTCGTTGATTCCGGTAATGGAGCCGGCTCGTTTGTCTTCACTCCGGATTATACCCAGTCTGGAGCATTCAACGTTACCTTCATTGCCTCTGATGGTTCTCTGGCTGACAGCGAGGTGGTCCAGATAACGGTTAATCATGTTAACCTGGCTCCGGGATTGGATTCGATAGGCGCACAGATGGTTGTGGAAGGGGACACCTTAGAGTTTAGAATACATGCCTCTGATCCGGACCTGGATTTGATCGTGTTGGACACCTTGGACGTCCCGGTTAATGCAGTTTTTATAGATTCGGGCAATGGAGCAGGATATTTCGTCTTCACTCCAGACTTCACTCAGGCTGGTGTGTATGATGTCACTTTCATGGCTTCGGATGGTGCTTTGGTCGATACGGAGGTTGTAGAGATAACGGTCACCGAGGTTGGGAATCAGGCGCCTGTGGTCTCGGACATACCTGATCAGAGCATATCGGAGGGTGAGACCTTTGCCACCATCAATCTGGACGACTATGTCATAGACGTTGATGATGCGGACAGTGAGATGGTCTGGACCTACAGCGGCAACACGCAACTGACGGTGGACATAACCGATAGGATTGCTACCATCACCACACCGGGTGTTGACTGGAACGGTTCGGAGACCATCACCTTTAGGGCAACTGATCCTGGTAGCTTATATGATGAAGATGGGGCTACATTTACGGTAAGTGCGGTTAATGACACTCCCGTAGTTTCGGACATCCCGGATCAGACCGTCCCTGAGGGGTCTACCTTTGCCACGATTAACCTGGATGATTATGTGAGTGACGTTGATGATGCCGACAGCGAGATGGTCTGGACTTACAGTGGTAATTCTGCACTGACGGTAGACATAACCGATCGGGTTGCCACCATCACCACGCCGGGTATTGACTGGAACGGTTCTGAGACCGTCACCTTCCGGGCCACCGATCCAGGCAGCTTATATGATGATGATGGGGCTACGTTTACTGTGAGTGCGGTTAATGACACGCCTGTAGTGACAGACATACCTGATCAGATTATTGCTGAGGGTTCCAGCTTTGCTGCCATCAACTTGGATGATTATGTGAGTGACGTTGATGATGCCGACAGTGAGATGGTCTGGACCTACAGTGGTAATTCTGCACTTACGGTAGACATAACCGATCGGGTTGCCACCATCAGCACACCGGGTACAGACTGGAACGGTTCGGAGACGATTGCCTTCCGGGCTACGGATCCTGGTTCTCTGTACGACGAGGATGCTGCTACCTTTACCGTCTCAGCCGTAAGCGACATGCCTATTGTTTCGGACATACCGGATCAGAGCATATCGGAGGGTGAGACCTTTGCGACGATTAACTTGGATGATTACGTGAGTGACGTTGATGATGCGGACAGCGAGATGGTTTGGACCTACAGCGGCAACACGGAGCTGACGGTAGACATAACCGATAGGATTGCCACCATCAGCACGCCTGGTGCAGACTGGAATGGTTCTGAGGCCGTCACTTTCCGGGCCACTGATCCGGATAGTCTGTATGATGAGGATGCAGCTACCTTTACGGTGACTGCGGTGAATGATACTCCGGTGGTCTCTGATATACCTGGTCAGACCATTCCGGAGGGCTCGAGTTTTACCACCATCAGTCTGGATGATTATGTTAGTGATGTTGACAATGCAGACAGCGAGATGGTGTGGACTTACAGTGGTAACACGGAACTGACGGTGGACATAACTGATCGGGTTGCTACTATAACAACTCCTGGTACAGACTGGAACGGTTCGGAGACGGTTACCTTCCGGGCTACGGATCCGAGCGGCCTGTATGATGAGGATGGTGCCACCTTTACGGTGACGGCGGTGAGTGACACACCCATTGTCTCGGACATACCGGATCAGAGCATATCCGAGGGTTCAACCTTTGCCACCATCAATCTGGACGACTATGTTACGGACGTTGACGATGCGGACAGTGAGATGGTCTGGACTTACAGCGGTAACTCAGCACT
>JBARPX010000176.1:0-27245 GCA_049643405.1 Candidatus Zixiibacteriota bacterium
TCCGCCTGCCTGGTGGCCGCCTTCAAGAAAACACCTGAGGGAGCGGTGACCTACAACAAGGGCGTGTGTGTGGGCTGCCGGTATTGCATGACCGCCTGTCCCTTCTACGTCCCGGCCTATGAGTATAACGACCCCTTTTCCCCGGAGGTCAGGAAGTGCACCATGTGTTACGACACCAGAATCTCCAAAGGAGGTATTCCGGGATGTGTGGAGGCCTGCCCCATGGAGGCCATGACCTTCGGCAAGCGCAGTGATCTGATCAAGGTCGCAAGGAAGAGAATCGTAGAGCACCCGGACAAGTACGTTGATCACATTTACGGTGAACACGAGGCGGGAGGAACCTGTTGGATGTACATTTCCGGAGTTCCCTTCGAGAAGGTGGGGTTCGACATGAATCTTCCCACCAAGCCCTTTCCGGAGCTGACCAAAGGTTTCCTTACCATGGTGCCGGCAGTGCTGGTGATCTGGCCGGCCCTGTTGGGAGGCTTCTACATGTTTACCCAACATCGGGACGAAATGGATGAGGAGGAAGCGGAATTCACAGAGAAGAAGGAGAACTAACCATGGCCGAGTACGCGGAAAGAAGACCTGGAATCGGGTCTTGGCTGCGAGAGAGACTCTTCCTCGGGCTCTCCGTTAAGGAATACTTGAGGGGGCTGATCACGCCCTTCAACGTTGTGGCGGGAATCATCATACTTATCGGGCTTCCCTTTGTGATCATGCGCTTTACCCAGGGACTCGGCGCGGTGACCCACGCCTCGCAGGACCAGCCCTGGAGCCTTTTCTTGAGTTGGGGTCTTTTCACCGGCGTCCCTCTGGCAGCTACAGGATTTATAATGGCATCAGCCGTTTACATCTTTGGATTGAAGAACTACCATTCTCTTGTTCGACCTGCTGTCCTTACGGGATTTATAGGTTACCTGTTCGCCGTCATCTTTCTTTTGTTTGATCTGGGTCGCCCCTGGCGGCTGCCTTATCCCATGACGGTCTCATTTGGCACCACCTCGGTTCTATTCCTGGTAGGCTGGCATGTGGCCCTGTATCTCTCGACTCAGTTTGTCGAATTATGCCCGGCGGTCTTTGAGTGGATTGGCGCGAACAGATGGCGTAAATGGGCTTTGGGGGTAACCATCGGAGCTACTATCTTCGGGGTGATATTGTCAACACTTCACCAGTCTGCGCTGGGTGCGCTGTTTCTTCTTGCGCCGGGAAAACTGCATCCACTCTGGTATTCGGAGTTCCTCCCGCTGTTTTTCTTTGTCTCCAGCATATTCGCCGGGCTCTCCATGGTGATAGCCGAGAGCACCGTCTCCCGCCGGTTCCTTCGCAACCGGGCGGACCGGATGGATCCCCGACGCGCCGTTAGCTTCGACAGGCTCACCATCGGGCTGGGCCGGGCCGCTTCATTGGTGCTGATAACCTATTTCTGTTTGAAGTGGGTGGGGGTCGCCCACGGGCATCACTGGGATCTTCTGAACACCTCTTGGGGTTACTGGTTCTTAGTCGAGGTTTTCGGCTTCGTCCTCCTGCCCTGCTTTCTTTTTGCCTACGGAGTCCGAATCAGGAGTGCGGGCTTGCTCCGGTTTACGGCATTCTTCACCATCCTGGGGATTGCTGCCAACCGTCTCACGGTGTCGATGTTCGCCCTGAACTGGAAACTTCCGCATCGCGAATTCCTATATTGGAAGGAATTGATCCTGGTGGTCACAATAATCACCGTTGAGATTCTGATGTACAGGTGGATAGTAAACCGGATGCCGATCCACCGGGATCATCCGGACTTTGAGGGAGCGCACTGAGGCAGCATGGATGTGAAAGCATGATAACGAAAAAAGACAAGTTGCAGAATCGTTCCACTGGGAAAAAGAGTCAGCAAAAAGAGTGAACTCATGAAAAAGAAAGCGTCCAGCAAAAGGGAGGCAGATTCAACCGCCGCCCAGAATCGCTGCATCTGGATGACCGCCGGGGTGATCTCATTCAAGCTATGTCCCTTAGACTATGACTGCGAACACTGCGATTTTGACGAGGTGATGCGATCTCAGGTCAGGTCGAGCCGAGGGAAATCCAGGGTCAGACCGGACAGATCCGAGACTCCGGCACCATCGGAGGGCATCGCGACAGGGAGCGTCGATTCGAAGAAACCTCTGTTTTTCACTTTCTCAGCCGGTGAGGTGGGCCAGGACCTGTACCTGTACCCCACCCATCTGTGGGTTCGTCGACTCGAAGAGGATAAATGGAAGGTCGGCATTGACAATCTTTTGGCATACGTTCTGCCGACCGCGGCGGAAGTGGAACTCAACCGTCCGGGTACGAGAATGCTTCAGAACCAACTGCTGGGAAAGGTACACACTCAGGCGGGAACCATCCCGCTGGCTGCTCCGCTGTCGGGACGCCTGGTGCATACGAATCCTCTACTGGGTGAACGCCCGGGAATGGTGCAAGAGGATCCTTACGGGGAGGGCTGGTTGGCCGTGATGGAATCTTCCCCGGAGGAATCCGACCTGAAGAACTATTCTGTGGGAGCTTCGAGCAGAACGTTCTTGGAGGAGGAGGCCCAGCATCTGAGGTTTCTGCTTAAGCACAGGGGCATAGAGCTAGACAACATAGGGGAGACGCTTCCGGACGGGGGAGCGCATGTCAAATACCTTCATCAGGTCCTGCCCGATCCCGTGTGCCTAAGACTGGCAACCGAACTGATCATGTCGGGAAAGCAGGCATGGTAACACCCGCCAGCTACTCAAACGGATAACGAGTTGCGACTCAGGCCACCGCTTATGAAACCGTCGATTTCCTGCACTCTTACCATTCCGTAGAGCAAGGCATGGACTGTCTTCTTTCCCACGAGTTGAAGAAGGGAACGTTTTCCATCAGCAGAAAGATGGATTGTTTCTCCTGTCACCATCCCATGGAGACGAGCAGCTGCCAGGATTGTCACCAGGTTCAAAGTCGGATGTTTTCCGGAGAAGCGGTGTTGAATTACCAGGCCACTCCCGACGTGATGTCCTTCTCCCTCGGATGCGGAGAGTGTCACGTGGAGTTAGAGCAGGGGAAGACTAAGGAGATGGTGAGGGAAGCCTGCGGAAACTGCCACGATGAGAATTACGCTGAGATGATGGACCAGTGGCAGGAAGAGGTGAGCGCGCAGATCAACTCGATAAAAGGAAAGATCGAAAACCTGAAAGAGGCTCTGGATAGATCAAAGGAGAGCCAAGAGACCGAAGAATCACTTAGATCGGCATTGGAGTACTCAGAGGTGAGATTGAGCCTGGTGGAAAAAGATGGAAGCCAGGGGGGACATAACTACGTTTTGATCTCCGAGATGCTGGAAGACGCCGCCTCCAGACTGGAGGACGCAGAGCAGCTTATTCAGTAGCCCGAACGTCTCTCCACCCAACTCACAAATCACGGCAGGCTTTGGTCTTGGGTGCCCGGCCTTCGCCATCGAGATGTGATTTCGTCTTTTGGCGGCTCCTCGGCGATCCGCGGACTAAGTCCGGTCCCGGGCAGCTGTCGGAGTATCTGCTGGTTTCTTTGAGGCCCCACGATCGTTCCACGTATATATCAATTCATCGCTTTTGCACAGGACGAAACCGCCCCCGGTGAACGCTGCTCTGGCCCTGGACTAAGCAGGGGAACCTCAAAGCGGCACCAGGTGCATCGTAAGAACCTGACGACCGCTCATTTCTTGAAGACCAGGTTTCGGAGCATGTCGGAAGCGACGATGCTTCCTAACTGGGAAAGTGAGGTGACCCGGCCCCAGCCGAAGAAAGTCTCCCTATCGTCCCCTTTTCTTGATCCACATACGGACCACAGGGTCGTCCCGGTGTTGGCTTGCACTAATCGTAAGATCACCGTCACCACCGGAACCCGCTTGTTCTGAAAATCCTGGATTTCAAAATCAAGTACCGAGCCCACCAAAATAAGGTTCAAGTCCAAAGTCTCTCCTAACCACTTGGCTGCCTGCAGATCCATGTCCCGGGTGGTTCTGATCCGTCTCTCCTTGACGGCTGTCTTCACCCGACCCGGCTCCGCCACGTCAAACCTCCCCGTGCGCATAAGCTCCATGGTGAATATCTCGGTCACGCTCTCTCCCGCGCCCTCTTCCCCGGAGAGATTATCAAAAGGCAACACCGCGATTCTCTTCAGCCCAGAAGGGTCTAATTCCGACCTATCATAGACTCTCGGCGGCCTGGGACCACAGGTTAGAAAAACAATGAGCAGGAGGCAGAGAGCAGCAGGCAGACGGCGGGAGGCGGTCAACAGTAGGCAGTAGGCAGACTCCAGTCGGCGGATTGAGGTCTGGGATCTGGAGTGTGACTGTTCGCCCTTATTCCTTTTCATCTTGGCTTCTTTCGTCTAAAATGCTTTTCGAACGAATTTCCTGACCACCTTGCGACAAACCTTTTGAGCCAGCCTGCCCAAGGTGTGAGTCTCGCCCAACGAGATTATGGGAAGTTTTGGCCCGCCCTTGGCGGAATAGTTGGATTCCCAAACCACTCTTCCTGTGGGAGCATCAACCAGCTTTACGCTGAAGGAGATCAGGGGATAGGTTCCCTGACCCAGACGGACCATCTCGTATTCTTTGACCACCCCTTCAATTATCCCGTTGACTCCTGCCTGCTCGCCGATTGCCTTCAACTGCTCGGCAGTCAACTCGGTGGAGGGAGAACCACCGGTGGAACTGCGGACTTGTTGAACCACGTGATCGAACTCTCCTCGTTCGATGACGTCGAACTTCTCGGTTATCAGGAGCTCGGTCACGAAGGTGGAGGTCATCTTTTCTCCGGCAAACCGATCTGCGGCGAGATTGATGAACGGCACCACCCCCACCTTTTGATAGAAAGATATGTCGGCTTCCGGGTTGAGATAGACTCGGGGGCCGCCGGCGCAGGAGGGTAAGATCAAAAAGGTCAAAAGGAGACTACCAGACAGAAATTTCATCCTCGGTTTTCTAACTTTCATTTTCACTCCTTCATACTGGAACTGACTCGGTCAAAACTGCTGATTCAGAATCAACCCCAAATTACTTGCTGAGGTTGGATCTCCCAAATTTGTGACGTTATAGGTTAGGGTCACCTTGGTGCGCCTCTTCAGAGAAAAATTGAACTGGGAGTTAAGATTGTCTGATGAGAAGCTCTCGCCGGTCTGGGGATCTTCGGTCCATCTTCTGGTGTAAACAAGGTTTGAGGACAACAGGTTTCGGTACGGGTACGACATCTGGCCGGAAAAAGAGTGAGAGTTTGGAATGTTTCTTCCTTCATAGAGGTTGGCCTGATAACTGGTGCGCAGGCTGAGGTTACCTTTGCCCCTGTAAGTTAAATCCAGCCTGTAGTTTTCTGCCTCCGAATAGAGCAAGGTAATCTTCGTTCCTTGCGTAGTGGTTTGATAATTGAGATCGACTTCCAGGTTCTTCCTGGGCCTGGTGGCAACGCTCACGTTCTTCACCACCCCGTAACGTCTGCCCCAGGCACGAGGATTATCATTGTAATTCACGGTAAAATCAGAGCGGACCTCGATCTCCGGGTAGATCCTCATGCGGGAAGAGACATAAAACAAATTAAGCCCATATTTGCCCACATTGGTATGAATGTAATAGGTGCGGCGCAGAGATGCAGTGGCGTCCAGATTCTTGAGCACCTGGAAGCTTTTGAGGTTGGTCGCCACGGTAAGATAATCGGTGGCTGATCTCCTTCCGTCGGCTTTGGATTTAGTGGAACCTCGGCTAAGATTCATGTCCCACTTCGGGGTGAGGCTTGTCCCCACCCCCCCGTAAAAGGAATGAGCGTCCCTTTTGGAAACCAGTCCGTCCCGTTTGGTTCTGACAAGCTTCCCCTGATAATTGGCCGTCCAGCTCAGGAAACTCCAGGGCTTCCCTCCCCACCTGGTGGAAAAAGAGTGACTGGGAGTCTTGAGCACCGGGACTCTCTTGGACTTTCTCTCGGTAAAGGAGAAGTCGTAATCCCAGGAGGTTAAGGTCTTCAGAGGGAGGCCGAAATTGAACTTGCTCCCTCCCGTTACCGCTGAAACAACGCTGTTCTTGGTTGACGTGAGTTTGTTTATCGACTCCTGCCTCTGGTAACTGCCTCTCAGGTCCAGGGACTTATGCCTCCAGCCGGAGGACAAAACCCAGTATCTGGAAAGGTCATCTTTCTTTCTTGTCTTCAGGTCGTCGAAGGTATGGGTGTGGCGGTATGAGAGCCCCAGATCGGGCCACTTGGTGGGATTGACCGAGAAATTGGCCTGAACCACCCGGTGGTTAGTGGCGACTCCGCCGAACCCATTCGTCTTATACGGGGTAAGGCTGTAAAAGGCCCGATACTTGTGGCCGGAGAGATCAACGCTGAATCTGGGACGGAAAGTAGTTCTACTCTGCCCACCGTATTGATTCCTGACAAGATAGAGCCCTACCAGAAGTCGGTTCTTGACCCACAGGTTATCGACCACATTGATATCCAGTCTTTGGCCAAAGGAATAGGTGTCCAAGTCATTCACCTTCTGCCTTTGATAGTTGAGTTCCAAGGATCCGGAGGTACTGGCGTGAGCATGTATCTCTTTCCATGGCAATACGCAGCACAGCATCAAAATACCAGACAAGACTCTTTTACAGGACAACATGACCATCTCTCAGACTCAATAATCCACCCCTTTGCGATGATGACAACTTCCGCCGTAACAGTAACTCACGGTGGAGTCTTGTTCCCAACCACTGATGTATCCACCTAACATGAACCTCAAACTCTGGCTTGCCGGTGTTTCTGAACAACCGGGCCAGGTAAAATCGCCTCCGTGTACCACAGCCACAGCTGAGCCATTGTCACATGATGTATTCCCATCATCGTCGTAAATTCCGGCATGACATCCCCGGCATCCATAGTCACTCCTGCCACCGTCACTTGCCGCCTGATGAGAACTTCTGCCGTGATCTGTTCCAAGCCGACTGCCGGCACCTCCGACCACATAGACGGAAGCTTTGTGACAGCGGATGCAGAGATTCTTCATGCCAATGTCAAAATCCGCATGCACCGTAGCGTCTTTGTAGTGGGTTTCTTCTCTCAGCATCCCGGTGGAGTCTCCTCCGTGAGCATTGGCAATATGACAATCGAAGCAGGATATCAAATCATGGGAATCTGCGATCTGATTCCAGGGAGACTCCATGGTGATGACATTGCCGTTGGTGTCGGTGGAGGTGCAGTACAGATTGTCTCCGACACCACGCACCGCATGGTGGAAACTGTTTGCCGGATTCAGCAGATCAAAAACATTGGGTGCATTTCTTGTGTTTGAGGTGAAGGGTTGTTGGGCCGTGGCCCCGGGAGTCTGAGCATTGGCACTGGAGGCTCCGTTGGAGTCGTGGCATTTGAGACACAGATTGTTTTGAACGTTGGTCACCCAGCTCTCCAGAACGTTGGTGGAGGTGTCTCTGGAGAAAACGACAAACGACGTTAGGGAGTTTCCGGTGTCTGGATCACGAAGGTTCACCAGGTTATTCTGATGATATGTCGCATCCATCTGTCCGGTGGAAGGGCTGCCCTCCATATGGCAGACCCCACAGTCTTCATTGGCAACAACTTCGCTTGCGGTTCCATCCGAAACATGATGCGAGTTTTTCCCGAACTCCCCACTTGAGCCTGTGATCTCTCTTCTTGTGGGCGCGCCGTCCCCGCCGTCCTGGGCATACTGATGACAGCTGATACAATCTCCCCCCGGACTGGGATGATGAATGTTGCGAGAGGTTGGGCTTGAGTAGCTCCCACCGTGGCAGTCATAGCAGTGAGTGGCATCGCCGTAAGTGTGGACCTGTGCGCTGGGGAGTGCTGACATGGTTATCCCTTCCACCTCTCCTCCACCCTGATTATCTGAAGACTTGTGACACCCAAAGCAGAATTCTCGAACCTGATAATTGCTGGTTTTAATGCTGTCTAAGCCGGACCAGCCCGAGCGCTGGTCGCTCAGCAGGTAAGCATTGGGCTGCGCTCCGTCGTTGCCCCGGGAGCCGTGAGGATTGTGGCAATCGTAACATGGGAGCTTATCTCCGGCCGTAACATATCCCTGTGTGGTCTTGATTTGGTGCCCGGACTCCTGATCATCATTCACCGATTGATCGTAGTAGTCGGCGATATACTTACTCGCCTGATCCATATTCGCCGGGCCCGCAGAGCTGTGGCATTCAAAGCAAAGCTGATAATTGGGTGGTCTTCCGCTTAACTGGAAGCCTTGAATGTTCAGATAGGTGGTGTCCAGCATGTCGAAGTAATTCGCCGTACCGTGAGGATTGTGGCAGTTTTTGCATAGGCCATAGCCACTGGCATCCCGGTCTGGCATGTCCGCGTCGTTGCGATGAGGAGAGTAGTATTTCCCTGCTGTCCAGGTGTTGGAATTCTCAAAGACTATTTGCCCAGGCCATCGCTTGCGATTGTCCACCTCTTTGATCTTTGTCCCTCCCGAATTATATTCGAAGTATCCGGGATAGGTGGAGCCTTCCGGCATACGATCGGTCTCTTGGGCCGGATATCCCGACGGCGTGCTGGAATGACATGAGCTTCCGGTATAACACAGAGAGTTGGTATTATCAGCAAAGAGGCAGAAATCAAAAGGCGAGGCTCCGTCGTGCTGGGTATGACATTGACTGCAATCACCTCGAGGAAAACCGCTGTCTCTTAAGACCCCATATGTTGAGTCGGCATGAGGGGAATAGTTGTAGTTTCCCCCTTTCCCTACGGCAAAATAGCGGGAGGCGAAAAGAAGTAGAATACAAGTTCCCAGGATTCCCAGATATTTCAGTAGTCTTTTTTCCATAATCGTCACTGGTTGTGGCATTGTTGGCAGGGAGAATACATATCGGCGTCCAGAACTTTGTAAGGCCAAACTGCGCAGGAGAGATACCTACCACCATGTGCCAGATGACAACTGGTGCAGAAAACCTGATTGGTTGATGCCACTGTTTTCGCCGAGCTATAATCCGTGGCAGTTGCTTCCTGAAAGCGCAGCCGGGGAACGCCTTCTGTGCCGTCTCCGGTTGCAGTTCCAAAGCCCAGACTGTCACCAGCCGCCCAGTTGGAAGGGTCGGTATGACCGCCAGCGAGATCCAAGCCTACTTCCGAAGGATGTCTCTTAAAATGAGCCGGGGCAACACCATTTTCGTTGGTCGCCAGGAGATTATGACATTCCGCACACCAGGAAGAGAGATTTGACCGGTATCCGATGTTGGATGACTTGTAGGCGGCTGCGCTCCCTTCCGGAGTTGGAGGCACCGCCGGCGCGACTCCTTCGAATATGTCTGTCCCCAAGACCAGATTGGTTCCCGAGCCGGAGCTGTCCGGGTCGGAGACCAGGTTTCGGTAATTCCCATTACCGTGCACATCATGGCAGCTGGCACAACTCAAGGCCATATTGGCGGAAGGGGTACGGAGAGGCACCAAATCCGTGACAGCCAGATTATGTGCGCTATCTGAGCCCACGTCTGCGGCAGCGAAATATCCGGCTGCGGAGTGCTCGTCACCGCTTGCATCATACATGGTAACCGCGGCGAACACATCCGGCGCAGCGGGATCACTTCCATCGTGACAGCTCAAGCACAGCCCATTTATGCTTGAATGAGAAAGCAGGTAAGTAAAAGGCCCGCCTGCCTCAACTCCACCCTGCCCGCTGTAATGAATGACATGACACTTCGAACAGACCAAGTCGGAGCCGGTGTGCCACTCCCCGCCCGGTAGAGTCACCACCCAGATTAGTACCACGACTTCTGCGATGGTGAATATGATGATCCATCTTCTCATCTGGTTCTTCATCAGAGAATGCCTGTCAGGAAGGATTTTCCCAGGTTTTCGCGGCAAGTTTGACCTTTCTGTTCCTTATTTGAAATCCTCGTGACAACTTACGCACAGCTCCCGCCCTGGTTCTAACTCGCAGAGGAACTTGAAATCGGTGCCGTGCACGTCGTGACAGGAGGAGGTGCAGGTCAGTTCTCCTCCGGTGTTGGGGTCTCTAACCCGCAAGGGATGAGTTCTTTCACTCACGATCGCTTCATGACAAGCCGCGCACACATCGATGGGATCTCCTCTGAGCAGTGGCTCTGCTTTAGGCCGATGATTTTGGTGACAGGAAGAACAGCCCTTCTCCATACTGTGTCTATATCTCTTCTTTCTGTACTTCTCTAGTTTATGGCACCTGTGACATAGAGTCTGATCGATGCTCTCCTTTTCTTGATAGGGTCCCTGGTGGCACAAAGAACACTTCGCCTCCTCCGTATGCGGGCTGGTGGTGGGCTTGTCACTCTGCCCGGACGAATCATCTGAAAGATCGCTCTGGGCAGAGACGAGACTACACAAGAAAACAAAAAGAATGAGCCCGCTCTTTTTCGAAACGGTCACCGGTTTGACCCCCCCCTTGCGACGATCACTCGGTTTTAAAAAAAGACAGCCTCCTATTTATTCTTTCCAGGCAAGACCTGGTTCTATCCAAGAGCTGATGTGACTGCGGATCAGGCAGTTCTCTGGTCTTTGTGGCCTTTTCCAATTTCCCCAGGTTACTCTCCAGCTTGAGGAAATCCTCCTTCATCTCCCGGATAGTCTGTCCGAGTTCTTCGGTCATTTTATTAATCTCGGATTCCAACTCTTTTAATTGATCTTTTTTCCTGGTCCTCACCCGGGTGGTTAGAATTCCTTGGCCTATCTTCCTTAGGTCCTGCTGTATACGATATGTTGGCCCCGCGATTCTGTGGGTGTAAAAAACAGCAAGAAACAGTACCACAACCATTCCCAGGAAATTCACCAGTAAAAGCCAGGGCAGAAGATTCTCCATCACATGCCTTAAGGTTGAGTGAGCCTTGTAGTATTCGGTGGAGAGTTCTTTATTGGCCAGGAGATAAAAAAGGCCCCCGGCGATCACTACCAAGATCAGAAATAGAGCGGCAACTCCCAGGAGAAGTCTGGGCTGAGCACTTCCACTCAAGAAGTACTTTTTTCTCTTGTTCTTTTCCAAATGTTCCTTGCTCCATAAGGAGATTTAAGACGCTTCTATCCTTTGTGGCACCGTACGCACAGTCTTCTGGTCTTTTCCTGAATCAGCAATGGCTCAAAGTCCGAGGAGTGAGGCTGGTGACAACCGGTGCAAACCAACATCTCTCCTGTTCTGGGATCCTTGACGTTGCCCCCCATGGGGTGAAGGTGCGTGGTATCTACACTGGCGTGACACTCTCCGCACAGATCCATCACGTTTCCCAAGGTCAGAAGGTCTCTGTTCTCGGTGGAGTGGGGCACGTGGCAGCCGAGACAATCTTCTACGGCCGGTGGATGAGCCTGTGTTCTGAAGAACGCATCCTTCTCGTGACATTGAAAGCAAAATCTCTTGGTGGGAGCATTCAACAGGGTCTTGGTGTAAGCGGTGTGCGGGGAGTGACAGTTCAGACATTCCTCTCCCTCGTTCACCGGAGGATGAACGGTTGGCTTCTTAAACTCATTTATCTTCTCTGCATGACACATCAAACACAGCCCTTTGCCTGATGCCTTGGTGGCCACCGAGGTCTTGGACTTGTGGCAGGAGACGCACCGTTTTTCGGCAAAAGGTGGATGGCTCTCCGGATAAAGCAGCGCCACGCTGGTTCTGGGGGTCGAATGGGGATCGTGGCAGTTCACACAATCGACCCCTTGCATGGGAAAGTTGGAGTGTTGGGTCTTAAAGCTCGCCGTATTGATCTCATGACACTTCAGGCAGATTTCTCTTTTCGGAAGCTGCAACATAAATTCGTTATCTTGCGCATGTGAATCGTGACAGTCACCGCACTTCCCCTGCCCGACCGGCAGGTGAAGTTTCTCCGTTTTGAATCTTTCAGCCAAACCCTGATGACAACTCAAACACAATTCCTTCTTGGAGTCTTTCAACAGAAGCTCATGCTCCCCGGAGTGTTTTTCGTGACAGCCGAAACACTTTTTTTCCTTGAACGGGCTGTGAACCGAGGATTGGGCAAAGCTCTGTTCCTGATCCGGATGACATTGGAAGCACAGCTCCGGGACCTCCTCTTTTACCATCAGCTCTTGATTTCCTGCATGAGGATCGTGGCAAGATGCACACTCGGTTTGTGCCGGGACGTGCACGAATCTGTTCCTCAGGATATCTTCGAAATCCGGGTGACAGGAGAAACAGAGATCGTTCCCCGATTCCACCAGCTTGACCGCCCCCGAAGTATCCGGGGGCTCGTGACAACCATCGCAGGCGGCCGCCGCAAAGGGCGGGTGTTTGACTTTATTTATCAGTCCCTCCTGGTCGGAGGAATGGGGATCATGACAAGCATTGCATCTCGCATTCCCTAAAGGGTAGCCTCCATGTTTTTCCACCAGCTCTGGCGAGCCGGTATCGTGACAATAGCCGCACAAGGAAGCGACAGACTCCACTAGCTGGTTGGGATTGCCCGATGCGTGGGGATCGTGACAGGTCTCACACTGGCCTTCCGCCACCGGCTGGTGGACTATCCCCTGGCTGAAGGTCTCGGCTTCCTGCTGGTGGCAAGCATAGCACAACGCGGCCCCTTGTCCTTTGAGCAGGCTTTCGTTCGAAGATCCATGTGGATCGTGGCACCCGGCACACTCCCCCGTCTCTATGGGGGTGTGTTGGTGCTTCTGGTCAAACTCCTCCTGCTTATCGCCATGACACTGATAGCACGCTTCCTCCCGGGACGAAGAGAGAAGTCCTGGATGCTCAGCTGAGTGAGCTGAATGACAATTACCGCACTGCCCGTCCTCTGCGGGTGAGTGCCTCACCTCCAGCTTCATTTTCTTGAAGATTTCACTATGACAGGAGTAACACAGTTTTGGCTCCGGGATCTTGGCCAGGTCGGCATTATCTGCCGCATGGGGATCGTGGCAGGAGGAACAGTCTCCTCTTTCGAAAGGAAGGTGTACAAAATCTTTCTCGGCCTTGGTTTCCTCCTCCGAATGACACTCCAGGCACAGGGTCCGTTCGGTTTGCGTTAGGAGAGTCCGCTCCCCCGAGCTATGGGCCCGGTGGCACCCCAGGCATCCAACGGCTTCCACACCAGCATGAGGATATTCCAGATTGCTCAGAGCCTCCTTTATCTTTCCGTGGCAGGAAAGGCACAACTCATCGGAGTCCGTTTTGACCAGATGTTCGTTCTCCGATCCATGCGGCTGATGACAGCTGGGGCATTCCCCCTGCTCAAACGCCAGGTGAACGCTTTTATCCTCCATCTGTTCGGAAAGGTCCCCGTGACATTCCAGGCAAAGCTCCTTGGGGTCTTGAGCCAGCAGAGGCTTGTGGCCGGAGTAATGTGCCTGATGGCAACTCAGGCACTCCCCCTCCACGGCCGGGGGATGAGCGTATTCCTTTCCCCGCTCCTCGTCGACATCGGAATGGCAGGAGAGACAAATCTCCTCCGCCGTCCCACCAAGTTCCGGCTTCTCCCCTTTTTGGGGAAGAGAGTGACACACGTCACACTCACCCTCCAGGAAGGGAGAGTGTGCCCACGAACCTCCGAGTCCCGCTGCGGACGAGGAATGCGGGTCGTGACAGTCGGTGCAGTTCAGAAGGTCGGTTTTCTCCGGGGGGTGGAGTGAGAGATACTCTTCCTTTTGGGAATCGTGGCAGGAAAAGCAGAGTTCCTTTTCTTCACTCGTCAGCAATCCCTCGAACTCAGAGTTATGAACCGCATGGCAAACTGCACATTCATTCTTGGCAAAAGGATCGTGAAGGAATTGCTCCTTTGTCTTTTGCTCCAACTCGTCGTGGCAGACAAAGCAGGGGGAGACAGCCTCCGTCTCTCTGATCAAGAACTTCTCCTCGGAAGCATGCGGGTCATGACAGAAAAAACACTTGCCCTCCTTGACCGGATGATGAGCGATCCCCTTGAGATATTTCTCCTCCAAATCCTTGTGGCAATCAAAGCAGAGAGCCGAGCCGGTCTCCTTCAGAACCAGCCTCTGGGCAAAACCATGGCTTTCGTGACATCCCTTGCAGTTTTTCTTCTTGACCGGCCGATGCACGAATTTCTTGTCAAAATCCTTCTTGGCCTGCTTGTGACAGTCATAGCATTCCTTGGTTTTTGAGGAAACCTGTGGAGATAAAACCAAGATGCCTAAAAGGGCCAAGTAAGAAAAGATGATTATGAGAATGAAGGATCTTCTAATCCGCATATTCTCTTAATCGGTTTTGTCAGGTTTATCTTCAACTTTCCTGAACTTATCCTCGATTTTGAAATCAAGCAGCTTAAAGCCCAGCATCGACTGCCGGGAAAAATGAGGTGCCTGGACCTTTTGAAACGCCCAAACCTCCTCCACCTTCTCTTTCCCCTTGTAGATAATAAGCTTGACCGCCGGGTTCTTCAGGCTGTCCGAGCGGGAGGCCACCTCGCCGGTGGATGAGTTTATGGCGAAATCCGGTACGAAATCGACAGCTTTGATGAAGTAATCGGTATCCGAAAGCTGGTACTTCTCGCCCATTCTAATCTGCAATTCCTCGTAGTAGTCCGAAAAGACCCGATGAGTAACCGATATGGTCAATTCCTGAACGGGAGACTTGCAGGCGATAACGGCGAAGACCAGAATCGTCAGCGCTACCGGGTAGAATGATCTCAGGTTCTTAATCATACATCCTTCATGATCTGGCTAAACAAGCCAAATGTCTCCTCGGCTCGTTTCACGTGACCATCTGAAATGCTGCGAAACTCCGGTAGTTAAATGACCGATTAGCAATAGGTCTCTCCCAAGACGTCGACTCCGAAATATAGATGCGGTCGCTCCACAATGTCAACCATTCTTTTCAAATCATGGGATCTCATTACAACGTCAGAAAGGCCTTTTGTCCCCCAGCCCACCAGTCAAGGATTTGGTACGGCCAAGTTTGTCTGGGGAGAGTCGCTCTGAAACCAGGGTTGCTTGACGCATTTCTTCTCTCTCTCACATTTAGCGGCCCCTTGGAAGAGGAGAAGAGCCAATCTCTCCACGCCGACAACTCAAGAGGGAGGTTAAGATGCGAAGATTCACGCAGTGTGGCTTCGACAGCAACCAGCAGAACCATCCCCAAGATCTTGTGACCGAGAACTCTGTGGCACGTCAGGCAGAGGACTTCGTTCTTTTGAGTTACACTCTGGACCCCGCAAAACCGGTGGCCTCTGACGCATTGAAAAAGGGGCACCAGAATTCGGTGCCCCTTTCCTAAAACAACCATTGGCTGAATTAGCCCTGGACGTGGCACTGCTTGCACAAATCCCTGAGCTCGGTGCCGTCGTCACCCTCTTCATCCACCGTTCCGGTTCCCTTCATGAAGATCAGACCGAAGGCGTTTTGGTTACCGTGCGCCTTATGGCAGGAGAAACATGAAGGTGTATGGTCGGTGACCGCGGCGGTGGAATCCGGGCTCCAGTCCTCGGTGCCAGTCATCACCTTGACGTGGTTGGTCAAGGCGCCAAACACGGCAGCGCTGGAGTGAGCACCACCGACCCCACCAATGTCAGCGTCGGCAGTGGGGTGACGCAGCCATTCGGTACCACCCGAGCCGCCCATGTTAGCGTCACCTGCGCTACCATGAAAGTCAGTGTGACACCCCTTACACCAATCGGCATAATAAGAGCCACTGGTCAAGGGCTCGTTGAAAAAGACACTGTCGACGTCGTAGGCCTTAGCAGCTAGCTCGTAAACCGGCACGTTGAGATCGTTGGTCCCGATGGCATACTGCACCCATTTGTTGGAAGTTCCGCCCGGATCAGACCTTAAGTTTCGGTACTGACCATTGTTGGTGAAGGTGTCCGGATTTGCGGATCCTGCATCACAATGGGCTTCATGGCAATCGGTGCACTGCAGCCCTAGGGTGGTATCTTCCCATGTGCCACCCGGCGCTGCGTCTGTGGAGCCCAAGGTATGACCCGTCGCATCAAAGTAGGGAGTAGTGTTACCTTCGTTCAAGGCTCCAGCCTGACGAACCTGCGACCCGGTATTGGCCTTAAGAACGTCTATATCCGGTCCACCCTCGTGGCAGGCCAAACACAGACCGTTGGCGTCGTCGCGCAAGAGGTATTCAAATGGACCTCCGGCACCTAAAGCAGTGTAGGAACCCGTGCCGTCAGAGTTGTAGCCATGCGCCTGCGAATAGTGCATCACATGACAGTCGGAACAGATCAGATCACTGCCGCAATGGTAGTCCCCGGCCATTAGAGCCGGAACTACTAGAAGCAAGGCTATTGCAGCCGGAATGAGAAATCTTTTCACCTCCTCCTCCTCTCGCTAAAGGGTTATCAAGTTGGCCATTCAACTGGACCTCGCTAGTCTGTCAAATGGCGTCATCAATTAGCTCTCTTCTTACTGATCCTACTTGTACCGGTATATCCCGGCCAACACTATGATACGCACAAAACTCCAATTGTCAATAGGAATAAATCGTATAAGAACTAAGTAAGAGGCATACTGAGTCAACTTTGTTTCGGTCGGTCGAGTTATGGTTAGGGCTATGTGCCTATACGACATAGAGTTATGTGGCCACGTATCCCTGCGCTCAGATCACATCCGATGCGGGAACGTACGGTTTTCGGTTGGAGAGGATTGAAAGCCACTTTTCGTGGACCGCCGTCGGTAGGAAGGGACGCATTTTTTGTATTGCTTTGGTATGAATATTGTATATATTCTTACATAGATAGCAGGAACCTGACACATGATGTCATTCCGAAAGGAAACGAGAGCCATGTCATCGAGGAAAAAGAGAATCAATCAGAGAAAGACGCAGGTTGGGCACTCCAGGAAGAGAGCAGGCGATACCGGGGCGGCCGTCAGGCGTTCGGGGAAACCCGGGGGAAAACCGGAGGACTCAGAACGAACTGCCAGAGACTGGCAGCAGACATTCGACGCTATCCCTCACTTCGTAGCTCTGATATCACCTGACCTGGAGATCATCCGGCTCAACAGGGCAGGTGGCGAGTGCTTGGGTAAGAGACCGGAGGAAGTAATAGGAAGGAGTTGCTGCGAATGTGTTCACGGTCAGCGTACCCCTGTGGATGGGTGCCCGTGCCCTGAGAGCGTGAGGACGAGGCAACCGAAGTTTGGCGAATTGACGATAGGGGAAAAACATTTTATCGCCACTGCTTCTCCGGTGTTGGATGAAGATGGTTCACCTGCAGCGCTCATCCACACCATAAGAGATGTCACCGAGCGCAAGCACCAAGAGGAGGAATTAAGGAAATATCGCGAGCAACTCGAGGAACTGGTCAAGGAGCGCACGCTTGAGCTCAGAACGACAAACGAGCAGCTTCAAAGCGAAATAGTAGAGCGCAAACGTGCGGAGGAAGAGATTCAGCGAAGTTATCATATTCAGTCGGTTCTGAATGAACTACTGCATCTCTCGCTAGAAGATATCTCTCTGGAAGAGATACTGGGGCGGGCAATCGACCATATGATCTCCGTTTCCTGGCTCGCGACTGAATCCCGGGGATGCATCTTCCTGGTTGAGGATAAACCTGAGGAGCTGGTGATGAAAGCGGAGCGAGGGCTGGCGCCGCAGCTGCAGACCGAGTGCGCCCGCGTCGCCTTCGGAAGATGTCTTTGCGGGCGAGCGGCAAAATCAGGCCAGATTCAGTTCGCTGGCGACCTAGATGACCGTCACGACATCAGATATCGAGGAATCGACCCTCACGGACACTACTGTGTCCCTATCATGTCTTCCGACAGGAAGGTACTGGGGGTATTTACTCTTTATCTTAAGGAAGGTCATCCCCGTGATGAGAAGGAAGAGGAATTCCTGAATGCCGCAGCGTATGTGCTGGCGGGAATCGTCGAGCGTCGGCGGGCTGAGGAGACGATAATTGAAACCGCGGACCAACTCAAGTTTGAGCGGGAAGCACTGGAAAGGAAGAATATTGCGTTAGGTGAGATTATGGAGCGAATCGACTCGGAGAAAGATGCTCTGAAGCGACAGCTGGTCGCCAATGTCGAACAGGCCATCATCCCCACCCTGCTCCGGCTGAGAAAATCCTCCAAGCCCTTTCAAGAACCGATCTTCAAGATGCTGGAGAAGGATCTGAGGGAAATCGTCTCGCCTTTCGTCGATACCATCAGCCGAGATCACGCCAAGTTGTCTCCAAGAGAACTGGAGGTTAGCCGCCTCATAAAGAACGGAATGACCTCGAAGGAGATAGCCGAAGCCTTGAATCTGTCGCTCTTGACCGTTTACAAGTACCGGGATTTGATAAGAAAAAAACTGGGATTGGTAAAGGACGGCACCAACCTCAGGACCTATCTGCGGTCCATCTGATTTCTAACCGGGAAAATCCAGCCAATTCACATTGTAGTCACGTTGTCTCACCCAGATGGAGAAAGCCCAACTCATTCCCACGAAGGAGCAGGAACCGACGGCCGCCCCAAACCCTTGATTTCGTGAATCTACAGACTAAGAATGCGGACTAAGCCGAAAGGCTGAGGAAGCCGTGCTGGTCCTGTGAGGAGTCGTAGGCTACCCCTCTGTCCGCACGAGTAGATCGGCCAAATGAGCTGTCAGCCCTGCCCTTGGACGTGGCACTGTTTGCACAAATCCCTGACCTCGGTCCCGTCGTCACCCTCCTCATCCACGGTTCCAGTCCCCTTCATGAATATCAAGCCGAAGGAATTCTGGTTACCGTGAGCCTTATGGCAGGAGAAACATGAAGGTGTATGGTCGGTGACCGCGGCGGTGGAATCTGGGTCCCAGTCCTCGGTGGCAGTCATCACCTTGACCTTGTTGGTGTAGCCGGCAAAAAGACTGGCGCTGGAGTGAATGCCTCCGACAGCACCGATATCGGCATCGGCACTGGGGTGGCGCAGCCAAGCGGTGCCTCCCGAGCCGCCCATGTTGGCGGAACCTGAGCTGCCATGAAAGTTAGTGTGGCATCCCTGACACCAGGCGCCATAGTAGGAACCGTCCGTCAAGGGCTCGTTGAAATCGACGTTGGTGTGACGGTAATGACTCCCGCCAGTTGCGGATCGTTCGAAGACCGGTACGTTAACGTCATTGGTCCCGACCGCATAGAGCATCCATTTACTGGAAGTTCCGCCCGGATCAGCTCGCAGGTTTCGATACTGACCCAAACCGGTGGTATCCGGACTTCCGGATCCCGGGTCTCCATGCGGATCGTGACAGTGTCCGCAGTGCAGCCCGCTGGCTGAATCCGCCTTCCAGGTGCCGCCCGGAGCCACATCCGTGGCATCCAGGGTATGACCGTCAGCATGATAATAGGGAGAGGCACCGTCCCGGTTCAAAGCTCCGGCTTGCCGAACGCCAAGCCCGGCTTTTGCCTCCAGAACGTCTGGTGCAGAGCTCTGACCATCGTGGCAACTCAAGCACAGGTTATTCACCTCGTCCCGCAATAGGTATTCGTAAGGAGCGCTCGCACCGATAGAAGTGAAGGTCCCTTCGCCACTGACGTTGTACCCGTGGGCCTGCGAACCATGCATGACGTGACATTCAGAGCACTCTAAAGTAGTGCCGGTGTGATAGTCACCCGCTATGAGGGCAGGAACCGCCAGGAACAGAGTGGCAACAAGCGCAAAAAGCAATCTCTTCAACGTCTTTTCCTTTTGTTAAAAAACTGACAGGTTAACTGTCTGATCAAAGCCCCCGCCAAGTTTTGCTCGGGCTTGCTTGTGACATAATCTCATCAGTAGCATAAGCAGCCGCGCAATCTCATGAGTCCTTCCTGACCGGGTGCGCACGCACTTAAATCATTACCCTTTAGTCTAATAATACACTACATCGCCAGTTTTGTCAATACTAAAAAATCTTATGGAGACTCTGAATATGACTTGCCTGGTCGAGACGTAACAAGGCCACATTGGGGCCGCTTGGCTAACTGTCAACGAGACAAGGTTTTACGGGGATTGAGCGCCGCGATCCACGAAGATTCGCTTTTTTTGGCTAAGATAAAATGGAATAGGCTTAACCAGGCGCAAACTAGATCTGGTAGACAACGGAATTAGTTCCCGGACTCATCTCCGGTCCCACTGATCCCTTCCAATCGAGTGACTCTTGCCTCCCCGGGCGGGGACCGGTTCGGGATCTATATCGGCAAATTAGAAGAGACCGACGGCCGCGCCGTGTAGAACAACCCTGCCCGCGGGCAGGTGAGTCGTCTTATCTCTTCTCTCCCTTGGTATGCCCGTATGGGCGTGCGTTGATGGGAGGGGTCAGGGGAGGGAATAAAAAAAGTGGACGCCCTTTTGAGCGTCCACCCTTTTCTATCTCGGTGAATCCGTACAGTGAATTCGTCAGGCGGCTGAACCCCGCCTATCATCCTTCACCTCACCCCCCGTCCCCCTCTCCAGGAAATGGAGAGGGGGAGAGGTTCAAACCTACTTACCCCACGGTGGGTTGCAGCAGTCGGGATCAGGTGCCGGGCCGCCTTTGTAGAGGTAGGTGACCAGATAGACCAAATCACCGACGTCCACTATGTCATTATTGTTGACGTCTCCCACACATATCCGCGGGATAGGTACCGGGCCGCCTCTATACAGGTACTGGATGAGATAAACTACATCGCCGACATTAATTATGCCGTCGTTATTCACGTCGCCGCATTTGACAGTCGGCTTGCCGGTGATCACGAATGCCAGATCGAGGGTTTCCTCTTGAGGCGGAGGCAGGTAATACTCGTGCCCTGGTGGATAGAACATCGGCATCCAGCTACCCGCCGGAGCCCAGTAGCAGGCATCGTCCATGAAGCGACGATGGAACTCGGTGGTCTTCCACCCAATGATGTAATCAGTTGGCGCCGAGAGATCCTGCACCACCAGCCAGTAGATGGTCCCGCTGTCCTGTGTGCAGGCTATGGCCTCGTCGAAGTAAAAATCGTACTGATAGACGTTGAGGTGGTTGTCATCCATCCATATGCCCGTCACGGGATCGAACCAGTCCTCGGGGTTATTATCACCCACCTGATAGGCGTCATACTCACCGGGGACGAATGTGTAGGCGCAGAGGAGTTCCCAGGGCATGCTCCAGGGTCCATATGGGTTATCGGCTGCAGTGACATCTGACCAAATCTCGACCTGGAAGGTCAAGGCGCCCGGTCCGCCGGCGGGCAGGATGTCGTCCGCGAATGAACCCCAGATGTGGGCGTCTAATATCTTACCGGTCTCGATGCAGAGGAAATCATCTGCTAACGGAAACTCATACATGTCAACGTCCATGCCGGTGTTGTCCAGATCAGGCAGCTGGGGCCAGTGCATCTTGTCATCCTGTATGGGCTGGAGGATGAATACCCGGTAATCCTCCACCTCCCCATCAGGGGCAGGTCCGGTATAAGTCAGACCGCCTGCAGTGCTGAATCTGAAGCGGCTGTAAGTTATGCCGGCAGTAGCTACTGCCGGCACGGTAAAGGTCAGGAAGCTAACTCCGGGAGCCACTGCCACGCTGGCGAATATGTTCTCACCAGCATCAGCCCAGTCACCGTCGGCGTCAAAGTCAACCCAGGCGTCCAGGAATCCGGCTACAGGTGCGGTGACCTTAACGGTTGCGGGATTACCAGCCACTGCCAGTGTGGTGAACACCACGCCGTCCTCGTCATCATTGCCATCGTTGTCGTCACCCAGCGTATCCGGGCTTTGCTGACCATTAGGCTCCGGATCGATAGCAGCACCCATGAAGACGCCCGGTACGATGGTATGCCTGGCGCCATTGCTGGCAAGCTGCGTCGGATAGGGTGCATCCGGGCAATCGCCGAAGTCTTCCTCAGGCGGCGGCACATCCCCACCGGTGATCACAAACGCCAGATCCATCGACGTTCGCACGCACTCGTGCCAGATCCACCCGTTGATGACGACGTCCTGTGCTCTGAAATCGATGGAGACCCACTCCGGGTTGTAGTCGTTAATCCAGAAGTCAATGGTGTTGGGACCTGGAACCACCTCAAACTGCTGACGCCCTATATAGAGGTCCTCGTTTTCTCCTGGAAGCGGCGGCCTGTCGGGCACACCCTCCAGCGACCAGAGGTCGGTTGACCAGTTGATGGCAAACTCGGCATAGGGGTTAGTACCGACCGGATCGACATTGAATTCGAGCCAGATATGTTTGGGGTTGTAGACGAACGGGTTATCGTAGAACCACATGTTCCACCAGTTATACAGCGGGTAGAAATACCATCCGTCGCCGTAGTGGTTGGTTGATCCCATGTCTTCCGGTTCTCCGGTCGAGTTGAAGTAGACGTCAAACCAGTTCGCTCTCGGCGGCTCGTACATTTCTATCCAGGGCACGGGCGTGCCAGGGGTGTCGTCGGTGTAGACCGCATCGTCCATAAAATGATCCCGGGAATTCTTCCAACCCCAGTGGTAAAAAGTATCCTCTAAGACCGCGGAGATGTTCAGCCAGTATATGGAGTCCTGGTACTGAAAGAATGGATCCGGTATGTCCACGTAATCGTACCGCCAGTAGGGGACATGGTCGTTGTAGAAAGTCAGGTCGGTGTTTGGATCATACCAGCCTTCCAGCGTGGGCGGGTCGATGGGTGTGATGGCGGTCGAGTCTATCCTCTCCCACAGCAGCTCGCCGGGCCTGCTCCAGGGAGTGTCGCTATCTGCCGGTATATTCGAATGGATGCTGAAGATGAAGTAGAGAATATGGCCGGCATCGTCGGTCCAGGGATCGCCGTCCGTGTCTTTCCACGAACCCCAGAAGTGGATGTCGGTGACATAGCCGGTTTCCGAACACTGCCAGTCGTCGGCTAAGATTTTGGGATAGGTGGCATTCACGTCCCAGCCGATCTCGTCCGGCAACTGCGGAAAATGCATCTTGTGGTTGGGCCACTCCTCTTCATCCGGCAGACCGGTTAAGTAATATGCCATGTCAACCAGATCCGGGTCAGGGTCGGTCCAGAAGGGTATGCCCAGAAACGGGAAACCCTGCGCTGCGTTATGTAGCTGGATCCCGCTCGTGTTCGTCCAGCCCCACTGCGGCGGGTAAGGGAAATCGGCCTGAATGGCTACCCAGTACTTCACACCCGCAGCAGCAGAGAAAGGTGGGCTCAAATCCACATCGTATTCATAGAAGCCATTAGGATCCAGGGGCAACCCCGACACTCCTACGAAGTGATAAGTCGCCAGTGCGGTGGGCGCGGGATCACCCATCCCACCACCGGTAGGTGCATTACCGGTACCGTCGTCTGCGTAGAAGTAAATGTAGAAATCGCAGGGATCAAACGCGGTCCCGCCCCAGAAACCGCCCCACCAGTGGACGTCTGTCACCAGCATATCCGTGGCGAATTGGAAGTCATCCGCCATCTGCGAGACGAACGGGTACATTGCATCGTTCTGTGACGAAAACAGGGTTGAAACGGAGCTTGTGCCGCCGTTGTTCCATATGATGGGGTCTGTGGACTTAAAGCTCGGGGTACCTGGTGTACTCGCAGGGATGACGTCCCTTTTGAAGCTTGTGGTGAGTTTCGGTTTCTCCTTATCCGCCGTATATGCCATTATGGCCACAGAAGATATAATTAGGACCGCTGCCACGGCGAATATCACCAGCCTTGCGAAATACCTTTCTTTTCTCTCTTTCATTCCTTCCTCCTCATAGTGAAAGAATGGGCCAACTGAGTAACCTTACAAGCCCCTCAGGTGCTAACTGAAAACTCTCCTCCTGAGGTCCTTCTGCTTCAACCACAACATCTTACATAGACCCTCCTTTGGGAGAAAGAAAATGTCCCTTCCGTATGACTCTGCTTAACCAAAGGTTCTACCTCGTCTCCTGGACCGGCATATCTACGGGGGTCCTGCCTATACAACCAGAAGTTTTCTGTGGCCTAAGTCATTCTACGGGTGAGCCTTCCGAAGAATGAGCAGACCCGAATTCAATGACACAGGCAGTTAATCTGTGTACTTCTCACCTCTGTACTTAAGTTACAGCGAAACCGAAATACGTCAACAGGAGAAAACCGGGTACTAATTAGGTAGTGACAATGGTCGATCCAGCCACGGGCAGTTTTGTCTTGCTTTGGGGAATGAATTTAATATATTGTACCTAGATTCTACCAGGTTGGTTTCAAGCCTACTTCTGAAAGGAGGCGCCGAACATGTCATCTTCAAGAAAAAAATCCGAACAGAGAGAATCAACGGAGGAAGGCTCTGAAAGGGCGTCGGGCGAAAGAACGCGCACCGAGGAGCCGATGCGTTCTCTCGACACAGAGCGGGATTTGAAAGGCGTGACGGAAGAGAAGTATCGCCTGCTGGTGGAGAATGCAAGCCAGGGAATCATTGTCATACAGGATGGGATGCTCAAGTATCTCAATCCCAAGGCAGCGGAAGTCACCGGATGGCCGAAACAGGAACTGATCTCCAAACCCTTCGCTGATATAGTCCACCCGGATGACAGGAGCATGGTGGCAGAGAGTCACCAGAGGAGGATGGGAGGTGAGGGGAAACTGCAAGCATACGCCTTTCGGATCGTGGACAAGCAGGGGAGAGTCAAGTGGCTGGAGAACCATGGCGTGTCTATTGAATGGGAGGGCAAGCCGGCTGGCTTGGATTCTCTAACCGACATCACCAAACGCAAGATGGGGGAAGCGCAGATCCAGCGTGCTCACCATATCCAGTCAGTTCTGAACAGGTTACTGCAGCTATCATTGGAGGCTCTTTCGCTGGAAGAGATGCTCAGACGGATCATCGACTGCATCGTCTCCATCCCTTGGCTTGCAGTCGAATCCAAGGGGGGTATCTTCTTGGTCGAGGAAGAGCCTGAGGTGCTGGTGCTCAAGGCTCAACGAGGGTTACCCCAATCGCTGCAGGCCATGTGCACCCGCGTGCCATTTGGCAAATGCCTTTGCGGTCGGGCCGCCCAATCAGGAGGGATCGAGTTTGCCGATCACGTCGATGAACGTCACGAGAACCAGTATGAAGGTATTTCTGCTCACGGTCACTACTGTGTCCCCATCGTTGCCTCGGACAAAAGGGTGCTCGGGGTGATCAATCTTTACTTAAAGGAGGGACATCGACGCGACGAAAGAGAAACACAGTTCCTCTGCGCGGTGGCCAACGTGCTGGTGGGAATCATCGAGCGGCAGCGCGCCGAGGAGATGCTGAGAGAGACAACCAGGCAGCTGGAAATCGAGCGAGAAGCGCTGGAAAGAAAGAACGTTGCGTTAGGCGAAATCCTCAATCGAATTGACGGTGAGAAGAATACCCTAAAACAGCAGATTGTTGCCAACGTGGAACAGGCAATAATTCCGACCATACTCAGGCTAAAAAAATCGTCCCGGCCGTTTCAGCATCGGATCTTCGACATGTTGGAAAAGGACCTCAGGGAAATCGTCTCCCCCTTTGTCGGTTTCCTCCAGGCCAATTACACCAAACTATCCCCAAGAGAGTTGGAGGTCTGTCGCCTGATAAAGAACGGGATGACATCCAAGGAGATAGCCGGAGCGCTGAATCTGTCCCTCTGGACGGTTTACAAACACCGTGACCAGATAAGGAGAAAGCTGGGACTAATAGACGGTGGGGCTAATCTGCAGACTTTCTTGAGATCCCTGTGATCTCGGGCCTGGGAAATCCGGCCGACCAGCGGGGTGATAGAGGCCCAGACTCTAAAGAGATATGGGGAAGTGCGGAATGACAGCGGTGATCCGGTCAGTCCTTCCGTAGAACGAATTTTTGATATCTTCCTCCCACTCTCTCTACAACGAAGAGCTCGCCGTTTCCGTCACCGGTTATGTTTCTGGGATACCTCATCGCCCCGCTCCCGTCCCCAAATCCACCAAACCAGGAGAGAAACTGGCCATCACTATCAAAGGCCTTTACTACCTGCCTTAGTTCATCCGCCACGAAGATTGTGCCGTCAGCGGTGGTGACCACTCCGGTGGGCAGCGAGAAATCCTCTCTATTGATATCGTGGCCTCCGAACCCCAACAAGAACTCGCCCTCCGGGCTGAAGACCTGAACGCAAAAGTGGGCATCAGCATCGGTGACGTAGATTCTCCCCTCGTCATCGACCCACAGCCCGGTGACCGTTTTGAGTTCGCCCTCCTCCTCTCCTTTCCTGCCAAAATGGCTTGTCAGATGGAGGTTCTTATCAAACACCAGAATCTTCACTCGCTCACCGCTGGTTGCCACATAGAGATTATCCAGGGTGTCTATGGCCAGGAACTCCGGCCTTATTTTCACATTCTCAAACTCCGGGATATCCTGCAGAATCAGCTTGTCAACCGAGTTCCCCCTTTGGCCCAAAATGTCCACGAACCCGGTCAGGTTGTCTATCAAGAAGATGTCTCCGGCTTTGCTGACCACCAGATTTCTCGGCTCACCCAAGATCTTCTCCTCTCCCTCGCTTCTCCGGAGCCAGTGATTGAATCGGTAGAGAGGGAAACCGGTGCTGTCAAAGATTACCACCTGATGGTTTCCCGAATCACACACGTATATTTCCCTGTTCCAGCGGTCGTAGAATATCCCCTGCGGGCTGGAGAAAGGCTGGCTGTCTGAGTATCCCCACACTCCGTAAACGAATTTGACCTGCCCGCTTTGGCCCTGTGCCAGAGCGGTGGCAAAAACCAAGCCGGCGAAAAGAAGCGTGAGCCTGAGTTTCGTTCTCATCTGAAGCAAACTCCCCTTACTGAAGGCGAAATATCCTAATCCCTCCGCACGCACGGCAGGATCGCCTTTCATCCTTGCATTTCCGGCTTTTCTCTTCGAGAGGCAGTCAGACCACTCACTTTAAGTATACGATCTTGAAGCCGTCCTGGCTGCACTAGCGCGACTTGATCTCCTTGGCTCGGCGATAGGTTGCGAGTGAAAGACCCAACATCAAGATCCCCGTCCCCAGCCAGAAGAGATTGATCAGGGGCTTCTTCTCCACGCTCAACACCAGAAGCTCTTCAGAGGTCTTCTCTTCCGCCAAGACCAACCTGAGGATCACGATCTTTCGATCGGCATCTATTCTCTCTAACACCAGATGATCCTCTCCACCGGGGAGGTGCGCCATCCTTTTGATCTGTCCCCCCTCTATTCCCCCCATCACCTGGGTGGGGGTCACGGTCGCCTTCTCTCCGTTATGCTCTACCTCCAGAATAGCTCCCACGCTGATCTGGCCGGTCTGGGCATGAGATCTCATGTCAAAGCCCAGAAATGTGAAGGTATAGCCTCCTCTCACTATGGCCTCGCCCTTGTGAACCTGAAACAGATTCTCGTCGGCGTCACCCTGGGAGTGCTCCAGAGGAGAGAGGTAGAGATCATAAAGGAGGTTGATTTTAATGTGCGGGGTTCTCATGATCCCCTGATTATATTCGCTGAAGTAGAACTTCGGCT